>CAYVOB010000055.1:0-9725 GCA_964452945.1 uncultured Bdellovibrionales bacterium
CTCATTATTTAAGCTCCATTGTTTTTATAATGTTCTTTGCTACATCGGTATTGTCTATGTACCCCTTAAAAAGTTCAGCACCTTTACCCTTGGCAAAAACCCCAACAGGCATAGCTGTATGGCTGCCTGTTGTCCACCCAAGACCAACCTTAGAGTTCAAGAGACGTGTCACTTTAGAGGAGAGAGCATAAACATCATTAGAACCAGGTTTAGCATTCAACCTCTTCAAAAAGGCTTTCTCCAATTCTTCCTCGTCCTCTGGTGTTATTTCAAAGCCGCTCTTTTTCCAAAAACCGAACTTCTCCCTTAAATAAGGTTTTACGTCAGAAAAATTTTTATAGTCCCTGGTATCATAGTCAAAAGTATCTCCGGACACTTTCTGTATATTGAGTTTTTTAAGATCAGATTTATATTCCATGCTTCTTGAGCCCTGCGCAAAACCTCCAGTCTCGTGATCAGAGGTGACCACTATCAAGGTATCATCGGGATGTTCCTCATAAAAATCAACAGCTACCTTGACCGCTTCATCCAGAGCAAGGACCTCCTTTATAGCAGTCGCCGCATCATTTGCATGATTGGCCCAATCTATTTTACCAGCCTCTATCATAACAAAAAAACCGGCTGGATTTTCCAGCTTATCGATGACCTTTCTGGTAAACTCCGAGAGCTTTATATCGCTGTTCTTACTATCTATCGCAAACGGGCAAGACTTGTCCTTCTCCAAACGAGTACAAATCATATAGGACCTTTTAACCATTTTTTTGACCCCGCCACCGGCGAAAATGTCTACACTGCTATTATCAAAAGCCTCATCTATTTCCTTATACATAGCCCTTTGTGGAACATGGGCATAAAAAGTTGCAGGAGTGGCATCATCTATGTTAGCTGTTGAAACGACCCCCGTCTTCATCCCTCTTTCCTTCGCTAGCTCCGTAAGGTTCTTCAATGCATTTTTTCTTGATGCATCCATTCCTATGGTCTCAACAGAGGTCTTGTTACCTGTAGCCAACGCAGTACCTGCAGCAGCAGAATCGGTAATATAGCGATCCTTTGCATAGGTGGTCGCAATACCCAGAACAGGGAACTGTGTGAAACTAAGTTTTTTTATACCTATTTTACCATCTATAGCCGCTTGATAGGCTTCTGCAGCATTAACCTCGGAAAGACCCATACCGTCACCTATGAACAGGAATATGTGCTTTGCGTTCGGGGTCTCGGCGAATACTAACACAGTAAGGAACAAGTTAAGAAAAAAGATCAGTACTAAGTTCTTCATTATCCTCATCGTGAGCCTCCTTAAAAAGACCATTTATCGTAACAAGTTATTTCATCAATATCTTTTCTCGTCGTGGTAACTATTCTAGCTAGTTCCTGAGAGGGGTAACCCAGTACCAAAAGGTTGACCACTCTAACGTGGGCAGGGATATCCAAAAGGTCCTTGACCTTGTTCTCCTCAAAAGCTCCTATCCAGCATGAGCCAATGCCAAGCTCTGCCGCCATCAAAGCCATGTGTTCCAGGGCTATAGCTAGGTCTATAGGATATGCCGGTTGCCCACAGCTCATCACATAGTTAGTCATATCTGAACAGCCGACCACTACGGCAGAGGCATCGGCAATGAATTTTTGTTCCTTACACGCAGGTACCAGCCTTAAGAGTAACTCCCTGTCCCTTACAACTATGAACTTCCATTCCTGCAGATTCTTTGCTGAGGGGGCAAGACGACCAGCATCAAGGATCTTGTTCAGTGTCCTAGGATCAATATCCTGAGCTTTTTTATAGTCTCTAACGCTTTTTCTAAGCCTAACAAGGTCCATAAAACCCATAAAAGCACCTCCTATAAAATAATTAGCACTTTATGCAGTTTTATAATGCATAAATGGAAAAATATATTAAAAAATACTCTATGAGCACCCTTAAGCCTCAATTGAGAGGTTTTTATGAACTACAGCCGCACCATGTCCAAGAGATACTTCTTGTATCAAGCCTATATGATGCATTCATCTTTGAAGAGGACGGCCAACTAAACGAAAGGATCTTTACAGAATATTCTGACTTCCATCTACACTATGCCCCAAGAATAACACGTGCAGCCAACCTGGAAAGAGCCAGACAGATGTTAATGGTCAAGAACTACGACCTTGTAATAACAACCTTGCAACTTGACACAATGGACGTAATAAATTTTTGTAGAGAGACCAAACAAAAATATCAGCATATCTCTACGGTATTATTGACCCACGCACCCGGCAGACTACCTGCCCTAGACTCAAAAGAACTGAGTGAGACCTTTGACGCCGTATTTGCATGGAATGGCGATACAAAAGTGTTCCTTGCTATCATCAAACTTATAGAGGACAGGTTAAATGTAAAACACGATACAGAAATAGCCAATGTCCGTGTAATATTGGTCGTTGAGGATTCAGTAAAGAACTATTCTTCTTTCCTTCCTCTGCTTTATTACGAAGTAATGGATCAAACGCGATCGCTAATGTCCGTGAGCTTAAATAAAGAAAAAAAGATCTTTAGGATGAGGACCAGACCAAAAGTCCTCTTGGCAACCAATTATGAGGAAGCAAGACAGATCTGTATAGAGTATAAAAGCCATCTGATAGGCATGATCTCCGACGTAAGGTTCTCAAAGAATGGGGTCTTAGACCCGGAAGCCGGCTTCAGCCTTATAAAAGAGACTCGAGAACTTATACCTGACCTCCCAATCATACTGCATTCTAACGAAGCAGAGAACCGCACTCGTGCAGAAGCCATGCATGTATCATTCATAGACAAAAATTCCCCAGTACTGCTGCTTGAACTAGGGAAATTCTTAAAAAAAGAACTCGGGTTCGGTGATTTTGTATTCAAGTTACCCGACGGTAAAGTCGTTGGTAGAGCGTCAGACATGAAAGGATTGGAAGAGAAGCTAAAAACTATACCCGACGAATCACTTATCTATCATGCACAAAGGAACCAATTCTCAATCTGGTTAATGGCACGCGGAGAGTTCCTGCTGGCGAGTCAACTGCGTCCTAGAAAAGTAGAGGACTTCAAAAGTGTTGATGAGCTAAGAAAGGACCTTATAGATTCATTAGGTCAGACACGTTTTGAGTCCCAAAGAGGAGTAATAGCTGATTTTGCATTTGAAAGATCCAACGCTGAATATAACTTCAGGAGGATGGGCAGCGGCTCCCTTGGAGGTAAAGCTAGAGGGCTGGCATTTATAAATGCACTCCTCGCACAAAAACAGTCGCATGTATTGATGGATAAATATAAGGATATTGATATCTGTATACCCAATACCATCGTTGTTGGGACCGACGAATTTGATAAATTCGTCAAGCAGAACAAACTCTCCATGAAGGCGATGCAGGAAAATGACGATAAAAAAATTGCTGATATGTTCTTACGCTCAAAGATACGTGATGAACTTTCCAAAAAGCTCTCTGTGTATTTAAAACAGATAAACACGCCTATAGCGGTACGCTCTTCCAGCCTTCTTGAGGATTCACATGCACAACCATTCGCAGGTATATATTCAACTTATATGCTCCCAAATAATCACCCTGATATAACAGTAAGACTAAAGCAGTTGCTTTACGCTATAAAATTAATATATGCCTCTACCTTCTACCAATCTGCAAAGGCCTACTTAACCTCCACAAATAACCGAATAGAAGAAGAAAAAATGGGCATTGTGATCCAACAGATAGCGGGTAGACAGTATGACGATATATTCTATCCAAGTTTTTCTGGTGTAGCCAGGACCATCAATTTTTTCCCGCTCGCCGGCATGAAACACGAGGATGGAGTAGCATATGTAGTGCTTGGTCTTGGGAAAGCTTTGATGGAAGGTCAAAATCTTTTACAGTTCTCACCAAAACATCCAGGCATACTACCAGACATGGTCTCCTCTGATTTTTCCATACAAAATACTCAGAGGGAGTTCTTTGCACTGGATCTTTTTAATTCAAACCCAATATTATCGTGGAATGAAAGCACCACACTTAGAAAGGAAACCCTGGCAAGGGCAGAAAAAGACGGAACACTTAATGCCGTTGGAAGCACTTACGACGTTGATAACGATGTAGTAAGGGACGGGATACACCACAAAGGATTAAAATTTGTATCATTTGCACACATATTAAGGTCAAACCTTTTCCCATTAGCGGAACTCCTCACCGACATACTTAACCTGGGTAGAACCGGTCTTGAAAGTAGTGTGGAAATAGAATTTGCGGTCGATCTGGCCAAGCGACCAAATGAAAGGCATAAGTTCTACTTCTTGCAGATCAGGCCAATGATCTCCGGCAAAGAGCAGTCGAACATAGAGCTCGGACACATTGAAAAAGAGAACATCCTTTGTAATTCAACCCACTCAATGGGTAACGGTATAATAAAGGGCATAAAAAATATAATCTATGTCAAGCCACACAACTTTGATGCTGCCAATACTCAAAAGATCGCAGAACAAATAGGCGAGATAAATAACAAGCTGGAAGGGCAAGCTCTTTTTGTCGGACTTGGAAGATGGGGTAGTTCGGACCCATGGCTTGGTATACCGGTCAAATGGCATCATATATCTAACGCCAAAGTGCTCGTTGAAGTGGCATTGGAGACCTTTAATATAGATCCGTCACATGGATCACACTTTTTCCATAATATAACCTCTCTGGGCATAGGCTATATGTCCATACCTGTGAATAAAGATAACGAATTCATAGATTGGGAGTGGTTGGAGAAACAACGATCCATATTCGAGAACGAGTTGGTAAAGCATATTGTCCTAGATACTCCGATAGAAGTTATCCTCAACGGCAGGAATGGCGTAGGTACCATAATCAAAAAAGAGCTCGATTAAAGATCGGTCCTTTTTACCAGGTTCAGTATTTTTAATTTTCCTTCTGACCTTGCCTTAATAATGTCTTTAAGCATTTTTGTTTCGAGAGCCATTTCGTTGACAAGCAAGAGTGTCTTTTTATCACCCAGGATCAGTTCCTTTACCTTATTCGCGTCACTGAGGTATAGATATCCGGCACTATTTCTTTTGGGATCATCATCTAAAATTTTCTTTAAGCAGGAACTTACTGGAGAGAAATATTTAACTATGTCCACTCCATAATTAATTATAATATCGGAATCCTTCATAGAGCCATGGATGTCCTCTATACTTTGATCATATAGTTCAAGCTGCTTGTAGCTGTTCTCATCAAATCCAAACGATCGTTCATAGTCCTTAAGCACATCATAGCGTCCGAGTTTGCACAACATAGGCTCATTCTCAGCACCAATATTCTGTGGAGTTATCCTAACAGGTACTTTACCTGCATAGTGTATGGTTATCTTACAATTTACAGAACACTCCTTACAAATAGACTCTACCTTAGTCTTCTCAAATTGTGCTACCCGATGCATGCTGACAGCTCTGTCCTGTATAGCACATACGGGACAAGAGATCTGGCACTGACCACATTCAACACAGGAAGTGCTCACTATGCTTTGCTGTAACGCCGGCAACATATCCGTCAAAAAGCCCCTATTAACAAAACCCAATGCACCAAGTCCCTTAAGCTCATCACAAACCCGTACGCACTTGCCACATTTTATACATTTTGTAGAATCAAAATGCAGATATTCAGAAGAGTCATCAACCCTTCGGGTTCGCAGTTCGCCCTTGATCAGATCAGTATTTATCTTATATTGATCGGCATATGACCTTAATTTGCACTCATCATGCCCGATACAGCCACAGCTGATACACCTGTTCGCCTCTTTAACTGCCTGTGCCTCTGTGAACACAAATTCTACTTCCCTAAAATTATCCAACCTACTTTTTACCGCAAGCTCCTTGCTCTTTTCCCTTTTTGCCTTTTTTACCTGTGGCAAATAATCCTTATTCACATCCTTTATTCTTCGTCCCATAGAGAACACAAAAGTGTTCATCTTATCCCTTTCCAACGTTTTTTTTGAAACATATGAATCTATAGCTTTAGAAGCCAAAAGTCCGTGAGCTATTGCACCAATAGCTATATAAGGCCCGGACACAGCATCTCCACCTGCAAACACACCGTCAATATTTGTCTCATAGGTAGCACCGTCTTCATCAACTTTTATGGTCCCTCTTTTTGTAAGTTCCAGCCCTTCAATAGACACAACATCAACACTCTGACCTATAGCTGAAATTATGACATCTGCTTTAACAGCATCTTCCTTATCTTTTACCGGTATAGGTTTTCTTCTGCCACTCGCATCAGGCTCACCAAGTTCCATAACCTGACACCTTAAAGACTTGACCTTACCAGCATCCTTAACTACCTCTATAGGAGCCCTAAGGAACTTGAACTTGACACCTTCGCTATCTGCTGCTGCAACTTCGAATGCTTCTGCCGGCATTTCATCTCTTGTTCGCCTGTAAACTATGGTGACCTCATTGGCACCAAGTCTTGTTGCAGTCCTTGAAGCATCTATTGCAGTGTTACCTCCTCCTACAACAACAACATCCTTGCCTTTTATGTTTGGTGCTCTTCCCTGTGAAACCGCTTCCAAAAAATCGATCCCTCCGAACACCTCTTCTGAATCCTCGTTAACAACCTGCATCTTCGTACTCTTTTGTGCACCTATTGCAACAAATACAGCATCATATTTGGATCTAATATCTGATATATTAAAATCCACTCCCAAGGTCTTGTTATAAATTATGTTAACACCAAGTGATACTATTACACTTATCTCTTTTAATAGCTCATTTTTGGGCAGCCGATACTCAGGTATGCCCCACATCAACATGCCACCTGGTTTAGCTTTAGCCTCGTAAACATCAACTTTGTATCCTTGCAGCCTAAGATAGTAAGCACAACTTAATCCCGCCGGACCGGCGCCTACTATTGCAACGCTTTTATCTTTTTCTTTTTCAATTTTAGGGAGAAATATCTTTGTACCATTAAGATCATATTCCGCAACGAACCGCTTAACAGCATCTATTGCAACCGCCTCATCAATAAGTCCACGTCTACAGTCCAATTCACAAGGTCTTGGACAAACCTTCCCACACACCAAAGGCAAAGGGTTCCTGTCCTTAATGATTCTTATTGCACTCTCGTAATCCTTGTTAGCAACATAAGCCAGATAAGATTGTATATCTATGCCAGCAGGGCAACTCATGCTACACGGAGCGACACAATCACCTGAATGGTCAGAGAATAACAGTTCAAGAGCCATCTTTCTTGCCTTCATTACAGCTTCAGTATTCGTCCTTATGACCATGCCATCGCTTATCTTGGTGGAGCAGGAAGGAACAAAACCTTTAGCTCCCTCAACCTCTACCACACACAAGTAGCAAGACGTAAATGCTTCTGTCCTTGGATCAAAACAGAGATTAGGAATATCTATTCCTGCAGTCTTACAGGCATCAAGTATCGTGCATGGAGAAGAGAATTCAAAAAACTTGTCGTTTATAGTCACCTTCATTCGATGATGACCGCCTTATATCGCTTACATGCATTCATACAAAGTCCACACTTTATACATTTGGAAGTGTCCACTACATGCGTTTTGCCTTTCTCTCCATAGATAGCCTTTACCGGACACACTTTTGCACAAGCTGTACAACCAACACATTTTTGTTCGTCTATCCTGTACGATATAAGGGCTTTGCAATATTTAGACGGACAACGTTTATTCTGTATATGTTCTATATACTCATGCTCAAAGTATTTTAAGGTAGTAAGGATCGGATTAGGCGCTGTTTGTCCAAGACCACACAAAGAAGCTGTTTTACATTTATCTGCAAGCTCCTTTAATAGGGAGAGGTCGTCCATTATAGCCTTACCGGTACAGATCTTTTGTAATATTTCCAACATCCTTTTTGTTCCAATTCGGCAGAAGGTACATTTTCCACATGATTCGTTCTGAGTAAAATTAAGGAAATATCTGGCTATGTCGACCATGCAGCTCCTATCATCCATTACGACCATGCCGCCTGAGCCCATTATTGCCCCTGTAGCTGTAAGTCTTTCATAGTCAACTGGAGTATCAAGCAGCGTTTCCGGTATACAGCCGCCTGATGGACCACCCAGCTGAACAGCCTTGAACTTATGATCAGGATCTATCATTCCGCCGCCAATATCGTATATGATCTCACGGAGCGTTGTTCCCATGGGAACTTCAACAAGACCACCATTCTTTATCTTTCCAGCTAGAGCAAATATCTTTGTGCCTTTACTTTTTTCATGACCGGTACTGGAGAATGATTCTCCTCCGTTCATGATGATCCACGGAAGATTGGCCAGGGTTTCGACGTTGTTTATTATGGTTGAAGCACCAAAAAGCCCTTTTTCCCCAGGGTAAGGAGGTCTTAGTTTAGGCATTCCCCTTTTACCTTCTATGGATGCTATCAATGCAGTTTCCTCTCCGCAGACAAATGCCCCGGCACCTTCTTTTACCTTTATATCGAATGAAAAATCAGTTCCAAGGATATTCTTTCCAAGGAGACCTTTTTCACGTGCATCCTTTATGGCCTTGTGGGAATGTTTGACAGCAAGGGGATATTCCGCCCTTACATATATATAGCCCTGTCTGGCTCCTGTTGCGTAGGCACCTATCATCATACCTTCTATCACAAGGTGCGGATTACCTTCGAGGACACTTCTGTCCATAAAGGCACCAGGGTCCCCTTCATCCGCATTACATATGAAAAATCTCCCTTCAGATGACGGATTCCTTCTCGCAAGTTCCCACTTCAGCCCAGTTGGGAATCCCGCGCCTCCCCGTCCCCTAATGCCGGACCTTTTAACTTCTTCCACGACCTGTTCCGACTTCATGGTCTTTAATATTTTTTTAAGTGCTTCGTATCCGCCTTCCGCAATATAGCTGTCTATTGAGTCCGGAGACACCTTGCCACAACCGCTAAGAACAATACGTCGCTGTTTTGGGAAAAGATCTTTCCCGTCTGGTTTTCCTTTCTTGAAGAGTTTTTCTGCATAGATATTGTTATTCACTACCTCTGCTTCCAAAAAAGCAGGGACATCAGCAGGTGTCATCTTTTGGTAGATGACCTCCTGGTCACCATGGAATGTTTTTACGTTAACTTCACAAAAACATAATCCTGCACATCCGGCCTGTTCAAGTTCAACATGGGAAAGATTCCTTTTCTTTATCTCTTTCTCCATCGCTGAATACACACTGTCGGCTCCTGCTGACTTTCCGCAGGTTCCCATAAGGACGACTATTCGTTTTTTATTATCAGGCATGATCTTTTAAGACTTCCTTTATCTTCTCTTTAGTAAGATGTCCGTACACTTTATCGTTTATCATCATCACTGGTGCCAAAGAACAGCAACCAAGACAGGCGACATATTCTATTGTGAATTTGTTGTCCTTGGTAGTTTCGTTTACCTTGATCCCCAGGATATCACTTATAACATCCCCAACGGTCTCTGCACCACCGACGTGGCAGGCAGTTCCCTTGCATACTTTTATAATGTTGTCACCTATCGGATCAAGTCTGAACTGTGCATAAAAGGTCACAACACCATATATCTCTGCCTCATAAATGTGGAACTCTTTAGCAATACGCTTTATTGCAGCTCGCGGTATGTATTTGAACTTTGTCTGAACACCTTGCAGTACAGGAAGCAAGGCGTCCTTTGTGTAGCCGTACTTTTCTTTTAATTCAGTTATTGTTATTTTTATGTCACTTTCTTTCAACATGGTAAGGTTTTTTTAATCACACAAA
>CAYVOB010000056.1:0-9653 GCA_964452945.1 uncultured Bdellovibrionales bacterium
CATTCGCAAAAAAGAAGGCAGACATCCAGAATGCTCAAAGAGGATACAAGGAACTCAACAAAACAGTCATTTCAAAAATGCCCAAAGACAGTCTGCTATTAACTTGTTCCTGCTCGTATTATATAGATGATGAAATGTTCGAAAGAATAATCGCGGCTTCAGGAAAAGAAGCTAACAGGACCATAAAGATAATCTCAAAACATCGCCTGGCGCAAGATCATCCCATAAACCCATGCCATAAGGAGTTTGATTATCTAAAGAGCCTGTTAATATATTTAGCTTAACTTTTTTATAAGCTCCAGTTTCTTGGTCTGAACTCTGATGATCTCCTTTGCTTGAAAGATCCAATTATCTCTTTCTATTCGCCCAGGGAAATATTTTATAAGCTTTGTTGCTCTTTCAACATCCTCTTTTGTAAAGTTTGCGATCTGTTTTATTGCATATACACCTATAGTATGTAATTTCTTTTCTATGAACGGACCTATACCCCTTATTTGTTGGAGATCTTCTTTGTCTGCTTCAGAAACTACGCCGATGCTCTCTAGTAGTTTTTGTTTTTCTCTTTCAAATCGTTCTCTTTCCGTAAGTTTTACGTTCTGTTTTTCTACCTCTAATTTTACCTGGTCTTCCCTTAATCTCTGCCTTAATTCTAAGTCTCTTTTCTTTAGATCCTCAAGATCAGAATTCAATCTTGAAATAGCCTTGTTCAAAGATTCAACTTCCCTATGTAACCTTTCGCTTTCACTCTTATAACGCTGTGCTTCGTGTTTTGCCTCACGTATCTCCACTATAGTATTCTGTTTCTCCATAGTAGCGAAACTTTTAAGTTTTGAATAATCCTCTCTAAGCGTATTCTTCTCGTTCCTTATCACATCTGCCTCATCCCTAAGTTTCTGGTTCTGTTGGCTTAGTAAATCGATATCCTCTTTAAGTCTTTCAGTCTCTAGTTTTAACTTCTTGATCTCTTCTCTGTGTCCCAAAGGAGTAAGTGCAGGCTTGTTCTTTTCAAGATTGAGCTCAGTTTTAAGTGTTTCAAATTCTTTTTTGAGTTGCTTGTACTCGTCTATGAACTTTTTGTTGTCTACGCTCAAAGAATTATAACTTTCTATTATCTTATCTCTCTCGTTCTTTATGCGCCTATATTCTTCCTTTGTAAGTGAAAGTTCGGATTTTAGTGACCTTACATCTCTTTTAAGACTGGAAACTTTTGATCTTTGGTTGGCCAAAATGGTAAGTGCCCCTATAAGAAAAGCAACCAGTACCATAATTGAGATCTGGATCGCAGCTGCCCCCTGAGGTCCGAACATATCCGTCAGATATGACATCATGTATTCCAAAGTAAGCCTCCTCTACTTAACAGTGATATTAACTCTTCTGTTCAACATTTTATTTTCTGGCGTATCATCAGGTGCTTTTGGTTCAATAGATCCCTTTGATTCCAATATAAAAATATTATCCGGTACGCCTTTTGATATCATATAGTGCTTAATTACCTTCGCTCTGAGCGAGCTAAGATAATAATCCTCTCCCCTGTTTGTGTGACCAGTAATATAAACCTTACTTTCTGGGTTCTTTGATAAATATTCAATTGCCTGTTGCGTACCATTTAGGAGGTCTTCCATATTCTTGACTATGTAGCTGTCAGATATGAAATATACATCCGTTAATATCAACGGTTTTACGGGTTCAGGTTCAGGTTCTATTTTGGGTTCTGCAGGAGGTAGTACAGGAGCTAGCGGTGGGGATGGTACAACAGCTACAACCGGTACTTCTTGTTGTGGTTGCTCACAAAGATTCTTGATCCCACAGACGAACCAATAGATACAAACCGTGTCCCATAGAATTAAAAATATCAATCCCCAAAAAAAGCGTCTCATCTAGTATGTATTTATTACATAATCAGGTTAAGGTAAAGGCTTTTAAGATGATTATCCTGTCATTTACCATCTTTAAAACCTTAAAATTACAAAGCTCCGAAATAACATCAAAGGATCTCATACTATAAATTGATACATGAGTAGGATCGCTGAGATAATGCCATGTTTTTAGATCTATGGAGCTAGATCGCATATTCGTTCCAATAACTAGGACTCCTTCTGATTTAAGCAAGCCTTTGAGCTTTCTAAATTCACTTAAAGGATTGTAGAAGTGCTCGCAAACCTCATTACAAAGTATAAGATCATACGGACCTACTAGTTTTTTCATTTGAAAGTATGGATCGTAGCTCTCCATATCAAAACCGTGTTCTTTAAATATTAATTCCATATTAGGCGTGTTGCCACACCCATAATCAAGGCACAAAGACCTAGGATTAATATATTCAAAACATGGTTCGGCTATCTTAAGTAAAAAGTTTTTATACTCTGTGTCATAAATGTCGTTTTGATGTTTTAAGTACCTCTGCCGTTCCTCTTCCTTAGTCACCCTGCTATTTATGGACATAAAAAGAAGCTCGCAGTTAGTACACAAAAAATACTCTTTACCTTTTATTTTAATGATCTTGTCTACATTAGTGTTACAAAGCGTACAGTACACTAAAGTACCCGTCTCAAAATACTATATTTTTTTAGATGCTGCCCTACGATAACAAGATCCTCATTCTGTGCAACATCTGTTGTTGATCCATCTTGTAGTTTTAAAGGTAAAGGCATTTTTATTTCACTAACATTACCTTCTGGCGATAGCACCTCAAGGGTATCACCTGCCTTTATTCTATTCCTTACCCTTAAGACAGGATTTGCACCTTCTTCAACTACGTTAGCGACAAATATCGTAGTAGCTTTCGGCTTATTATCCTCCCACGCATAATCTTCAGGTGTTAAACCTCCCTTCATAAAACCTAGAGTATAGCCCCGGTTGCTGACCTTATGTAAGGTTTTGACTACTTCTTCATTAGATATGTTTTCTCCATCAATGATCCTTCTGTACAGTGATACAATTGTTGAAATATAGTGAATCGTCTTCATCCTTCCCTCTATCTTGAAGGAGTTAATGCCGAGTCGCGATAGCTCTTTAACATAAGGGAATAAAGCAAGATCTTTATTATTAAAAAGATAAAGTCCTCTTTCATCCTCGGCAACCGGATAATATTCTCCTGGTCTTGTTTCTTCTACGACATAATAGTTCCATCTACAAGGATGTGTACATTCACCGCGATTAGCCTTTCTACCGGTCATATAGTCGCTTATTGCACAGCGCCCTGAGTAAGAAAAGCAGACAGCCCCATGTATGAACACCTCTGTTTCCACTTTCCCTTTTACCTTTGATTGGATCTCAGAGATGCGTTCAAATGACAGTTCTCTTGCAAGGTTTACTCTTTTTGCTCCAAGTTCGGCATAGGCCATTATTGTTTGCGCACTCATGGTGTTTGCCTGAGTACTTATGTGTAGCGGTGTTCTTATCCCCGCCTTTTTAAGCTCATTTAGAACACCAAGATCTGAAACTATAAATGCATCAGCACCAACAGATTCTAATCCTTTTGCCACTTTTAAAAGCTCTCCATATTCTTCTGAATAAGGATATATATTTAAAGTAACGTAACCCTTTTTACCCATACCGTGGAGGAACTTTAATGCACTATCCGCTTCTTCAAGTGTAAAATTACCTGCAAAATTCCTTAAGGAAAAATCCTTAACGCCAAAATACACAGCATCGGCACCATAAACAGCAGCATATTCCAATCTCTCCATATCTCCCGCAGGAGCTAAAAGTTCTACTTTCTGCATGGACTCAAACCTCCAATAATTCCTTTAAAAAACTTCCAGTGTATGAACCTTTATGCATAGCAAGTTCCTCTGGTGTTCCTTTTGCAATGATACGTCCGCCGTTCTCTCCGGCGTCCGGGCCGAGGTCAATAACATGATCACTGTGTTTAACAAAATCCATATTGTGTTCAACCACTACGACAGAATTACCTTCATCTACTAACTTTTGTATTATAACCAGTAGCTTGTCAACTTCACTAGGATGTAAACCTGTTGTTGGTTCATCCATTATATAAACAGTCCTTGATCTCCTCTTCTTCTTAATATCACCAAACAGCTCTTTACATATCTTAAGACGTTGTGCTTCTCCACCAGAAAGTGTAGATGCAGGCTGGCCTATTACGAGATAATCAAGTCCAACATCTATTAATAACTTGAACATATCCCGAAGATGATGGTATGCGATAAAAAAGTCATAAGCCTCCTGAACCGTCATGGCAAGGATTTGGCTTATGTTCTTATCCTTATATGTAACATCCAATATCTCTCTTTTGTATCTTGTGCCACCGCAGACTTCACACTTCATATATATATCTGCCATGAACTGCATATCAACACTTATAAAACCATCCCCTTTACAAACAGAACATTGTCCGTTCTCAACGTTAAAAGAAAAGTGCGAAGCCGTATATCCTCTACTCTTTGCTAAAGGTGTTTCTGCAAAGATAGCTCTTATATCATCAAAACCAGAAAGGAATGTTATTGGCGTTGATCTTTGTGAACGACCTATTGATTCCTGGTCTATAAGCATTACATCATTTATATTATCTAGACCGTCAATATCTTTGTATACGACGTCTTCGTTATCATCTTTTTCAAAATGTTTTGCCAATATTGGATACAAAGACTTCGTTACTAAAGAACTTTTACCGCTTCCAGAAACACCTGTAATACAAACAAATCGATTCAAGGGGATATCTAATTTAATGTTCCTTAAATTATTCTCTTTCAATCCAGATATAGATAAAAAACTCGTTGCAGTACCTATCTTTCTTCTAGGTATTTTTGTTTTCTCGGTCGAAGACCTCAAATACCTTGAGGTTATGGTGTCTGCATTCTTGGAAAAGTCATCAATACTTCCGTTATAAACAAGTCTTCCTCCTTTTTCTCCACTCTCTGGCCCTAGTTCAAGTACATGATCCATAGCCTTAATAATACTTGGATCGTGCTCAACAACTATAACTCTGTTCCCATTATCACGTATCTTATAGATCATCCTTACAAGTCTACCTACATCCCTGGGGTGTAAGCCAATGCTGGGTTCATCTAATACATAGATAGTATCTACAAGAGCAGAACCAAGTTGATTAGAAAGATTTATCCTTTGTGCCTCACCATTAGAAAGGGTTTTTGCTAACCTATTCATAGTAAGATAAGAAAGGCCTATCTCATTAACAAAGGAGCTTCTTTGGAATAACTGTTTTAGTATCTCTTTTGCCGTTCCACTCTCTTGCTTTGTAAGCTTAAGACCCGCAAGCCATCTATAAAAATCACTAATGGACATATCGTGAAGCTCAACTATATTCTTGCCTCCCACCCTATAATTTAGAGCTTCGGACACGAGCCGTTTACCATTACAAACATTACAGGTATAAGAACTTTTATATTTGCTCAAGAGCACACGTATATATACCTTATATTTTTTCCTCTCTAATTCTTGAAATATCTTATCTAGACCCAAAAACTTTTTCTTACCCTTTCCACCGCCATTATATATGTATTTCTTTTCATCCTTGGTAAGTTTATGGAAGGGCTTATTAACATCAACACCCATCTCTATCAAAAAATCTATCATCTTATGGAAAACGTGCCTTACGCTTGGTTTGTTAAAAATATCCAGTGCACCACCCAACAAGCTCAAGGCCGAATTAGGAACAAGCTTTGCTTCGTCTATTCTAAGATTATTACCAAAACCATTGCATTCAGGACATGCTCCTATGGGACTATCAAAAGAAAAAAGCCTCGGATCAGGCTCTATAAATTTTCTACCACAACCAGGGCAAATATTATCCATTGCAAAATTGAGTATCTTATTATCATCAACTATATGAATATGGCAAAAACGTCTTCCAAGATTAAATGCTTTTTCAAAAGACTCCCATATTCTATTTGTCTCAGTGACATCAACTACAAAACGATCATAGACAACGTAGTATTCTTCCGGCAGAACAACTGTTGGTTCACTGAGGTCATACACCTTCCCATCATTAAAAACTCTCATGAATCCGGCCATTAAAAGATCTTGCTGTGTACCATTAAACTTAAACATTACATAGATCCTTTTGCCAGCGTGGTTTTTAACGAGGTCGTCTATTATGCTCTCTATGGTCGGTTTTCTGACCTCTATCTTACATTGAGGACAATATGCAACACTTATCTTAGAGAACAATAATCTTAGATATTCATATATCTCTGTTATGGTACCAACAGTTCCACGAGAGCTTTTTATTTTGTTCTTTTGCTCTACTGCTATGGTTGGAGAGATGTTCTCTATAAAATCTACCTTAGGCTTTTCTATCCTTTCAAGGAACTGTCTCGCATAGGAAGAAAGAGATTCTATATAACGTCTTTGACCTTCTGCATATATAGTATCAAACACTAAAGAAGACTTACCTGAGCCACTTGGGCCCACGACTACGGTAGCGCAGTCATCAGGTATGACCACATCAATGTTCTTAAGGTTATTCTCTGATGCACCTTTTACTATCAGATCAGACATCTTTTTTACAGCTCCTAAACTTACCCAATATAAACGTATATTTTAACTATGTAAACGAAAAGTAGTGATTTAGAAGGATAAGCATTGGACAGCAATAAAAAAATCAGGCAAAATTATTTTTATGAATATAAGTATTTTTGACATTTATACGATAGGTATTGGACCATCTAGCTCGCATACCGTAGGACCAATGAGGGCTTCAAGGTTTTTCTTACAAAAACTCATAAAACATCATCTGTTCGATGTAACAGAAAAAATACAGATACATGTTTATGGCTCGCTGGCTGCTACAGGTATTGGTCACGGAACAGATAAAGCATTGATCCTCGGATTGGAAGGATACAGCCCTGAAACCATAGATGTAGAAAAGAAAGAAGAGATCCTAAAAAAGATCTTGGATAGGAAAAAGATAAGCATGTTGGGTAAAAGGTCAATCGATTTTGATCCTGCTATACACATGATCTATAAACCAGAAGAGACCCTTCCACATCATCCGAATGGTTTGTTATTCAAGGCTTACGATGCTAAGAATCAGCCCATATACAATAAAATATATTACTCGATAGGAGGTGGTTTTTTAGTTGGAGCTAAGGCAGCGACCATGGGCAAGTTCAAAAGGGATGAAGTAAAACTTAAATATCCTTTTCACTCTGCAAAAGAGTTATTAGAGATATGCAAGAATAACAATATAACTATAAGCCAGGTAATATTTGAGAATGAACTATATTGGAACACCAAAGATGAGATATACAAAAAATTAGACCTTATATGGGGAACCATGCAGGAAAGCATTTTGGCAGGATGTAATAAGACAGGAAAATTACCAGGTTCATTGAACCTGGACAGGCGTGCCGGAGAAATTTATAAAAAATTGAGACAAACGCACACGGATAATAATACCGATCCTTTACTGGAACTAGACTGGGTAAATCTATTCGCCTTAGCGGTAAATGAAGTGAATGCAGATGGAGGGAGAGTTGTTACAGCACCAACTAATGGTGCCGCTGGAATATTACCAGCAGTTATACGTTACTACGTCGATTTTTGTGCCAATAGTTCCAAAGAAGGTGTTTACAAGATTTTATTAACCTCAGGTGCAATCGCAGTACTATACAAAACTAATGCATCCATTTCCGGAGCAGAAGTTGGGTGTCAGGGTGAAATTGGAGTTGCCTGTTCAATGGCAGCAGGCGGGCTTACAGAAGCAATGGGTGGAACACCTGAACAAGTAGAGAACGCCGCAGAAATAGGGATGGAACACAACCTTGGATTAACCTGTGACCCCATTGATGGATTGGTACAAATACCATGTATAGAAAGAAACGCTATGGGTGCAGTGAAAGCAATTAATGCAAGTCGTATGGCCTTAGACGGTGATGGTACGCACTATGTCTCTTTGGATAAAGTGATCGCCACAATGTTAAATACCGGAAGGGATATGAAAAGCAAATATAAAGAGACCTCAAAAGGTGGTCTAGCGGTTAGTATTATCGAGTGTTAAAAATTCTCTCTAAAGAACTGCGTTTCATCTGCATCTTCTGTTGTCGTTTGACCTTCTATTTGTTTAGGTTCGGTACCTTCCTTGAAGGGCATATAGAGAACCTTAACAGACCTTCCAGAGGCTATTCTACCGGTCTTACCGTCTATCTTTAAGTACTTTATACCTTCCGGTTGAACAAAGTCACTTTTAGGTGTTTTAGCTGTAGCATCCTTCATGTACTGTATCCATATAGGTAGAGAGACCTCGGCACCTGTTTCACCCTGGCCTAATGTTTTAGATTCATCATCATAGCCCACCCATACACCTGTCATTACATGAGGAGTATAGCCAATAAACCAAGCGTCACAAAAATCATTAGAGGTTCCCGTCTTACCGGCCAAAGGAATACCAAGTGCCGCAGTAGCCTTTGCTCCTGTACCTCTGCTTGCAGCTTCTTTTAGAAGATAATTCATTATATATGCTGTTTGTGGAGGAATAACGTAACCCGGAGGAGGAAGATCTATCTGTTTTTCACCTTCATTTGTTCCGTCTTTTTGTTCGGTCTTAGCTTCTACCTGTTCATTATTTACATCTGTTCCTTCTTTACTTTCTTCTGTTTTGACTTCTTCTTCAGCACCTGTAACATAGTCCAATAGCTTAGAAGGATCGTATTGCTCTACAATCCCGCCGTTCCTATCCTCTATCTTTGTGATAAAATATGGAACAACCCTTTTTCCTCCAGAAGCAAAAATAGCAAAGGACTTGGTCATTTCCCATATGGAAACTGCAGCGGAACCAAGACCAAGTGAAAGATCATTTGGTAGCTCAGATTTAATACCAAGTTTTTTTGCGTATTCCTTTGCGTAAGATACTTTTATATCCTGAAGTATCTTTGTTGTAGGTATGTTCCTTGAAAAGACTATTGCATCCCTTACTGTTGTATCGCCGTAGAATTCTTCTGAATAATTTGTTGGTTTCCACGTTGTATCATTATCTTGATCCTCAAATACTACAGGTGAATCCATCACTACCGTTGCTGGTGTATATCCTTTATCTAAAGCTGCTGCATAAATAAAGGGCTTAAACGTCGATCCTGCCTGCCGTTTTGCCTGGTAAGCACGAGTGAATTCACTGCCATTAAAATCGTAGCCTCCAACCATTGCGGCAATGGAACCATCATTTATGTTAAATGACAAAAGTCCACCCTCTACAAGTGGCTCTTGTTCTATCGTAAAAAGTCCAGGTTTGATCAAGGCAACAAGTATTACATCACCTTTTCTTACTGTTCCACCGGACAACCGACCTCCTCTATAAACCCAACTAAAGCCCTCCTTTTTTATAACGCCCTTGTTATAACCAACACTAACACTGATCTCTTGCGTTTTCTCATTAATTCCAGTTACAACCGCCTTGTAGTTGGTGCCTTTATCTAATATGACGGGGACCTTTTGCTTGTTGATATCTTTTGCATTGGCCTTATCCTCTACTACGAACATCTTGTCTTTTAGCTTAAATTCCTGCCATGGTTCTGGAAAATATATATAGTCTCTCACAGAATCAGCTATTTCCTTGTTTATTGCAGATATTTCCTCTTCTATTTCCTTATCGCTCTTTAATCTTTTTATCGCTCCCCTGTAACCCTGTTTTTTATCTACATCCCTTAGACCATTAACCAGAGCATTCTGTGCAG
>CAYVOB010000057.1:0-9652 GCA_964452945.1 uncultured Bdellovibrionales bacterium
GCTTCCTCAATACTATTTAAATCAGACCGTTGTATATTTTCAACAAGTGCCGTTTGAAGTGTTACTTTATCAGACATCTCTTTTAGCACCACTGGTACTGTTTTTATACCAGCAAGTTTGGCTGCTCTCCACCTCCTTTCACCTGCGATGATCTCGTAACTATTTCCGCGTTTTCTAACTATCAAAGCTTGTATTATACCATTTTCTTTAATAGATTCAGCTAGTTCATTTATTTGTGTATCATTAAAGGTTTGCCTGGGCTGTTGGGTTGATGGTATTAAGTCATTAATATCACAATTAAAATAAGGAGAATCCTTAGCCCCCTGATTTATGTTTGTTCTTTGCTCTGTTGTTTGATCAGATGTTTTAATATTGGAAACATCAACATAATCTGCTTCTGGTATAAGTGCAGCAAGGCCTCTTCCTAAAGCTTTTCTGCCTGTTCTAGTTTCTTGTTTTGAATCTATTGTCATTTTCTATAACCTCCTTTGTAAGGTTCAAATAACTGATCGAGCCACTGGAATTTATATCATAAAGTATAACTGGCTTTCCATAACTGGGTGCTTCACTCAACCTAACATTCCTTGGAATAACTGAATTAAAAACTTTTTCCTTAAAGAAGCTCTTTATCTCATTAGCTATCTCGTACGACAATCTATTCCTTTTATCGAACATAGTTAAAAGTATACCTTCTTCGACGAGGTTTGGGTTTAATCTTTTTTTAATTAGATCTACTGTTCTCAAGAATTTACTTATTCCTTCTAGTGCAAAATATTCGCATTGTAGTGGTATAAGATAAGAATGTGCTGCAGTTAAAGCATTTACAGTAAGTATCCCCAGCGACGGAGCACAGTCTATCAATATATAATCATAATTATTTATTACCGTCGCTATAGCATCTTTTAATCTTGTTTCTCTTGCTATTTCGTTAACGAGTTCTGGCTCTGCCCCTACCAAATCCTTGCCAGAAGGAGCAACATCTAAATATTTAAGTTCAGTGGTCTTAATTATGTCCCTTAGCTGAGCATCCCCCATTATCACATGATATATATTTGCTTCATCCAAACTTTCTGGATCAAAGCCAAGGCCAGAAGTAGCATTTGCTTGTGGATCAAAATCAAGTAAAAGGGTCTTTTTTTCTGCTGTTGCTAGAGAGGCAGCAAGGTTGATTGCTGTAGTTGTTTTACCAACTCCTCCTTTCTGGTTTGCTACGGCTATAACTCTACCCATATAAAACCCCCATCGTTATAAATTCTCTAGTGGGAGAGTATAGATTATTTTGAAACAGGTAGCAACACTAAATATGTTCCACGTGGAACATATTTAATCCAACCTAAGCAGTATATGTCCCTTCAAGGATTGTTCTACCAGAGGATTTACAAGGTCATACCATTTGTTAAATACGGTCCCATTTATACCAACATCCTGCTTTTCTGTTGCCATAACTACGACGCTAACATCGCTATTAACAGCTTTTACATATTCATATAACTTCTTATAGTTCCCAAGAGCCCTACTGACAATTAATGTATTCTTTTTTAGCTCTTTTATATCCTCAAACAACCCTGTCTGGACCCTGGCATTTTTAAGACCAAGTCGTAAAATTACATGGCTTAAAAAATCAGTTTTCTTCTTTATAGGATCAACAAGAGTTATTCTATTACTAAGAGTGCTTGCTAGTACAAGCCCAGGAAAACCTCCTCCGCTTCCTATGTCTAACAAATCAAAACTACTAAACTCACATTCATTAATAAAAGCGGCAAGACAAAGACTGTCCAGGATGTGTTTCTCCCAAAAACCTTTTTCATCCCTTATAGAACTAAGGTTTATCTTTTGATTCCACTTAAAGTACTCCTCCTTAATGAAATCAAGGTTTTGAATTAGGCTCCTTTTATCACAAGAGGGGAGCAGTAGTTCCAAGAACTGTTCCACGTGGAACATTATATTAACCCCCTCTTCTTATATATAAGCAGGGAATCTATTGCTGCTGGAGTTACACCAGGGATCCTTGAGGCTTGGCCAAAAGTATTTGGTTTAACTTTGTTCAATTTTTCCCGAACCTCCTTGGACAGGTTTTCAAATTTATTATAATCTATCTCCGAAGAAAGACATATTGAATCCAGCTCACTAACATCTAATCTACTAGACTGTATTCTTATGTACCCTTCATATTTAACCTCTATTTCAATTTCTTCAGCGTAAATATCAAATTTTTTGAGCGTTTCATCTTCTGTAATCTTAACAATATCATCATAAGAGAGCTCGGGCCTTCTTAGAAGCTCCTTGGCGTTTAATTGTTGCTTTATGGGTGCTGAATTAAGAGACATTAGTACTTTATTAACTGTTTCAGTGGGTTTTATAATTATCTTGTCTAAAATATCTACGACGCTATTTATATTATCCCATTTTAATTTTATATTCTTATACCCTTCCTCACCAATAAGACCGTTTTGTTTTGCAAACTCATGTAACCTAAGATCAGCATTGTCCTCTCTTAAAAATATCCTGTTTTCCGACCTTGATGTAAACATCCTGTATGGCTCATCAACTCCTTTAGTAACTATGTCATCTATCAATACCCCTATATATGATTCAGCTCGCGGGAATATCAACTCATGAATACCCAAAACTTTTCTTGCAGCGTTTGCACCTGCAACAAAACCCTGAGCAGCAGCCTCTTCATAACCGGAGGTTCCGTTAATTTGACCAGCAAAGAAAAGTCCACTTAAGTACTTAGATTCTAAGCTTATTTTTA
This sequence comes from uncultured Bdellovibrionales bacterium, assembly GCA_964452945.1. Classification (GTDB taxonomy): domain Bacteria; phylum Bdellovibrionota; class JAFGOL01; order JAFGOL01; family JAFGOL01; genus CAYVOB01. The sequence goes on from CAYVOB010000057.1 coordinate 2,756, forward strand.
AGTCAACTGGATCTATACAGTCATACTCAACTGCATATGCAGGTCTAATTATTCTGGATTTTTCCAGTCCCTTTATAGTCCTGTAGAACTGTTCTTGAATATTAATGGGTAGCCCTGTGGATACTCCATTTGCGTAAAGTTCTATATCATCCAAACCTTCCGGTTCCAGAAATATTTGATGAGAAGATCTTTCAGGAAATCGAACAACCTTATCTTCTATGGAAGGACAATACCTTGGACCCTTAGACTTTATCTTTCCACTATATAAAGGTGCTAGTTTTATATTGTCGACGATAATTTTGTGTGTGTCATCGTTCGTCCTTGTAAGATAACAACTTTTTTGTTCTGTATTATTACGTCGACCAGACACAGAGAAACCCTTTACATTATCGTCGCTGAACTGTTCCTGCATTAAAGTTAAATCAACGCTCCTTGAGTCAAACCGTGCAGGAGTACCGGTTTTAAACCTTTTGATAGTATGAGCGGTCTTGTCCCTCAAAAAACAAGAAAGTGCTTCACTGGATTTTTCACCAGATCTACCACCATCAACAGTTGCTTCACCATAATGTAATCTTCCTTGAAGGAACGTGCCCAAACACAACACAACAGTTCTTCCATATATATTAAACCCTTCGCAAGTTTCTACACCGACGACATTTTTGTCTTCAATAAGAAGTCCAGACACCTCTGCTTGAAAAAAATGTATATTATGGATTTTAGAAAGCTGTCTCTTCATCTCTGTGGAATACATTATTTTGTCTGCTTGAACCCTAGTTGATTGTACTGCTCTTCCCTTTTTACTGTTTAGCTTCCGGAATTGTATGCCTGCCACATCTATCACCCTTGGCATCAAACCGCCTAACACAGCTAATTCCCTGACAAGATGCCCTTTTGCTAAACCGCCAATCGCAGGATTACAGGACATCCACGCAAGCTTATCCATACTCATCGTTACAAGGATAACCTTAAGACCATGAAAACTAGCGGCAACAGAAGCCTCACACCCAGCATGTCCAGCACCGACGATAATTACATCATATTTATCCATGTCACTTACCTATACAAAACTTTGAGAACAGTTCATCCAAGACTTCTTCTGAAACATGTTCTCTGCCTAAAAGTTCATCAATAATACTAATGATCCTTCTTATAAGAAAAGACACTATATCAATGTTATCTTGGCGCTTAATGGCTAAAATAAGGGCTTCTAGCTCATTGTGCATTTTTGATACCAACTCTATCTGGCGTTTATTGAACAGAAAGATATCCTCGCTGTTATTTGTAATGTTCATATATTCCCGGATCCTTCTTTCTATCTCCATTTTGAGAGCCGCAACACCTTCTCCAGTATAACTACTTGTATATATTATGTTTTTGTCTTTTTTGATGTCTTTATCCAGATCGATCTTGTTCCTTACAAAAATATATCTGTCATCATTATGAGGATTTGTTTTATGATCACCATCACCAACTTCTATTATTAGGAATGCTTCATTTACAAGCCTGTTTATCCTGTCAGCTCCATTTTTCTCGATCTCGTTATCATAAACGTCCCTTAACCCAGCTGTATCTATAAAGATGACCTCAAAGTCACCAAGAAGCACCTCTGCTTCTATATAGTCCCTTGTAGTTCCCGGTAAGTGGTGAACAATAGATCTCTCATAGTCCAATATCCTGTTAAACAAGGATGATTTGCCAACATTGGCAGGTCCGGTGATCAAAACCTTTATGTCGTGAGAAAGCTTTTCTATACTTTTAAACGAACATATAAGTCTTTGCGTCTTGTGTTGAATTTGATTAACTTCACTAAGTGCGGACCCATAATTAAAGATACCTGCCTTGTCCTCTTCAAAATCTATCTCAAGCTCCGCCTTTACAGCCAAGTCAAGTAGACCCTGCCTAATTCCCATAAGTGTTTCAGAAAGTTCTCCTCTTAGAGTTCTACCCCTTAGTTCAGCTGCTTTTTTAGTCGAGGAATTAATTATATCCATTATTGATTCTGCCTGTAAAAGATCCATCTTGTCATTGAGATAAGCTCTTTTTGTAAACTCTCCTGGTAAAGCCGATCTAACGCTGTATTCTTTTACATCTATAATTGAGTTGATTATTGAATCCACAATACCAGGGTTACCATGACAAAAGATCTCACAAATATCCTGCCCTGTGTATGAATTAGGGGATTTGTAATAGGTTATAATTAAATCATCAATATAATGGCTACAGTGATAGGCGAACCTTGGTTTGTTTAACTTAACGGCAAATACTCTTTCTACTATAAGCTTAGCTTCTGGACCACTTATCCTAATGCCAGAAACAGCCGCCCTCCCACTAGGGGTCATTTCCGCTACAATATTATCAGAAAACGCTAACTGCATTATTCTTCTTTTTTGGCTACTTCTTGTTCTTTTTGTGTGGCTGCTTGTCTTGGATCTATCTTAGAGATCTTGATCTTCTTAAAAAGACCCTCTCCAAGAGATTCACTTGTAAGATCACCCTGTTCTTTTACCAAAAGATGTACCATTCTTCTGTCAGCAGGATTCATTGGCTTAAGAATATAAGGTCTTCCGCTCTTTCTAACCGTATTGGATATTTTGCCCACAAGGTTCTTTATATAATCCTCTCGTTCTCTCTTTATATCATCAGCATCTACAACAATGTTTACGCCAAGCCCTTCTTTCACCGTAGCCTTAACAAGAACATGCTGTATGGCATCTAAGAGGCGGCCTCTTTCCTCGGTAAAGAAGTTAACATCTTCACCAGACAACATATATCTCAAGGTGTCACCATCAGTAGCTTCGTTTATAGTCACAGAGAAACCAGATATTTTAACTATCTTGTCCAAAAGCTCCTTAGATCTTTGTTTAAAATTAATATAATCCTCTGAGATTTCCTTCTTTCTGGCTTTTATCCTAATATCCCTTTTACCAGTGATCATGGTTAAAAGCTTTGGGGGCATCAGCTCGTATTCTATCTGATTAGAATTGAAGTAATCCCTCGCCTTCTCTTTTGCTTCTTCCAGGGTGTTGCCTACGAACTCTTTGTAATCATCCATTATAAATATCCTCCACGTTTATATAGTCTTAACGTTTGCCTGTTTGTTCATGAGGTATTGCTGGGCTATACCGAGAAATGTGCTGAACATTATGTACAGCGTCAACCCACTAGGAAGCCCTAGCATCATAACCGTGAAAAGTACGGGAAGCATATATAACATCATCTTTGCCTGCATAGGGTCCATCGTAGGGTTTGGTGTGATCTTTTGCTGAATGAACATCATGGCTCCCATGATAATAGGAAATACGTAATAGGGATCTTTTACTGAGAGATCGTGTATCCAAAACACAAAAGGTGATCTGTATAGTTCAACAGCATTTGCCAAGACCTTGTACAGAGCGATAAAAACCGGTAACTGTATTAACATTGGAAGACACCCGCTCATAGGGTTCATCTTATGGGTTTTCATGAACTGAACCATCTCGGCATTTAACTTCTCCTTGTTGCCTTTGTATTTTTCCTGAAGTTGTTTAATATGTGGTTGTAACTCTTGCATTCTCTTCATAGACTTCATGCTTTTTTGCTGCAGAGGATACATCAACAGCCTCACAAATAGCGTCAAAAGAAGAATAGCAACACCATAGTTAGGTATCATTCTATAGAAAAACTTCATTAGCTCTAAGATGGGTATTGATATCACAGCAAGCCAGCCATAATCTATAGACTCAGAAAGGCTCTGGTCTGCTTTTCTAAGATCAGTAACATCCTTTGGGCCAACGAACATCTTATACGTGAACTCTCCAGTCTTGCTGTTCAAAGAGTAATTCATCATATATGCCGGGATGTCCTGCCTATAGTTCAGGCCCACATCTGATATATCACCAGCGGTATTGCCTATTATAGAAAACAAGAAGTATCTATCTGATAGACCTATCCAGCTAGGGGAACTAGAAAAGGATATTGCTGTCTTTTTGGCAAGCTCCTTGTTGGAGACCCTCTCAACCTTTTCATTAGCATAAACAAGATAGTCTTTTTTTCTATTGTCTGGTTCAGAAGAAAGGCCATAATCGTCTTTACTGCCCTCCTTAAAAGAGGAAAGTAGTTTTACATTAAGTCTCTGCAGTTGTGGTGAAGTAACTTTTGTTTCAACAAAATAAACACCGTCCTTTATTGAATAATGTATCTTAGATGCATTGTTAGATAATATCAGGGTGTTTGAAGTTCTTTCTATCGGCCTAAAAACAGTTCTATCGAACTCATTTATGCTTAAGGCCCCGAGACTTTCAGAAGTAGAGCCAAAGAACTTTATGGGATTGTTTTTTTCATCACTGTATTTTTTAAAAACGGCCTGTACAAGTTTCCCTCCATCGGAACTTATCCCGACCCTGACAAGGTCGTTCTCGATGTAATAGATCTCAGCACTGGCAATAGGTTTTATAACCCGTTGTGTATCATTAATCGTCTTTACAGTGTTGTTGCTTTTTACGGCACCTTCGACCAACGTCACTGGCTTAACAGCATCCGTGTTTTGAATTGGTTTTTTTTTGTTAAAGACGATTGGCCACAGCACAAGTATCATTAAGCTAAGGGCCACTGCTATAAAAGTATTCTTATCCATTTTTATCTCCTAATAGACCTATTATTTAACTGGATCATAGCCGCCTTCGTTAAAAGGATGACATCTAGATATCCTATAAACGACCTTTGGCAACCCTACAAAGAAACCTTTTGCTCTAAACGCTTGTAGTGCATAGCTTGAACAAGTTGGATAGAACCTGCATCTTGGCCCCGTGATCTTAGAGATCAGCCTATAAAATGTGACCAAAACCACTGCTAAAAAAACAAGAGCTTGGTCAGATTTTTTTAGTAAGTTTTTCAACAAGTTCATGAAGTTCATATATTAGTTCCAAAACCGCTGTCTTTTGATCTCCGACCTTTATACCCTTCTTAGAAATCAGGCATATAGACAGATCCTTTTGCTCCTCGGAAAAAGCAGTCAGTTTTTCCTTAACAATGCTCCTAAAAACCCTCTTTATCCTGTTCCTTATGACCGGTGAGGCAAATGCCCTATTTAGGCCAAAAAATATGCCAAAGTTCTTTTCACAGGGCCCATAAGCAACAACAAAATTACTTGAATATATTCTGCCAGGAAGCAAAGACTCCCTTTTAACAGTTCTTTTTTTTCCTCTATTTGCCACTTGAAGTTACTGATAAACGCTTTCTGCCCTTTGCCCTTCTCTTCTTCAGAACACTTCTCCCGCCTGGGGTTTCCATCTTAGACAAAAAACCATGTGTTCTTTTCCTTTTTCTGTTGTGTGGCTGATAAGTCCTCTTCATATTTTAAGATCTCCTATAAATAACACGCTCGAGTGACAAAGCTATACTATTTGATTATGCTTTATGTCAACAGTAAAAAATATCATTTATTAATCTTGCTAAGCCACTGCTTCTTTGTTAAAAAACTGTTCCGACTAAAAAAGAATAAGGTAATTTATGACTTTGGAAGGTGTCAATTTTTGGCCAGAAGTACTTAGTGCCCTAAGTATCAAGCTGAACAACCCTCTTATAAAACAGCTCTCTAACATAACAAAAGCCAACTACAACATACACCAAGGCACCCTAACCGTTGAAACTCCAAACAACTTTATAAAGGACCACCTGTCAAGCTATACAAAGGACATAAAGCAGATAATCAAGGACATCATGGTCCAGGAGGCCGAAGTCCTAATAGTCGTAAACGACAAACTCCAGAACAATAGTACCGCTACCAATGTAAAGCCAAAACCAGAAGAAACTGAACAAAAAAGACCTATGATAAAAAGGAATAGAAGTAATTTTATCCCGAGGTTCACTTTCGAGAACTTTGTTGTAGGAAGCAATAACCAGTTTGCACATGCATCATGCCTTTCGGTAGCTGCAAGGCCTTGCAAATCCTATAATCCTTTGTTCATCTTTGGTTGTTCCGGCCTTGGTAAAACACACCTATTACAAGCCATCGGGAACTATGTAAGTGAGTATTTCCCTGAGATGAACGTTATATACACAAATGGCGAAAAATTCCTCACTGAGTACATTAAGGCTCTGAGAACAAAAACTGAAGACGTTTTTAGGAAAAAGTTCCGAGAGGATTACGATATCATACTTATAGACGACATACAGTTCATAGCAGGCAAAGGACAGTCTCAAGAAGAGCTATTCCACACTATATCCTACGCCCAGGACAACAACAAACAGGTCGTTATAGCCTCAGATAAGTTCCCTGACGAGATAGAGGGTTTGGATAAAAGGCTCAAGACAAGATTCTCTTCCGGCCTTGTTTGTGATGTAAAAAAACCTGAACTTGAAACCAGGATAGCAATCATAAAGAACAAGACCAAAGAACTGAACATTAATATGCCCCAAGATGCCTGTATAAAACTCGCAGAAACGTTAGTGGGTAGCGTAAGGGAGTTAGAGGGAGCCGTTAATAGCATTGGGGCTTACGCCTCCTTTGCCAACACAGCAATAACATCTGACTTCATAGAGGAAACGTACACAAAAAAGCTCGCTTTAAAAAATAAAAAGATCGATGTCGAAACAATAGTTAATAAAGTTGCAACACATTTTGGTGTATCCCCAAAGGATATTATGGGTGCAAACAAAAATAAGGCCCTAGTCCTACCAAGACATGTTTCCATATATATAACAAAAAAACTAATAGATAGTCCTGTTTCAGAAATAGCTCGTTCTTTCAACAAGAAAAATCACTCCACGATATTACATGCTCTTGAAAAAATGGAAGAAAACCAAAAAAATGACCCAAAATTAAAAACAGATATAGATCACATAGTAAACGAACTCAAAAAATAACCTGACAAAAATTAAAAAGATTAAAACATTATGGTCCTTAAATAACTTTTATAA
>CAYVOB010000058.1:0-9293 GCA_964452945.1 uncultured Bdellovibrionales bacterium
ATAGGTGTGTTATTTTATGTTTGTCCATCATGTTAAGGCCATTCACAGCCAACTCTTCAGGGTCGATGAGCTTAGGGTTCCTATTCATCACCACCGTAACATTATCGTCAAGGAAAGTCCTTGTTTTTTCCATATGTCGCCTTAAGTCACCATCGGTAACACAACCCACCAGGTATCCGTCCTTATCTACCACACCGGTTATCCCAAGGCTCTTTGACGTCATTTCAAGCAGGGTTTCCCTCATATCTGCAGTATCCTTTACAAGTGGCACCTTCGGTGTAACGTGCATTATATCCTTAACTCTTATGAGCAGCCTTCTGCCAAGTGTGCCTCCTGGATGCAACATTGCAAAATCCTCGGCAGTAAAACCTTTTTTTATTATCAAAGAGACGGCCAAGGCATCACCCAGCGCCATCATTGATGTTGTAGATGCTGTAGGCACTATCCCCATTGGACAGGCTTCCCTTTCAATAGGGACATGCAGCACATAATCGCTTTGTCTCGCCAAAGTCGAATCTTTTTTGCCAGTCATTGCTACAAGCGTGACACCTATCCTTTTTAGCATCGGGATTATCTGTAGTATCTCCTCCGTCTCGCCGGAGTTGGAGAGTAAAAGTCCCGCATCATCCTTGGAGATTATACCTGCATCTCCATGAAGAAGATCTGTTGAATGTACGAACAGCGCCGGAGTTCCGGTACTTGATAGTGTTGATGCGATCTTTCTGGCAACTAGCCCGGATTTTCCTATGCCAGTAAAGAACACCCTACCCTTTATACCAGCCAAAAGTTCCACCACGGACTCAAAGTTACTATCTACGGCATCCTTGAGATTGGTTATGGCTTCAGCCTCTATATCAAGAACGGCTTTTGCTTGCTGTATTATGCTCATCTTATACATTATCTTACTCCTTTGTTTTTTTTCTGGTAACGGCTGCAATAAGATCCTCGAACTCGTCAAGGTTCAGCGAATTTGGGCCGTCACACAAGGCTTTTTCCGGCTCAGGGTGCACTTCCATGAAGATCCCGTTAGCCCCAAAATCTATTGCTGCACAGGCATACGGCTTGATATATTCTTTTTCACCGCCGGAACAGTTGCCTTTAGCACCGGGCTTTTGTACACTATGCGTAGCATCGAACACTATGGGGAAGCCGGAACCCTTCATCTTACTTATATTCCTAAAATCTACAATAAGGTCACCATAACCAAAAAAAGTTCCTCTCTCGGTAAGGATTATATTGTTATTCCCCGTCGACATGACTTTTTTGGCAGAATCGAACATCTGCTCTGCAGAAACGAACTGACCTTTCTTTATATTGATTATCTTGTTCGTACTTCCTGCTGCGACCAAAAGGTCTGTCTGCCTGCACAAGAATGCAGGTATTTGTATAACGTCGGCAAAATCTACAAAATCAGCCTGGTAAGATTCATGTATGTCCGTAAGTATTGGCAGTTTATATTCCTTGCCTATGCGCTTTAACATCTCTGCTGATCTTTCAAAACCAACCCCCCTGTATGACTCTATGGATTGTCTGTTGGCCTTATCAAAAGAGGCTTTGAATATGAATGGAACTTTATATTTATCCCTAACATCACAGATCTTTTTTGCTATCTTGTCCGCGTTGGCGTCGGTATCCAAAACACATGGCCCGGCAATAAAGAATACTTTGGCTTCGGATATTTCTTTATACAAAGACATCAGCAGGCCTCCTTTTTATGCTGTACGGCATGTTTTATGAACGCCTTGAACAAAGGGTGACAGGCAAATGGTTTTGATTTGAATTCTGGATGGAATTGACAACCAACAAACCAAGGATGGTCGGAAAGTTCTATCATCTCCACAAGGTTTGCGGACGAGTATTTACCAGAAACTATGAACGATCCCGAGGACAATAGTTTATCAAGATAGGCATTGTTCACCTCGTACCTATGACGATGTCTTTCTGATATCTCGTGCTTATTGTATGCTTCGTGAGCTTTTGTACCCTTTAACAGCGCACATGGGAAGGCGCCAAGTCTCATTGTGCCGCCAAGATTGGCTATGCTTTTTTGTTCTTCCATCATCGCTATTACAGGATCACAGTCCTTTATTGGTTTGAATTCCTCGCTGTTGGCATTCTTTATACCAAGCACATCCCTGGCAAACTCTACTACAGCAAGCTGCATCCCCAGACAGATCCCAAAGAACGGTATCTTCTTCTCCCTTGCATACTTTACAGCTTTTATCTTTCCTTCCACACCTCTGTTCCCAAAACCGCCCGGCACCAGGATGCCGTGAACTCCCTTAAGGTTGTCGGCAACGTCCTCGGTCTCGAGTTTTTCTGAGTCCACATAATGTATATTGACCCTTGCACTATTGGCGATACCGCCATGGCAAAGAGCTTCTGATAAAGACTTGTATGATTCGGTTAGATCAACATATTTTCCAACCACAGCTATGGTAACTTCGCCCTCAGGCTCATGTATCCTGTGTATGACGTTCTCCCACTGCGACATGTTCGGATTAGCCGACCACACGTTCAATATCTCCAATATCTTGTCGACCACGCCTTCTTTGTAATATGATACAGGAACTTCATAAATAGAATTGGCGTCCTTTGCCACAAAAACATTCTCCTTTGGAAGATTACAAAAAAGCCCAATCTTACTCTTAACATCATCACCAAAATCCTTTTCGCTCCTGCATAAGAGTATGTCCGGCTGTATACCTATGCTCCTTAATTCCTTAACGCTGTGCTGTGTTGGTTTTGTTTTAAGTTCATGGGCAGTCTTTATATATGGAACAAGAGTAAGATGGACATAGCATACATTCTCCGGCCCCATGTCGTAACGCATCTGCCTAATGGCTTCAAGGAACGGCAGGGATTCTATGTCTCCAACGGTGCCTCCGATCTCCACAAGAAGAACGTCGACATCTTTGCCTTTTTCTATCATCTTGTCCTTTATCTCATTCGTTATATGAGGGATCACCTGAACGGTCTTGCCAAGATACTCACCCTTTCTCTCCTTGCTGATAACGGAATAATATATTTGTCCGGTAGTATAATTGTTGGTCTTTGAAAGATTCACAGTGGTAAACCTTTCGTAATGTCCAAGATCAAGGTCTGTTTCCGCTCCATCGTCAGTAACAAAGACCTCGCCGTGTTGGAACGGGCTCATGGTCCCAGGATCCACGTTTATGTACGGATCAAACTTCATGATGTTTATCTTAAGCCCTCTGGCCTCCAGCAAGCTCCCTATAGAGGATGCGGCAAGACCCTTGCCCAAGGAAGAAATAACTCCGCCTGTAACAAAAATGAATTTAGTGTGCTTTTTTCCAGTCTGTTTCATTAGATCAATTTTCCTTTTCTTTTTAGTATAGCTTCTGCCTTCTTTATATCGTCGAGGGTATCAACACTTGCAAGCTCGGCTTCAACAACTGCCACCCTTATACCGTAACCGTTCCCTAGGAATCTTAACTGTTCAAGACCTTCTTCAACCTCGAGCACCGTTCTTTCGAGCCTATCAAGGTTTAATAGGAAATTACGTCTAAATCCATACAAACCTATGTGTTTATAAAAATTAAGCTCATCACGAACAGTTCTTGAACCTGGAATACCTGCCCTGGAAAAATACAAGGCCTTACAACCCCTATCCATCACCACCTTTACTGAATTAGGGTTAGCAAACTCTGTTCTGTCGGAACATTTAGTGGCCAACGTAGCCACAGGGACCTTCTCATCACAAAGAAAGGTGGATTCGATCAGGGTATCCAAAAGTGCACCGGTTATGAGGGGTTCATCACCCTGTACATTTATAACGTATTCAAAATCCGTATCCCTAGCAACCCAAGCAACCCTTTCTGTACCGGTTTCAAGGGTTTCTGGCGACATCACAACTTTGTCGTTATCATGGATGAAGGTCTTGCAGGTCTGGACTATTCGTTCATCGTCCGTTGCTATCATAATGACCGGATTTAATTTTGATTCCTTACAGCCTCTATAAACATACTCTATCATGGGGCGAGTACCTATTAAATGAAGCGGTTTTTCCGGCAGTCTTGTAGACTTCATCCTGGCTGGTATAACAACTAAGACTTTGTTCAATTTTGCCCCCTATTAAGTAAGAATTTCTGGCGTTAACCCTAGTAAAGATACCCCAAAACAGTATAATAATGTACATAAAATGAAGGGTATGAGGTTTTTAGTTTTTTTTATTGACATAATTAATTTTGAATGCTATAATGTATTATATGAGTCATAAGAGTCCGTATTGGGGGGCCTTGATGTTTAACAAAAGATCTATTCTTCCAACACTACTTCTAATGGTGCTTGTAGGTACAGCTTCTTGCGCTGTAAAAGGTAGAGAGGAAGAAGCAACAACGCCAACTGGCGGTAACACAATGAGCAGTGCTGTAATACAGTCGCTTTCAGACGACATGCAGCAACTGATAGCGCTGGCGCAGGCATTCGACTCGACGACACTGCACAGCCTTGACGTACCTGTATCTGGATGTGTTGGCAGTGAATGTGATGCTGTTGCACAAGCTTGTGATCTTTTTAACCAGGCTGAGTTCATAATCTCTAGTTACTTCATAAAAAAAGCGAGCTATATAAGCGCTGGCCTTGATACATCAGCATTGGATGCTGCCATCAACGCTGTAGGAGAAGCAACTTTTTCTGATGGGACTTGTGTAAATTGCATTTTGAACGATACAAATGAACTAAGTAATCTTAAAAGCGTTTGCTCTGTTCTAATATCATCAACCACTCTGTTACTGCAGAGCCAGATGGGGCAACTGCAAACTCAGATGTCCAGCATGCAACAAACACTTATAGATGCTGTAAATAACGGTATACCGGGGCCTACCGGAGCTCAAGGTGCACAGGGTTCTACCGGAGCAATGGGCTCAACCGGACCTCAGGGTTCGGCAGGACCTGCAGGTGCAACTGGACCTCAGGGTATAGCAGGGCCTCAGGGACCTATAGGACCTCAGGGTATAAAGGGTGCTACCGGAGCTGCCGGTCCGGCTGGAGCTACAGGACCTACCGGAGCGAAAGGCGCTACAGGAGCAACTGGACCTATCGGTGTTCCAGGAGCTACCGGATCTGTTGGTGCGACTGGGCCAACAGGGGAACAAGGCAACCCTGCCTGCTTTAGAACAGGGTATTGCGTTGCGCCTCCACCAAGCTTTAGTTGTTGCGGCGGCGGAGCCGGAGTATGGTTCCAGGCAGCACAGGCAAGCACTCCGTTTGGATGTGATGACGCTGACTGGGCATCCGGGTCATTCTCGTCGTTGTGCGAATAAAAATAAGTATCGTTAAGATAATTTCCTTGCAACAGGCTCTACATTCAAACCTTTAAAGTAGTCCACTATCCTTTGTAGTTCATTTTTTTCAAGTGGCTGGACCCAGCTTTCTGTTCCCTGTCTATCAAGAGTATTAATTTGAAGTTTGTCCGGTCTAAGCTTTAATAGATAATCCCTTAATGCAGAGAGTTCTTGGTCGGTGTCGTTTATACCGTGACATATAAAGACCTCTGCCCAAAGCTCACCCTTGAACTCCTTTTTGAATCTCAATAATGCATCCAGCATCTCCCTTAAGTTCAATGAGGGGGAGGGCCTATTTATCTTCTTAAAACTCTGTTCAATAACGCTGTCAATCGAAGGCAACAAGACGTCAGCCTCCAGGAAAGCCTCAAAAACATCCCTGTCCGTAAGCAGTGTTGAGTTAGTTATGATAGCCACCTTTATTTGCGGGAATTTTTGCTTTATGCCCTTTACCACCTTCTTTATATTCTTAAACAGCGACGGCTCACCACTACCGGCAAAGGTTATAAAGTCAATATACTCCTCCTTTTGGACGGCAGCAGATATCTCTTTTAGAACAGTATCCGGATCAAAATAATCCTTCCTATCGTTAGTAAGACAGGTGGTCTTTCCGCACTCACAATAGACGCAATCCATATTACAGGTCTTGTATGGGGTAAGGTTCACCCCTAAGGAACGCCCAAGGCGCCTTGAATTGACCGGACCAAAAATAATAGAGTTAACAACTAGCATAAAAAGCAATAAAAGTTTTATATGTAAGCTTTGACAACTACCCTAAATTCTTGTAAAATATGGAATTAGTCAAGCGGAAAAAGAAAGTTTCAAATACTTTAACCTAAATGCTTTTCCGCCTTGTCTTATTAGTGAAAGGCAAAGGAGTTATGTGATGTCTGAAGCGCCTAACAGCCCTAGAGACCCAAGGTTGATCGATCTTGAACTGGTAAAACAGGTAAAGACCGGCAATAAGACGGCTTTTAACCTGTTGGTCAGGGCCCACCAGCGCGGCCTTTATGCACTGGTCTTTAGTATGCTTAAGGACCATGATGCCACTGACGACGTAGTCCAAGACTCTTTCGTAAAAGCCTACAAACACCTTGATGCGTTCGAGGGAAGGTCCAGCTTTAAGAGCTGGCTCTACAGCATTGCCATCAATACGGCAAAGAACGCCATGAGGTCAGAGGCTCTTAGGGAAAAAGTGGACTTTGACAAAGTGGTACTGCAATCAACACCAAGGATGGGAGAGAACCTTGAGGCGCAACAGCTTCAAACTGTACTGGCCGAGCAGATAGAAAAGCTGCCAGAAAAACAGAAGATGGCGTTGACCCTAAGGATCTTTGATGAACTCCCATTCAAGGAGATAGCAGAGATCATGGAATGTCCTTATGATACTGCGAAGGCTAATTTTAGACACGCAATTAACAGCCTCAGAAAACATGCCAAACTAATAGGCGAGGTTTAAAATGAAGAACAACAACTTTTGCGAACAAGTAAAAGAAAGCCTTGTTGATCTTTGCGAAGGTCTTTTGACCCCGGAAGAAGCAAAGACCATAAAAGACCATATTGCAAGCTGTGAATCCTGCCACAAGGAATTCTTGTTGGTGGAGAAGATATTAAAGAATGTAGAAAAGGTCGCTCCCAACGAAGCATACTTTGATCAACTTTCAGAAAAGATCAGCGAAAAGATATTGGGACCATGCGAGCGTGCTCAAGAGTACATAGCGAACATGTATTCAGATGAATTCATCCCTGCAGAGGTCCTAAGACACTTTGAAGAATGTGCAGAATGTAAAAAAGAGATCGCGTTCGTAGAGAATATGTTCACACAAATGCACAAACTTTACGTTCCAGTACCAAACGAAAAATTCTTCCAACAACAGCTATACAGGATCGATAGCATCATAGAGACCCTACCGTCAAAAAGGATCATCAGAGTGGAATCAAAAGAAGTAAAAGGCGTTTTTGCAGGCATATTTGAAATGATGAGAACAACACTGTTACAACCTTACGCCGCTATAGCCGTATCTGCCATGGTAGTACTGCTGGTCGTAGGTGCAAGGTTCTATTCCAGCAAGGACAGTATAGAGGAAAAACAGATAAACCTTTCCGAGGTCATCAACAATAAGAGTTTCCCTTCTGACATCAACGGGAATGATTTTAGCGTTCACCAGGCAAGGAACATAACAACACCTATAGAAGACGAGCGCATACAGATAAACACCACTGGAACGGCTAAAGAAGACAAAAAAGACAAGGACAGGAAAATAAATTAACAATCTCAAGAAGTTCTATTTCGCCCTATAATTACTTGACTTTTAAAGTTATTTTGTAATACAACCTGCCTCATCTTAATAAAATTATGAGGTAAAAATGAAAAAGAATATTTGCTCGCTATTAATTGCAATAGCCTTTCCAGCAATCGTTAATGCCTTAGGGGCACCAAGCCCATTGACGTCAAATGAACCAAATAATGTAATTATTTGTGATAATGATGGGGGCGGTGAAGACCATGCTTTTAGTATGATAGAACTAAAAAAAACAAATGACAAAACAAACACTGTGTGGGTTGGACTTGTAGGAGCAGTTGATTACAAGTCTTATCTCATTACCGCTATGCCCAAGAATGCGTTATATTATCCTTGTAAAGCTTCACAGGCTGTTACGGTAAACAGTTTTATAGATGATTCAGATTTTTTCTACAGGAGCTTTAGCGACAATAATCCCTATGGAGGTTTTGCATGTTTTTGCAAAATAGCTTCGCCATGGCTCACTACCTGTAGGTTGCATACAGGAGACTATACTGCCTTTTGTAAGATCGATGGAGAACTTCACACAGTTTCGCGCAATACGGCCACGATGTGTGGCTCCTCATGCAGATAAAGCTGCATTTAGATCGATAATTTTAAGCTTCTTGTCTTTTCCTCTGCCAACAGTTTGTTTATAAAGTCTTCTATGGACAAGGACTTTTGTTCCTGAGTTTCCCTATTCCTTACCATCACAGAATTACCGCTTACCTCTGCATCACCGATAACTATTAGGTAAGGGATCCTCTGCATTCTTCCTTCCCTTATCTTTTTACCGACGGATTCATTCCTTACATCTGACTCTACTCTTATATCACTGGCACGAAGTTTTTTATCCAATTCAAGAATAAAGTCGTTATGCTTTTCCGAAACGGACAACAGTCTCACTTGCACTGGAGCCAACCAGACAGGAAAGGACCCTGCGTAATGCTCTATCAAAACACCGAAGAACCTTTCAAGCGAACCTAAAAGAGCTCTGTGCACCATGAAGGGCCTTTTTTCCGTACCGTCGCTGTCAGTATAGGTCATGTCAAAACGTTCAGGCTCGTTAAAATCAAATTGGATGGTGGTCATCTGCCATTCCCTGTCCAACGCATCCCTTACCTTTAGATCTATCTTTGGACCATAAAAGGCGCCTCCACCCTCGTCCATCTCGTAGTTTATACCTTCTTTTGCTACGGCTTTTTTTAATGCTGCTATGGCCGTGTTCCAATCAGATTCAGCGCCAACACCACCTTCACCCTGCGGTTTTGTAGCGATATAAGCCTTGATGTTATCAAAACCAAAAGTTTTCCACATTTTCAAAGAGAACCTTAGGACTTCTGCTATTTCAGCGTCTATCTGGTCCTGAGCACAGATTATGTGGGCATCGTCCTGTGTAAAACCTCTGACCCTTAAAAGACCGTGCAAGACACCTGATTTTTCGTATCTGTAAACAGTACCCAGCTCCGCCCATCTAAGAGGAAGGTTCCTGTAAGAATGTTTTGAGTTCTTATATATCATGATGTGGAAAGGACAGTTCATCGGTTTGACAAAGTAGCTTTCCTCGTCAATGGACATGGGCGCATACATGTTATCTGAATAAAAACCAAGGTGCCCCGATGTCTCCCAAAGATTCCCTCTTCCTATGTGAGGAGTGTTAACAAGGTCATAACCATTCCTATAATGCTCCATCTTCCAAAAATTC
>CAYVOB010000059.1:0-9252 GCA_964452945.1 uncultured Bdellovibrionales bacterium
AGCAGTTACAAGCAGCTCCAACTGTAACTTCGAAAGTTCTTCTATGGTCTTTTTATCCTTGGACCATACAGTATCAGGATTCCTGGCAGCCACCCCAAGGGCACTGCATGGGGGATCCAGCATTACAAGGTCAAAGCTGTCCTTTTTTTCTTGAAGTTCCATAACGTCGCTATTAACTACTTTTATGGACTTGATCCTAAGTCGGTTAATATTCTCATGGGAACGTAACAGTCTTGCAGAGGATTTATCCACAGAGATTATTTCACAATCATCTTCTGCCAATATAGCCGCTGTGATGGCCTTGCCGCCTGGGGCTGAGCAAAGGTCCAACATTCTCATCCCCTTAAAAGGGGCAAGCGTTTTTACAGCTATCTGCGAAGAGAGGTCTTGAATTATAAAATGCCCCTGGTTAAATTCGGGAGAGCTCAATATTTTTTTATCAAAGGTAACCAATGTTCTTACACCATTACTTTCTGTTTCCTCTACCTTTATTCCCTGCTCAACAAAAGAGCTATGGAGCTTATCTACTGTAGTTAACAAGGTGTTAATAGATAAAAAGAAAGGGGACTGCGAAGTAAGTTGTTCCAGTACTGCTTCTACCTGTGAAGGGAAGACCCTTTTGATCTCCTCCATCATCCAAGAAGGAAATGGCAGGAACGTCTTCAACAGTGAGGGGCCCTGTCCGCTCTCTTTTGCAATAGCAGATAGTATCCCATGTATGACTTTTTTATATTTGAAGAGTTTTTTTGCTTCTGCAAGCTTTAGTGCTTCGCTTATTACAGCGTAGGGCTTTGAAGAATTATTGAATAAGAGCTCGTAAGCCGCTATTTCAAGTATCAACTGTGCCTTCGGATCAAGATGCCCTCTGGCCTTGGAACTTATGTAGGCCTCAAGCTGGTAATGGGCGCGCGCAACACCCATCGTCATGTTGTAGACCTGATTAAACCTTACATCACTATTTTTGTTCCTTAATAGTACCTGATCCAATTTTTTGTTCTCGAACATTGATGAGGAAAGCACCTCTAGAACTATCGCTCTTTCCATTTATCCCCCTATGGTGCTATGGCGCAATAGATCAGAGGATCAGTATCTAACTTCAGCATACTGAGCCTTTTTTTTGCAGAAACATGGTCCCGTGTATCGAGATATGATTTTGTAAGCAAGACCTCGCTTATTGCGTATTCATAACCATCAGGTTGTTGTTTGGAGAGCATTGAGTTAAGCTCTCCAGACAAATTACCCGCTTTTGAGTATTCTCCTTGTAAATAAGCTATCTCCACCAGGGTGTTAAGAGCAAGCGCATTCATCTTTGATATCTTGCCGGACTTATTATCAGGAACACTCAGAATAGAAAGTTCATATCTGGCGTCATCGTAAGAATAAGTACCAATATCGCATAGAGCGGAGATATAGCGACACTCAAGGCTAAGATCAGTGCTCGCAGCATGCTGTTTAGAGCACTGTTTGTAATCTCCAATTATATATGAGGTCTGTATATCCTCGCAATTTGACGAAGCATAGACGCTGATAGACAGCAGACATAATATTAACTTAATTATCATCACCGCTCGTTTTATTTTCATTCATATTCTTTTCTATAAGGGACCTTAATTTTTCGTAGGAGTTTATGTACTTTTTTCTGGATATAGTAAGTTTGATAAGTTTCCAGGACAGTATTATGCTTGCAACAAGATATCCTCCAACAAAAGAAATGGCCATTATTATCCAAAGGGGTGCATGTGGAGTACTCCATTTGAAGAATTTTACAGTTATAAAATAGGCATTGTCCTTGGCAAAAAATACACCTACGGTGACCAAAGCCAAAAGTATTATAAAATAGACTACAAGCCAAAAGATCCTCATTTTACTACCTCCTTAAAACCTTTGCTAAGTCTATCATAAGTTTCTGCAAGATGTTCAGAGATGATCTTTGTTTCAGCAAGGATAGGCATAAAATTAGTGTCCCCGTTCCATCTTGGTACAAGATGGTAATGTATATGGGAGTCTATGCCGGCACCAGCAGCTCTTCCAAGGTTCATGCCGATGTTTATACCCTGTGGAGCATATACGCGTTCCAGGACCTTCACAGATAGTCTAAGTAGTTCAGAAAAGCCCTGATATTCTTTTTCTGTAAGTGCTTCGAACTTATTGGTGTGCCTAGCCGGCGTCACCATTATGTGCCCATTGTTATATGGATACTTATTCATCATCACAAGACCAAATTCGTTCTTGTAAAGGACAAGATTCTCTTTATCTGACTTGGACTTTAAGAAATCACAGAAGATACATGTTGAATCATCAGATATCTGTTTTATGTATTCCCCTCTCCAGGGAGCCCAAACTCTATCCATCTTTACCTCACATAGCCATCGGTGTAGGCTGCTCACTCTCTATCATGATCTTGTGTAAAAAGGTCTTAGCACCCGCAAAAAATTGCAGCAGGCTCTCTTTTTTATCTTTAGGATAATATAGCTCTGGCTCATCCTTAAGACCGGCTACTTGTGTTGCAAGTGCCACAGCCTCTTCAAAATTACCTATCTTATCTATGAGCTTAAGTTTTAATGCCGTTTGCCCAGAAAAGACCCTTGCATCAGCGATGCTGTCAACATATTCGGCAGAGAGCTTTCTGGAACTGGCAACAGCATTCTTGAACTGCATGTGCATTTCGTCAGAAAGTGTTTGTAATAGCTCCCTCTCCTCCTCAGTCATCTGTCTTGCAGAACTTCCTATATCCTTATATTTGCCGCTCTTAATGACCACCGGCGAAACCTTCAAAAAATCAAAAAGCTTTTCCAGATAGGCAAGCTGCATTATGACGCCAATACTACCTGTGAGCGTACCTGAGTTGGCCATGATACTTCTTGCACCCAAAGCTATATAATACCCGCCGGAAGCGGCTACAGAGCTCAAAGATGCTATAACGGGTTTTTCCTTATCGAGTTTTCTTAATTCATCATATATCTCTTGGGAGGCAGAGATCCCACCACCCGGTGAGTCTATCCTTACTATTACAGCCTTAACGCTGTCTCGTTTTTTCAGCATCTTTATCTTTTTTAAATAATCATCCGGGTCCAAGATCATGCCTTTTACTTCCAGGACCCCTATCTCTGCACCATTAAAGATGGGTGCCTGTTTGGAACTATTCCTGTATACAGAGACTATCGCAAGGAAAACAACAAGCACTATCAGCGATGATATCGAAAGCAAGACTATCAGCGTCTTTTTATTCATACTGTCTCCCGTTATTACTTATTAGCGGAAAATTTTTGTTTCAAGAGATCCCCAAGCGAGGTCTTAACTTCTCCCTGCTGTTGAGCATAAGAAGCTATATTGTCCCTCTCCTCTTTTTCCTTTAATGCACGAACACTAAGTGATATCTTCTTTTTCTTAGGGTCTGTTTCAAGGACGACACAATTTATCTTGTCACCGACCTTATATTCATCTTTTCCTATCTTCTTTGCCTTCTCCTTTGATTTTTCATCAGAAAGCTGGCTTATATGTATCAGGCCGTCCACAGAAGGCTCTAGTTCCACAAAAACACCAAAGTCAGCGATCTTAACTATGTTACCTTCTACGACCCTACCATGAGGGTATCTTTGCGGGATACTCGACCAGGGGTCATCTGTCAGCTGTTTTATCCCGAGTGCAAGTCTTTGTTTGACGGGATCTATCTCCAAAACCACTGCATCTATATTCTGTCCTCTTTCGAACTTCTTAACCGCCTCCTTGTCCTTGGCATCCCAGCTTATATCGGAAAGTCTTACCATTCCGTCGAATTCTTCTCCAATATCAACGAAGATACCAAAATCAGTTATATTCTTTATCTTGCCCTTTACCCTGGTACCGACGACATATTTTTTCTTTAATTCGTCCCATGGATTAGGTCCTATCTGCTTCAACCCAAGACTGATCTTCTTTTTTTCCACGTCTATTTCAAGAATGGCCGCCTCTGCAATATCACCTAGTTTTAGCAGTTGAGAAGGTTTTCTTATCTTGCCATTCCAAGACATCTCGCTGATGTGTATCATCCCATCCACGCCGGGCTCTATCTCAAGAAAAGCACCGTAATCGGTAAGGCTAACTATTTTACCTTTAACCTTATCACCAGAATTATATTTTTTAGTAAGGCCATCCCAGGGATCTTTAGTGAGCTGTTTTACACCAAGAGAGATCTTCTCACTTGAGGGATCATATTTTAACACCTGTACCTTAAGCTTATCACCAACAGATATTACCTCGCTGGGATGCTTGATCCTGCCCCAGGAAAGATCAGAGACGTGAACAAGTCCATCTATTCCACCAAGATCCACAAAGGCACCAAAATCAGAGATCCTTTTTACAACGCCATCAAAGGTTGCGCCAACTTGAATAAGAGGCAGTAGTTTTTGTCTTCTCCTTTGCCTCTCCTCCTCCATCACGATCTTTCTGGAAACAGCCACCCTGGCCTTTTCCTTATCATATTCCAATATCCTTACTTCAACGTCTTTACCGATCAAGTCTTCAAGGTTCGAATGATATTCCACATCGGCCTGTGAAGCGTGCATGAAAGCTCTTATGCCTCCCAGTTCGACCATTAAGCCTGCTCTGACTGTAGCTACCACTATGCCGGTCACTGAGGCCTTGTTGTTGTATGCAGCCTCTATGCGTTCCCATGCTGAGAGCATATCTGCCTGAGCCTTTGAAAGTATTATATCACCTGAACGTGAATCAAGTGTGACGACATAAAGGTCTACTTCATCGCCAACTCTCACATTAATATCGCCATTTGGTGCCGTAAATTCCGCAACAGGGATCCTTCCTTCGGATTTAAAACCTATATCTACAGTGACGAATTCCCTTGAAACGTCTGTAACCTTTCCTTTAACGATCTCCTGTGATGATACTTCGGCTATCTGTGCCTTGTCCATCACCCCCAGCATCTCTGAACTTTCAACCTGCTGCTCCCCCTCAAAAACATCTTCCATCCTAATTCTTTTTTTTGCGCACATAGATTAATTGCCCTACCTTGTTTTTGCTTTATCCTTGTTAAGCTTAATTATTTAGGGTAATAATGCATCTAAATCAAGCGCATTGTTAACAAAAACCTTTAGGAGGATTGATTTAGATGTTCAAGTTAAGAGAATGCATAAAGTCCGTTGATCCATACGCACCTGGTAAGCCAATAAAGGAAGTGGAGAGGGAATTAGGGATTAAGGACCCGATAAAGCTTGCCTCAAACGAGAATGCATGGGGCTTTTCACCAAAGGCCATGAAGGCCATGGAAGAAGCAATAAGGGAAGCATACATCTATCCTGACGGAAACTCGTTCTACTTAAGACAAAAAATAGCTGAGTTCAATAACGTCTCAGCTGACAACGTAATGGTCGGTAATGGCTCCAACGAGGCTTTTGAGGTAATAATGAGGGTGGTACTGGAACCCGGTAGGAACGTGGTCTCCAGCCAATATGCATTTGCATTGTATAAGATAGTGGCGCTGACGGCGGGTGCAAAATACATTGCCACTCCAGCCAAGGAATATAGATACAACTACAAGGCGATAATAAATGCCTGTGATGATAACACGGCCATGATCATAATAGACAACCCAAATAACCCTACAGGGACGTATATCCCTTTCAATGAAATGTTGGAATTAATGGAATTTGCGGAGAAAAAGGGAATACTCCTGATCGCTGACGAAGCATACATAGAGTACGTAAGGGCGAAGGATTTTAAGAGCATGATGAGCGTCTGGGGCAAGTATAAGAACCTTGTTATCACAAGGACCTTCAGCAAGGCATACGGCCTTTGCGGGCTAAGGGTCGGTTACGTGATGGCGGATAAAGAAGTCATAAAGTACGCCAACATGGTGAGAGAACCTTTTAACGTTAATCTTGTCGCACAGTATGCAGCAACTGCGGCCCTTGACGACCAAGACTTCATAAATAACACAGTAAAAAGGACACATGAAGGGATCGACTACTTAATAGGAGAGTTGAATACATTAGGAATGAAGTACCTTCCGACCCAGTGCAATTTCATCTTGGTAGAAGTACCTGAAGAGAGTAAGACCTTCTTCGAGAAACTCTTGAGACTTGGGATAATAGTCAGGCCGATGCATGGCTATGGACTTCCTAAGTTCATACGACTTTCCGTGGGAACTATGGAACAGAACAAGAAAGCAATAGCTGCAATAAGGAGCCTTATTAAATGATCGTTGCTGTTGATGGGGCTTCAGGTACCGGCAAAAGTACTATTTGTAAACTGTTGGCAGCTGAATTCGGCTTTATTTATGTGGATACCGGGGCCATATATCGTTGCGTGGCACTTGCAGCAAAGAACGCCAATATAAACTTTGAGGATACAAAAGGGCTTGAGGAACTTTGCACTAAGCTTAAGCTCTCTTTTGTCTTCAGAGACGGAGTTAACAGAGTTATACTTGATTCAAATGACGTAACTGACGAGATACGTACGCCGCAGATGGCCATGTTGGCATCCACAGTAAGCGCAATACCCGTAGTCCGTGCTTCACTTCTGGAGCTACAAAAAAAACTGGCAAGGAATGCGGACTCCGGAGCAATAGTTGACGGAAGGGACATGGGAACTATAGTTTTCCCTGAAGCTGAACTAAAGGTGTTTTTAACAGCGAGTGATGAGATAAGGGCAAGACGCCGCTATAATGAATTAAGATCAAGGAACATAAACATCAGTTTTGAACAGGTCCTAAAAGAGACCATACAAAGGGACAAGCAGGACTCCGAACGTGCGATCGCGCCGCTAAAAAAAGCTCTAGATGCTGTAGAGATAGATACTACGGAACTAAGCATAGATGAAGAAAAGGAAAAAATAGCAGACCTCATAAGGGACAAGCTGCCAATTTTTTGAACAGGCATAAATAATATTAACCACAGTTTTTATAAATAATAGCACTGGTATGGTAAAATCAACCACATGCAGTTGGATGGATTAACTATATTCTTTGGTCTTATAGGCGGACTAGGGCTGTTTTTTTACGGCTTCCACGTGTGCGGAAAGGCCCTGCAGAACATAGCCTCTTTTAGTTTCAGGAGAGGTCTTGAAAAACTAACCAAGAACGTGTTCTTAAGCCTTCTGGTGGGTTTTTTCATTACTGCAATGGTACAGTCTAGCAGTGCCACAACGGTATTTTTGGTCAATTTCATCAACGCAGGACTTATCTCTCTAACGAACAGCATGGGAATAATCTTTGGCGCGAACATAGGCACTACCGTTACGGTGCAGATAATCTCTTTCAACCTTGATCAGTATGTATTTCCGGCTATTGCTCTTGGTGCTGTGCTCAAATTGTTCTTTGAGAAAAAAGCTATTAAGACCGCAGGGGAAATAATCCTTGGCTTTGGCCTCATCTTTTTGGGTATAATTGTAATGAAGGGAGCGATGATCCCGCTTAAGGATTCCGGCACTTTTATGGAGCTTATCGCAAGTGTCACAGGCTCCGGATTAAAAAGCATTATCCTCGGATTTGCTATAAGCGCTATTACAGCTGCGTTGATACACTCCAGCGGTGGAACGTTGGCAATAGTTATAGCGCTAGCATACACTGGTATTTTTACTGATTTAAGACAGGTCATACCACTAATACTTGGTGCCAAAATAGGAACCTGTGCAACAGCATTTCTTGCCAGTATAAAGGCCAATCGTGACTCAAAAAGAGTAGCTCTTGCACATTTTATATTTAACCTCTTAGAGGCTACTATAACATTCTCGCTGATGACTTATTTTGTGCAACTCATACAAATGAGCTCGCCTAACATCGTGAGACAGATAGCTAACGCACATATGGCCAGTAGTATAGTAACCGCTCTACTTTGCATACCTTTTACAAAAATGATAGTCGCCATGCTCTATATACTGATACCGGTCCTGAATGATGAAAAGGACAATCCAAACCTCTTTGATGTAAAAGCGCTGGAAACACCCAGCGTTGCAATACAGTCCGTAAAAAAGTCCCTGCTCAAGATGGGAGATACCATTTCTGAAATGTTAAAGATATCATGCGATGGTGTGCTTGAATGTAGATATGAAACAACTCCAAAGGTGTTCAGGATGGAGGCTCAAATAGACCAAATAAGACTTCACAGCTTCGATTATGTCATGGAGATATCAAAACATGAACTTTCCGGATACCAGGCACTGGTCCTTAACTCTTACAGGGAAATTACCAACGACTTTGAGAGAATGGCTGACCATGTAGAGAACATCATAGATAATGCCGTATATAAAAAACGCGAAAAGTGTGATCTGGACAAAGCTTCTATTGAGACTATAAAAAGGATCAGGGATCACATAACCAAACAGTTCGAGGAAGTATATGTAGCGCTCGAGAACGAGGATGCAGACCTTGCAACGGATATCCTAAGGAAGAGCAAGAAAGATGAAAAGACCATGTATAAATTTAACACCGTCGCAATAAATCAGAGGATAAAAAAGGGCGAAGTCCATCCTGAAGTTGGTATGCTCTTGATCGATGTAATATATAATTTTCAAAGGATAAGCTATCACATGAGAAGGGTCCTATACAGCATCTTAAGGATCAACCAAAGATACGATGACGAAAAAGCATTACAGATAAAAGAGCGTTAAACCAAAAGCTGTTGGCTACTTATATCGACACCAGTAACTTTTAATATACCGAGGGTATTAGGGATCCCTTTTCCTGTTATTGGATAATAATTCTCGCTATGTCCAAAACTCTCGGTTTCCCAAAGGACCTCGACCGTTTTACCCTTCATACCCCTTAAGGACTCAAGGTATCGCTTTTCAGATAAGTTCAGGAGCATATCCCGTCTCCTTTGCGTTTCTGCCGGTTCTGGTTTTTTCATTATAAAGGCGGCCGTACCCGGTCTTGGACTGAAGGGGAATACATGTACCTTATTTAAATTACTTTGTTCCAATATCTTGAAACTCTCTAAAAAATCAAGCTCAGCTTCTCCTGGATGTCCTACTATGATATCTGCTGCCATAAAAGGGGACCTTGTGGATAGCTTCCTGTCTACGAGCTCACATATTGAGAGGAAGTCCTTTGCTTTGTAGTCTCGCCTGTTCATTAGGCCCAAAACCTTGTCAGAAGCACTTTGTAATGAAATATGAAGGTGAGGGCAAAGCCTTTTTTCCTTCATAAGTTCAACAAGCCTTGGGCTTATCCTGGAGGGTCTAAGGCTGGAAAGTCTTATCCTTATCTTTGTTGTAGCCTTTAAAAGTTCCTCGACCAAATTTTCGATCCCATTTTCGTGA
>CAYVOB010000060.1:0-9093 GCA_964452945.1 uncultured Bdellovibrionales bacterium
TTCTAGCTGCTCTACTGTCATCCTTAGTTCCTGTGACATATACTCGACAAGGTTCCTTATTTTCCAACCAGAGCCAGAAAGGACACATTTTTGAGCAGTTTCCTTCTTCTCCGCCTTGTATTCAGATAATGTTTGATTAACATCCCTTATTATTACATCAATAGCTTCTTTTATAACGTTAGAAAACCCTACCTGTTCCTCTGTATAATTGGCAGTGTCTCCTTCCATTATTATGTAACCTACTTCAAGCTTTGACCTCTCAGCTTCTTCATAACTAAGCTCATAGTGGTCCATGATCTTTCTTGTTATGTAGTCACCGCCATAATTTACTATTCTGATGTGCTCGGGGATACCATCCTTGACCAACATTACAGTGGTCTTTGAACAACCGATATCTACCAGGACCACCGGGCTGGACTTAAGCTCCTTTGTAAGCACACCTTCCTTTTCTACTTCAACATAAGTCTTGCCAAGCTTCAAGTAGTTCATAAGATGCATCAAAGGATCAGCTCCAGGAATGACAAGACCAGGAGCCATACTGACACCACTAAGCATAGAAACAAAACCATCATAGTCCTGTTTTTTAGTTGCTGTAACCAGTATATGACTATTCCTACCCCGGCTTTCCAAGATCTGCCAGTCATAATTGATCTCTTCTATTTCAAAAGGGAGTTGCTCTTCGAGCTCTGATGGAAGGGTCATTGATATCTTTTTATTGTCCCTAAAAGGCAAGGTTATAAACCTGTGAGTGGTCTTTTCCGAGGGATAAAGAGCGACCAGTTCTTCTGGCTGATATTTGTTCTCTTCCATAAGTGACTTTATGGTCTCCGATATCTGGTCGAGGGTCACGGTTTTGCCATCCCTCTTGATGATGGTGTTGGAAAAATTGATAATGTTATAGCCTCTATATTTTTTATCAAAATACAGGGCTTTTATTGAGTAGCTTCCTATGTCCAAAGCAAGTATCTTCAAATCACTTCATCTCCCAAAAAACTATTTCTGGCTTAAAGCTAGTAGTTACCGGGGTCGTCTTAGCCTTTGGATCGGTTGATTTTTTCTCCGGAAGCTTACCCATAAGCAGCAAGGATTTATAGGTCTCGGAGATATAACAGGTTATCTTCTTGGAAACCCTGCCACTGTGGCCTGTAGCTTCTATCTTAAAATCCTCATCATCAAAGGCCAAAGGTATCTTCAGCGGGTTAAAATCAGCCGCAGCTATCTTTGTATTTTTACCTATCCATGTCCTAAGTTCCTGCTCACTGGTAAAACTCCCTTCAAGCTGTATCTTCTCAAGCAGGGATTTTATTTCCTCGTCTGTAAGGTTGTTGTCTATAGCCTTCCACATATTCGCATCCATTCTATTTGCATTTATAGCTCCAGAAGAAAATATAGATACCATCGGTGCAATAAAATCAAACAGCTCATCATCCATCTCGTCTACCATATGAAGCTCATTAATAGTCGCTATAAAATTGTTCCTGGCCCTATATGGAGGATTCTTTTTTTGATAAGGCAAATCCTCGTCACCCCCATTCCTTGATGTAGAGTCGGTGTCTATCCAATCTATTACATTATTCAACACCCTCTCATATTTCTCTATAGGGTACCTGTGTGCAAAAGACTCATCACTCTGTACCTTTAAGGAATAATAGTTCTTCATCTGCTCCTTAAATGCAGAGATCGAGTTTTCGCTAAGTGTAATGGCGTTAATGTTAAGGGAAGAGTCCATACTACTAATATTATGGTCGAAATATCCCACACTTGCAATATTTGTATCTGTTTTGATGTTTTCTACCATATCCTTCATGCCAAGGTCTGCATCCTCAGCACTCCCAGTCATGGTCAAAAGTTCCAGTGGCGGCGGAAATACAAAGGGAAGCGTTATGATCATAGATATTACATCATTAGGGAGCTTAAAGCCGCTTATTTCAAAGGTCTTTGCCTTGCTGGCTATTGCCACACGCAGCATAGCTACGTTCACAGAAGAGCGGGCAAGGTAATAAGCTGCTGTCTCATCCCTATAATTACCAGCAATAGCTGATGATATCCTGGTGCTGTAATTAAGCTCTACCATAATAAGTGATAGAATGACCGCACTGGTGATAACCAGAAGCATCGCTTGACCTTTTTTATTACGTCTCAACCTCAAGCTTAAGACCCCACATTGTTAGGATTCAATATCTTTATTTTCTGTACCACCTTTAACCTTTTCTCTGGTTGTTGAATAGGAACAAAGACCAGTGTAACCTCAACGGCAAGAGGGAATTTACTGACAAAATCACCAGCAGTTGAATCCCATTTATCCACCCAATATTCATCTCCATCCTTTGCTTCTGTTCGAAGATACCTAAAGGTCATTGACTCAATACCGTTAGCAATAAGGTATAAAGAGCCGCCTTGTTCCATATCCTCGTCTATGAAAGTAGATTGTCGTTTATATAAATTAAAAAGTCCTTCGTTCTTCTCATCTGGCTCAAGGTAATAGGCAACTTCACTTAAATCTTCCTCATTGGTGTTCTTGTAAAGACGCTGATGTGAGGATGAAGAAAAAAGCAATTTTGATTTTTCGCCCTTAAAGAAAGAGCCTATGGTATATGTTTCATAAGGATTAGTTGTCACAACCTGCTTCCTGTTCAACTCACCCTGAATTGTGTCTTGATATGAGTGATAGGCCAGACCTATGTCTCTGTCCAACTGCCTTATGGCAGTTCTTGCATTGTGGTAATAATCGCTGGATCCCTGAACTTTTTTCTTCAATCTTAGTCCTACAGAAGTACTCGAGACGGTGAACACCGCCAACATAGAGAACAGTGCTAAAGCTATGACGACCTCTATAAGCGTCATAGCCTTGGTGTTATAAGACCGGTGCAAAGTTCTGTACTGCATTATAATCCACCACAAAATAGACAAGTTTTAGGCTCGAAAATTCCTGCCCACCACGTACGGGCCACATAACTGTAACCGTAACCTCCCTGACCGATTGCTTCATAAAAGTCTCTATATTCTTTCCAACCATACTTAATATCTGGGCTTCCTGTGATCCTGTAGTTTCCGCGGTTGTAGAACCTGAAGCGGCACTTTCTCCACTTTCTTCTGTGCTAGTCGTTCCTCCGCCAATATAACTATTAATGATCGCCGAGATAGGGAAGTTTACCTCCTTAACTTCTGTAACCCACTTCCAACCCTTATAATCCTCTTCCTCAAACTCCCCTTCTGTTTTTTCTCCCAGATCCTTCACATAGGAAAACCCCTTTAACGTCGACAAGACGTCTATGTCCGCCATTTTGTTCTTGGCGGCGAATGTTGCCATGGACACAAAGCGACCTTTCCTGGTTGAATTAAGTGCTATCCCTTGACTACTGGACAAAGCCACCAACGCTATGGATATTATGACCAGGGAGATCATAACCTCTATCAATGTAAAAGCAGCCTTATTCCGCTTCAAGATACCGCCCCTCTATAAGGACCTTTGCATTAGCAGGGTTAATCCTCAGGGAATAGAACCCAGTGTTGCTTTTCTCACCGCTGAACCTTATTATTACATCCTCGGTCATTCCGGACGGGAAGAAATAAAGATATGCAAAGTCACTAGTAACTTTTTTTTTGGTGCTTACGTTCTCTACGCTGTCAAAGATAATGCCTGAAGGAAGATTCCTATCCTTTCCCGCCTCTCCTTCTGCCGGAGAAAAAGGAGGAACCTTTTGTGGTTCTTCCTCCGAGAGCGGTTGTTCTCTCTCCTCTTTCTTTTTTGCTTCGTCTTGAGAGGTTTCTTCTTCCAACGAAACTAATTCATCAGTATTGGAAACCTCCAATCTATAAACAGCCTTATCAAAATCAAATACTACCCTGTGTATCCTTCCTTTTATAACAGAGATGTCGTAGCCATATCTTATCATCCCTGCCATTTGTGCCGCAGCCGACCTCAAACTGCTCCTATATATCCTCTTTAATTGAGGATAACCAAGGCCCAGTACCAGACCAACTATGGCTAGCACTATTAAGAGTTCAATTAAGGTAAAAGCTCTCTTAGTCACTTTCAACCGTTAGATCAGCGTCGTTGCCATCTCCTCCGTCTTTTCTATCCTTGCCCAACGACTTGATCGAATATTTAGCTCCGTCAGACTCATATATGAATTCTTGCCCCCATGCATCCTTCGGAAGCTCCTTGGTCTTTAGGTAGCCATCCGGGTTATAATTGCTCGGTTCAGTTCCTGTGGTCGGTTTTTGTATCAGAGCACCTAAGCCCTGTTCAGTTGTCGGATATACATTGTTATCCAGATAATAGTCTTGTAGTGCCGCCTTAAAATTGTCCATCTGCAGTTTTGTGGTCTGTGCTTTTGATTTTTCAAGTCTTGACATAACGTTCCTTCCCACCAACGCAGCTACGGTTCCCATAATCACGATAACGATCATGATCTCGACAAGAGACATACCAAGTTTACCATTCAATCTTTTAAACATACTCCTCCCTCCTTATTAACTAGCTATATTTGTCATCTGCATTATTGGCATAAGTATAGAAATAACTATGAAAGCCACTGTACCTCCCATGGCTATTATCATTACTGGTTCGAGCAACGATGTTAAGGTCTGTATCCTTGTCTCTACCTCTATGTCGTAAGCATCGCTGACGTGTTTTAACATGATCTCAAGTTCACCTGTCTTTTCTCCCACGGTTATCATGTGTATTACAAGAGGAGGAAAATGAGAGGTCTTTTTCAGCGTTGATGCGAGACTTTTACCTTCCGACACATCAACTTTTGCCGACTGCAAGGCTTCTTTAATTACGGTGTTATCGACCACGTTGGTCACTATGTCCAGTGCCTGGAGCAGAGGCACACCAGCCCCATGAAGAGTGGACAGTGTTCTAGTGAATTGACTTACGGACGAGAGCCTAATCACCTTCCCAAATACAGGTAGCTTTAATTTTATCTCATCCCAATTCCTTCTACCAGCAGGGGTTTTTATATATCTTGAGAAGATAATTATGGAGAGCAAAATGAAAATACCAATGTACATAAAATTTTGACGCACAAAGTTAGAGACTGCAATGAGAATAGTCGTATAGATTGGCAGAGCGGTCTTCATATCCTCAAAGACCACCGTTATCTTAGGTATGACCACAGCGAACAGGATGCCAATTATTATAATAGAAACGAATATCATCAGGACAGGATAAGCCATGCTCGATATTATCTTGTTCTTCAATACAGATTGTTTTTCTGTATACTCTGCAAGCCTGGTAAGTACCAGACCAAGAGTACCAGAAGCTTCTCCAGCCCTTATCATGTTTATATACAAAGGGCTAAAAACACCGACATGCGGTGACAGTGCATCTGCAATGGAAACACCTTCGTTCACCTTCTGCTTTGCCTCGGTGAGTATCATCTTAAGTCTTTCGTTCTCAACTTGTTCAGATAATGCCTCCAGGGTATCCACTATAGGTATGTTGGCATTTATCAATGTGGCGAATTGTCTGGTCATCATCGTTATGTCGGAACCCTTGACCTTTTTTCCTATTGTGATCTTTAGAGTCTCTTTTTTGGCCTGAACGTCCGCAAGACTTTTTTCCACTATATTAGTGGCATAAATACCTTTCTGTTTTAATTTCTGCCTAGCAGTCTTTTGATTGTCGGATTCTATTATACCGTCGACATTCTTGCCTTCAGTATTAACACCTATGTATCTATAGATCCCCATAATCTAAAGCTCCGTTATTCAGTCTGTGTGGAACGGAATAGTTCCTCTATTGTCGTTACACCTTGAAGTACTTTTGCAACAGCATTCTGTCTGACCGTCACCATACCTTCTTTTATCGCCTCTTTTTTTATGGTGTTGGAATCAGTTCCGGAGAGTATAAGTTCTCTCACCCTATCCGTTATTACCATCAACTCGCTTGCAACTGTTCTGCCCATATATCCTGTGTTGGAGCATTTTTCACAACCCTTCGGTCTATAAACTGTATATTTTTTAAGAAGCTCCCTGGTTACACCCAACTCCTTCAGTTCCGCATCGTTTGGTATATATGCCTCTCTGCAAAATGTGCAAACCTTCCTTATAAGCCTTTGCCCTATCACGCCTAATATGGAAGAAGAGACCAGGAACGGCTCTATCCCCATATCTACCAGTCTGGTTACAGCTCCAGGAGCATCATTGGTATGCAGCGTCGAAAGAACTAAGTGCCCGGTCAATGCCGCATCTATAGCTATCTCAGCTGTCTCCTGGTCCCTTATTTCACCCACCATTATTACATCGGGGTCCTGTCTAAGGATAGCCCTCAATCCGCTCGCGAACGTAAGGTCTATTTTGGGGTTTACCTGTATCTGGCCAACTCCCTGTAATTGATACTCTACAGGATCTTCTACAGTGATTATATTCCTTTCTACAGAACGGATCCTAGAAAGACAGGCATATAACGTCGTAGATTTACCAGAACCGGTAGGACCGGTAACAAGGAATATCCCGTGTCTTTTATTTATCAATGTATTTATATCGTCCAGGACTTTGCCCATAAAACCAAGGTCTGGTAGTTCAAGGAGAACGTTAGACTTATCTAAGATACGCATAACAAGTCTTTCGCCGTGTGAAGTCGGTACGGTCGACAACCTGATGTCTATATCCTTACCTGCTATTTTAATCTTTATCCTTCCATCCTGTGGCAATCTTTTTTCCGCTATATCCAGATCGGCCATTACCTTCACACGGGACGATATAGATGCATGGAATTTTTTTGCCGTCCTGAAAATATCATAGAGTATACCGTCTATCCTAAACCTTACAGCGACTTCCTTTTCATAAGGCTCTATGTGTATGTCACTCGCCTTCTCCTTAACCGCACGGAACAGGAGCGAATTGACAAGCCTTATTATAGGAGCCTCGTCGTCACCAGAATCTAAAAGATCGACAGGTTCGTTAAGATCATATGCCAGCTCCTCACCGGAAGTATCTTCTAACCCTTCTATGAGGCTGGTCTGACTCCTCTCGTATACTTTGTTTATGGCTTCCTGAAGATGCAGAGGACTGGTTATCATTACCTTTATCTCTTTCTTGAATATAAGCCGTAAGTCGTCTATAGGAGTATGGTTCAAAGGATCGGCTATTACTACAACTACGTAATCTTCCGTCATTGATATGGGTAAAATCTGGTGTTGTTTTGCATAATTCAACGGGACACTCTTGATAAGATCTGTGTCTATTTCCGACGCAGGGATCTGGTCCAGATATGGATATCCCATCTGTATGACCAGGGCCTTTGCAAGTTCTTCCGGGGTCAAATAGTTCTTGTTAACAAGAACTTCTCCTAGCCTGATACCCTTTTCCCTTTGGATCTCCAAAGCCTCCTCAAGTTGTTGAGGAGTAAGCGATGTATGCTGTAAAAGTATCTGCCCTATTTTATTGCTAGAGATACTCATTTTTAATTAACCTTCAACACCTTTACCCCACTGTCGGGTAGATAGTTCTTTTCATCAACTACTTCTTCCGTAGCTTGCATATTAATCTTTTTTTCAACGGACTCCATAACGGTCTGGAAGTTATCTTCTCCTCCCAGATTATTCTTAACAAAACCTTTTCTCCCGTCCAGGGCCTGCATACTCAACTTACTGTGGGTCTCGTAATCTCTCACTATGTTAGGAGTTATGAACACCAAGAGGTTGGTCTTTGTAGAGGAAGTGGTTTTGCCTTTAAAGAACCACCCCAATATCGGTATATCACCAAGTATAGGGACCTTATTATATGTAGTGGACATATTGTCCCTGTAAAGACCTCCTATGACGACCGTATCCTTGTCACGAACAATAACTGAGGTCTTTATATTCCTGGAATTTGTCGCTGTTGTAGTACCTGCAAGGTCCCTCGGTGCCTTGTCAGTTATATCAGAGGTCTCCTGATCAATATCGAGCTTAATAAAATCAGAGGTCTCGTTTATTCTTGGTGTTATCTTTAATGTAAGACCCACATCTACAGTATCTATGTTTTGCTGGCTTATGCCCTGCTGGACCACAGTACCTTTTACCACAGGGATCTTATCCAAAACCTTTATTGTGGCTTCCTCGTTATCGGAGGTTATTATTGATGGCCGCTGTAGCACGTTAGCTTCGCTATTCTTTTCCAGTGCCGTTATGAACGCTGCAAGCGAAGGGATGTTCATGCTGGTCCCGTTTATGTTAACACTTACTGTTTTCTTGCTACCAAAGCCCAAGATCATACCGCTCAAGGCACTTGGGTTGGTTAAAAAGTTCATGATGTTATTTGTCGACGACACCCCGGAGTCAAAGCCTATCGCCCTCGGTACCTCGGAGCTCAGAGCATAGTTGGAAGAGATACCAAAACTTGATGCGTTGTCCAGCGAGATCTCCATCGTTATCGTCTCGAACAGTACCTGTCCCTTCCTCTTGTCCAGTTCAGAGATAACGTTCTTTATACCTTCGAACTGTTTTGGTTTGGCGCTTATTACGAGTGAATTGGTCCACTTATCAGCCGTTATCTTCACAGAATCGAATATTGCGCCTTTCTCCGTTGCTGCACCTTTTGTTGCCCCTATTATTGCATTAAGGGTGGTGTTTATATCCTCAGCTCTCGCATTCTTTAGAGGATAGACATGGACGCCGCTACCGCCTTCCACCTCAAAGTCCAATTGCTTAACCAGAGCCCTTATCTTCCTTATGCCTGGTCCGTTGGCCAGAACGATTATGGAATTCGTTCTGTCATCAACAAAGATGGTCGAATATTTTTCCGCACCCCTTGTAACAACGTTGCTGCTCCCTCTTGAGATCATACTCGTACTTGCCCTTACCCCTGCGACCGGACTGGCACTCTGCCCTTGGAACAACAAGGTGGATATGATCTCTTTCAGGTTGTTAGCCTCAGCATTCTTTATAGGTATCACCGCAAGCTGCGAGGCATCCCCTTTAACGTCTATCAACTTTATCATCTCTACAAGGTCAGCAATCTGAGAACCAGTGCCTGTTACGACCATTGTATTTGTATCTCCTAGCGCCTTGATCTTCATGGTAGTACCAAAAAGACCGGTCCTCCCTGTAAGGTCTCTCTCCAGGTCCTGGGCATTCACATTATCCAGCTTTATGAGCTTTG
>CAYVOB010000061.1:0-8903 GCA_964452945.1 uncultured Bdellovibrionales bacterium
CTTACTTCATATAAGTACATGGTCCAGTTCGCCGATTTTTTTGGGGTCAGCGGATTAAGTTTTCTGATAATGGTGTTCAATGCGTCCGTATTCCTGATAATTAAGAAGAGATACATTCTGCCTGTATCGTTATGTGTTGCTATACCGCTGTTCCTGTTCCTATATGGCAAGCAGTCATATTCCAGTTTAAAGGATATGCAGGAACGGTGTCCGCTCATAAGGGCAGGAGTGGTACAGGCGAACATTGGTAATCCGATACAGCTCAGTGTTGCACAGGCGATGAAATTCAAATCGGAGTTTGGTTACAAAGCGGATTCCCCTTACGTTAATGATATGACACTTATACTTAAGAAGTACAAGAAGATGACATTATCGCTGATAGAAGAGAATAAAGATGTTGACCTGATAGTATGGCCCGAGACTGCTTTCCCAGGATACTACATAGACACTAATGAAGCCGCCGTGGAACACAAAAAGATGGTCGCTGCACTTGAATTACCCTTCCTTATCGGAGCTTACTATCTGGACAAGGAAGAGAATTATTACAACAGTGCTATCGTGATACTGCCCAACGGCCAGGTGTCCTTGTATCACAAGACCATGTTACTTCCCTTTGGTGAATATATGCCGCTGGGGAACTTGTTCCCGTTCCTAAAGAATGTCGTTCCTGCAGTCAGTGATTTTTCCAGAGGCGCTGGACCAGAAGTCCTAAAGCTCGTTGTTCAGGGTATGGAAGTAAGGTTTGCGCCGACTATCTGTTACGAGATACTTAATTCAGGATATGTAGGCAGAATGGTATCAAAGGATGCTCACGTTCTTTTGAACATGTCTAACGACTCATGGTTCGGCACAGTTGCACCTTATCAGCATTTAAGGATAACAAGGATGAGGGCTGTTGAGTACAGACGTCCGATATTAAGATCTACCAATACAGGGATATCCACCCTTGTTGACATAACAGGCGAGGTAATAAAAAAGAGCACTCATAACAAAGAAGAGAATATCATAATGGATGTCCCTATATGTGACCATAGGATAAGGAGTTTTTACAGCATCGTAGGAAAGTATTTTATTTATCTTACTGTAATAGCATCTATATTCATTGTCCTGTGGAGCAGAAAGGGTAGGAGGAAGTGATCATTATGGACCTCGGTCTGGAACGAAGTGCTGAATTAAAGAAGCTGCTTAAAGGTAAAAAGGTTGGCCTGGTCTGTAATATATCATCGGTGAATGTTAACTTAGAACATGCAATAGACTTGGTCCGCGGAGCAAAGGCCGAGCTTAAGGCGATCTTTGGGCCACAACATGGTTTCATAATGGATAAGCAGGATAATATGAAGGAGAGTCCTGATTCTTCGTCGGAGTTTGATGCTCCCGTCTATTCACTTTATGGAGAGTACAGGGTCCCTCAGGATTACATGCTTAAAGGGCTTGATGCTGTACTGTTCGATCTACAGGATGTGGGGGCAAGATACTACACGTTCATTTACACCATGGCGAACGTGATGAAAGCATGTGCTAAAAAAGATATTGAATTCATCGTCCTGGATAGACCAAACCCATTGAACGGCATCAGTGTCGAGGGTGGTATAGTGCAAAAAGGTTTTGAGAGTTTTGTGGGCATGTACCCGATATCACACAGGCACGGGATGACTGTTGGAGAACTTGCAAGGATGTTCAACGAGACCTTTGGTATAGGATGCAGGCTTACTGTCGTCAAGCTCGCTGGATGGAGAAGGTCGCAATATTGGAGCAGGGAATGGATAATGCCGTCACCTAATATGCCAACCTTTGACAGCGCCCTTGTTTACGTAGGCCAATGTCTGCTTGAGGCAACAAATATCTCAGAAGGCAGAGGCACCACAAGACCCTTTGAGCTTTTCGGCGCTCCCTTTTTGGAACACAGGGACGTTCTGTCCCACAAGGCTATTAAATCCCTGAAAGGGGTTACTCTTAGACCGTTATTCTTTGAACCGACCTTTAATAAGTTCAAGGGAGTTGTTTGTAAGGGTTTTCAGATACACGTAACTGATAAAAAGAGTTTTAATTCATTGAGGACAGGCCTGGCCGTTATTTATTCACTGTACGATCTTTATCCTCAACAGTTCAGTTTCAATCCTCCTCCATATGAATACGAATACGAAAAGATGCCTATAGACATCTTGCTTGGTTCGGACAAGCCAAGGCTTGCACTCCAAAAAGGAGCTTCCTTTGCTGAGTTTTCTACCCTGGTCGACTACGGCAAAAAAGATTTCCTAAAGCTCAGGGAAAAATTCCTGATATATAGATAATATACGACGCTGTTATTGACATTAATATGACGGTTGCCACGACCGTTTTTATCTGATAATCAATGTTGCGTACTAATAATGACAGGAGGAGTTAACGACATGAGAAAAAGACTCTTTATTCCAGGACCGGTTGATGTCAGAGAAGAAGTCCTCAAAGCAATGGGGACCCAGATGATCTCTCACAGGTCCAAGGACGCGAGCGCGCTACAAAAAAGGATGAATGATAAGATGCAGCAGGTTTTTCATACAAAGAACCTAATGATCTTTTCAACAACATCCGGAAGCGGTCTGATGGAATCTTCCATTAAGTGCTGTACTGCAAAAAGGGCGGCTGTATTTTCAGTCGGATCTTTTGGTGACAGATGGGCGGATATGGGAACATCCAATGGTGTTCCAACCGATATGTTCACGGTTAAGAATCCGGGTGATGCGACCATGCCTGAAGAAGTGGATAAGGTCCTTGCTACAGGAAAGTACGACGTTGTTACTATAACCCACAATGAAACATCCTCTGGTGTAATGAACCCTTGCGGGGAAATATCAAAGGTCATAAAGAAATATCCTGACGTGGTCTGGTTGGTTGACGCTGTAAGCTCAATGGGCGGAGTTAAGATACCAGTTGATGAATGGGGCATAGATGTTTGCATAACCTCTACACAAAAGAGCCTCGGCCTGCCTCCAGGACTTTCCATAGCATCTGTGAGCGAGAAGGCCTACAACAGGGCAAAGACGGTAAAGAATCGAGGGTTCTATCTTGATCTTGTCCAGCTTTATGATTTTGTAGTAAAGAAAGATCATCAATACCTTGCTACACCATCGCTAGCTCACTATTTTGCACTGGATGCTCAGCTTGATTACATATTGAACGTGGAAGGGTTGGAGAACAGGTATAAACGCCACATAGAATTGGCAAAGACAGTTCGTGACTGGGCGACCAAGAACTTTGAAGTTCTTGCAGCACCTGAATACAGAAGCAACACACTGACCGTTATAAAGAATACAAGAGGGATATCCGTAGGTGACCTCAATAAATTCTTAGGAGAAAGAGGTTTTGTTATTGCTAACGGATACGGAGATCTAAAGGAAAAGACTTTCCGTATAGCTCACATGGCAGATACGAAGATGGAAACAGTTCAGGAACTGTTGGGCTGTATAGATGAATTCCTTAAAACAGTATAAGAGGGGTGTTCAATGACTAAAATATTAGTTACCGACGGGATGAATAAGGATGCCATAGCTGAATTAAAAAAGCATGGTTATGAAGTAATAGAAAAATTCTATGAAGACGAAGCACTCGGTGCAGCATTAAAGGATGTTGATGTTTGCGTAGTACGAAGCGCTACCAAGGTAAGGGAAAAACATCTAAAGACAGCACTCGAAACAAAAAAACTAAAACTTGTTATACGTGGCGGCGTCGGCATAGATAACATCGACAGTAAATTTGCAGAGGCTAACGGCATAAAGGTAATGAACACACCTGGAGCCAGTGCAGCGTCAGTGGCAGAACTTGCCCTGGCCCATATGTTCTCTTTGGCAAGGTTCATTGCCGATGCAAAATACACGATGTGTGAAGGCAAATGGGAAAAGAAGATCTATAATGGCATAGAACTTTCTGGCAAGACACTTGGTGTAGTCGGTATGGGACGTATAGGATCGGAACTTGCCACAAGGGCAAAGGCTCTTGGCATGGACGTTCTTTATTATGATCTAAGGGCAGACCTGAATATCCCTGGATACAAAAAAGCTACTCTGGACGAGATATTGAAGAACGCTGATTTTATATCGCTGCACGTTCCCATATCGAAAGGCCAGCCAGCTTTGATAGGTGCTAACGAGATGGCCAAGATGAAGAAGGGTGCATACATAATCAATTGCGCACGCGGTGGTGTTGTTGATGAAGCCGCATTGATAGCTGCACTTGATTCTGGTCAGTTAGGTGGGGCTGGAATAGACGTTTATGTTGAAGAACCGACCAACAATCTTGCTCTTGTTAAACATTCAAGGGTAAGCGTTACTCCTCACATTGGTGCCCAGACCAGGGAAGGGCAGGAACGCGTAGGTGCAGAGGTAGTAGAGATAGTAAGAAAGTTTTTTGAGAAATAGATACTTAGTTCTTTACAACATGGGCGGCAGGATAATTATTGTTCTGTCGCCCGAATAATTCAGGAGGTTTAATAATTCCATGTCAACGATCAGAGCTTTTAGGGCAATAAGACCAAAAAAAGAATATGCGGAAAAGGTGGCATCAAAACCTTATGATGTACTTAGCAGCGAAGAGGCAAGGATAGAGGCTAAGGGGAATGAACTTTCGTTCCTTCACGTAGTCAAGTCAGAGATAGATCTTCCTTTGGATATCGATCATTACGATAAGAAGGTCTACGAAAAAGCCAGGGACAATTTTAATGACATGATAAAAAAGGGCATCCTCTTTCAGGATGAAAAACCGATGCTCTACATATATTCACAGACCATGAACGGCAGGACCCAGTTTGGCATAATGGGCTGTGCGGCTGTTGAGGAATACGAAAAGAACATAATAAAAAAGCATGAGCTTACAAGAAAAGATAAAGAGGACGACAGGTGCAATCACGTTGAGACGACCAATGCAAATACCGGCGTTGTGTTCCTCACCTATAGGGACCACGATGGCGTGAACAAGGCTGTGTCCAACTGGACAAGGAGCAATAAACCAGAATATTCCTTTACGGCACCTGACGGCATAAAGCACGAAGTATGGCCCATTACTGACGACAAGGTAGTTAATGAAATAGTCGCTTGTTTTAAACAGATACCAGAGCTTTATATTGCCGATGGACATCACAGGTCCGCTTCTGCATACAGGGTCGGTGCCAAAAAGAGGAATGAGAACCCAAAACACAAAGGGAATGAAGAATATAATTTTTTCCTTGCGACCTACTTTCCTGCCTCACATCTTATGATAATGGATTACAACAGGCTGGTAAAGGACCTTCATGGCATGAACAGCGACCAGTTCATGGCCGCTATTTCAAAAAGCTTTGATGTGAGTCCGTCAACATATGCAAGCCCAAAGGAACCCAAGAGTTTTGGAATGTATCTGGACGGTAAATGGTACATGTTGAAGGCAAAAAAAGGTACATATCCAGAAAAGGACCCTATAAACAGCCTTGACGTTGCAATACTGCAGAATAATCTGTTGCACCCGATACTTGGTATAGGTGATCCAAGGACGGAAAAGAGGATAGATTTTGTCGGCGGTATCAGAGGTACAAAGGAACTGGAGAAGAGGGTCAAT
This sequence comes from uncultured Bdellovibrionales bacterium, assembly GCA_964452945.1. Taxonomy (GTDB): domain Bacteria; phylum Bdellovibrionota; class JAFGOL01; order JAFGOL01; family JAFGOL01; genus CAYVOB01. The sequence continues at coordinate 5,566 of CAYVOB010000061.1, forward strand.
AGCGGTGAGTTCAAGGTTGCTTTTAGCATGTTCCCTACGACGGTGGCCGAACTTATGAGCGTTGCAGACGCAGGCATGATAATGCCGCCTAAGTCCACCTGGTTCGAACCAAAATTGAGAGATGGATTGATAACACACGTTTTAAGTTAAAGGAGATAAAAAATGCAAGACTACAAGATCAAGGACCTTAACCTGGCTGAGTGGGGCCGTGAAGAGATAATAATGGCGGAAAAGGAAATGCCAGGACTCATGGCTATCCGCCAAGAGTTCTCAAAACAAAAACCATTGAAGGGCGCAAGGGTATCTGGCTCCTTACACATGACCATACAGACAGCGGCGTTGATAGAGACCTTAAAGGAACTCGGTGCTGATGTTCGTTGGGCGTCATGCAATATCTATTCAACACAGGACCAGGCAGCAGCAGCGATAGTAAAGGCAGGCACTCCTGTTTTTGCATGGAAGGGAGAAACCCTGGATGAATACTGGTGGTGTACAGAACAGATGCTGACCTTTCCTGGCAACAAAGGTCCAAACCTTATTGTTGACGACGGTGGCGATGCAACGCTCATGATACACAGGGGCTGTGAAGTGGAAAAAGACCCTTCAATGCTTAAGAAAAAATATGACACAGAGGATGAGGCTGCCTTGATGAAGTGTCTTGCCAGAACATACGAGACCAATCCTACAAAATGGCACGATATGTTAAAGGAATGGTATGGTGTTTCTGAAGAAACGACCACGGGAGTTCATCGTCTATATCAAATGGAGAAAGAAGGGAAACTTCTTGTTCCAGCCATAAACGTTAACGACTCTGTTACAAAATCAAAGTTTGATAACATCTACGGTTGCAGAGAATCACTTTTGGACGGATTAAGACGCGCAACGGACGTCATGATAGCCGGAAAGACCTGCGTTGTTGCAGGCTACGGTGACGTTGGAAAAGGATGCGCACAGTCTTTGTCAGGCTCTGGTGCAAGGGTCCTTATTACAGAGATAGATCCTATCTGCGCCCTGCAGGCGAGCATGGAAGGTTACGAAGTGGTGACAATGGAAGAAGCAGTAAAGATAGGAGACATATTTGTTACAGCGACCGGTAATTATCATGTAATAACTGCAGAACATTTAAAGAATATGAAGGACCAGGCGATAGTCTGCAACATAGGTCACTTCGATAACGAGATAGATGTTGATGGAATGAAGAAAATCACAAAGAGAAAAGAGATAAAGCCTCAGGTCGCAAAATACATATTTAACGACGGTAAAGAGATAATCCTCCTTGCAGAAGGTCGCCTTGTTAACCTTGGTTGTGCTACAGGGCATCCATCGTTCGTGATGTCATGCTCTTTTTCAAATCAGACCATGGCTCAGTTGGAATTGTGGAATAACAGGAACAACAGGACAGTAAGGCTGACAAAACTTTCAAAGGCGCTGGATGAAAAGGTTGCACGTCTTCACATAGGTAAACTTGGTGTAAAACTAACAAAGCTCACAAAGGAACAAGCGGATTACATAGGCGTATCTGTTGACGGACCATACAAACCAGAGCATTATAGGTATTAACATGAAAGTTGCTGTAATAGGTAGTGGTGGAAGGGAACATACACTAGTTTGGAAAATATCCCAAAGTCCAAGAGTAAAAAAGATATATGCACTGCCTGGTAACGGTGGCATCAGCGACCTTGCTGAATGTATTCAAATAAAAGCCGATGACATAGCCGGCGTTGTTAATTTTTGCAAAGAGAAAGGTATTGATCTTGTTGTAATAGGTCCAGAGGCCCCGCTTTCAAAAGGTCTTGCTGATACATTAAGGCAGCATGGTATAGCAGCGGTAGGTCCTGGCAGCAAAGCTGCACGTCTTGAATCCAGCAAAGTATGGGCAAAGGATTTTATGACTAGGCATGGTGTACCTACTGCAAGGTTCAAGTCTGTAAAGAACAAAACTGAATTATTAAAGGCTGTAGATGAATTTGGGCTTCCGGTAGTTATAAAACTGGATGGTCTATACGCAGGAAAAGGTGTTTTTATATGTGGTACAGTTCCAGAAGTTGAACAGGCCTCTCAAGCTGTTTACGGTACTGTTACCGGCGAGACTGTGGTAGTAGAGGAATTCCTTAAAGGTGAAGAAGCAAGTTACATGTTCTTTTGTGATGGCGAAAAATATATCCCCCTTGTAACCTCACGCGACCATAAAAAGATCTACGAGGGTGAAACAGGACCAAATACCGGAGGTATGGGCGCAGTAAGTCCAGCTCCTATAAGTGATAAGGTAGAGGAGAATATAAGAATTACAGTAATAGAGCCTCTCTTAAGGGCCCTTAAGGAAGAGGGTTTAGATTATAACGGAGTAATATATGCAGGGCTTATGGTGATGCCTGACGAGAGCGTCAAGGTCCTTGAGTTCAACGCAAGACTTGGTGATCCAGAAACACAATCCATACTTACCAGGATGAGATCAGATATAATGGATATACTTGAACCTCTTGGAAAGAAAAATAAACTGCCAGAGGGTTATGAGGTAGAGTGGGCTGATGGTTTTTCTTGCTGTGTGGTAGTAGCAGAGGATGGGTATCCTGGTAATTATTCCCTTGGTGCTAAAATACCTTCCCTCAACAATATTAGAACAGGGAAAGATGAATTCATATTTCACGCAGGGACTACAAAAAGGGACAATGAATATTATGTTAACGGCGGGAGGGTGCTTGGTGTTACCGCCCTTGGTGCTACACTCCATGAGGCAAGGGCTAAGGTCTACGCTCTTGTAGAAAAACTAAAATGGTCAAGTTCTTATTTTAGAAAAGACATTGGTATCTGGAGGTAGCAATGGATGTTCTGATACTTTTGGGAAGCAGTTCCGATCTCGATATAGCAAAGGGGTGCACAGAGCTGCTTAAGGAGTTCAGCATTGATTACAAAATGGTTATAGCCTCTGCACACAGGACACCTGAGCTGGTAGAGCAAAATATTGAAGAAGCAGAAAAGTCCGGGGCAAAGGTCATAATAGCAATGGCCGGAATGGCGGCACATCTTCCAGGGGTCATAGCCTCTAAGACTACCATACCTGTGATTGGAGTTCCTTTAAGTTCAAAGAATACCGGTGGTCTTGATGCTCTTTATTCAATAGTACAAATGCCGACAGGTTACCCTGTTGCAACTGTCGCAATAGATGGTGCAAAGAATGCAGCGCTTTTGGCAGTTCAGATGCTGGCTACTTGTGGTAACGATGAGCTAAAAAAATCGATCGCCTCATATAGAAGGAAAATGAAAGATGCTGTAAGTAAAGCCAACAAGGAAATATTCTGATGCTTACTCCTGTTTTGAACCACAAGTTCGAGGATTTT
>CAYVOB010000062.1:0-8727 GCA_964452945.1 uncultured Bdellovibrionales bacterium
GCCTGCATTACCCTGCTGCTCCAAGATCTTAGCCTTATAATAGGAACAATCCATATTCTGCGACTTACACATCTTGAACAAAGTTCTGTAAGGTGTATTGGTATATTCACCCAAGAGGGATAATATCTCCTTCTTATCCCTGACGTTGGCTGAGGAATATAAAGAAAGAAGCTCCTTTTTTGCCTCTGTGATCTTTCCTTCATATAATAGTTTCTTTCTCGTAACGCTAATATCTGCCGCACTAAAGCAAAGCGAAAAAGAACTGAAAAAAAGCACAATGGTCAGCGCCAATTGCATTTAAGCACCTCTATTAACCTTTCAATATCCGTCGGTAAATTAGATATAAAACTGAGCTCTATACCATGAACAGGATGACGCAGTGTTAACTCTAAAGCATGAAGGGCCTGTCTTGATATGAGTTTTTTATCCTCTGCTCTATAACCATAGGTCTCGTCACCAACTATAGGTAATGCGTGCTCAGACATATGTACCCTTATCTGATGCGTCCTGCCAGTCTCCAGTTCAACCCTTAGGACACTGCAACCTGAATTGCTCGACAGCAATCTATAGTTGGTTATAGCTATTTTCCCTTCATCCAACTTTGAGGTGAATTTTTTCCTGTCTGATGGATGTCTCCCAAAAAAGGTCTGCCACCTTCCAACGTCTTCAATAGGTCTTCCGTGTACGACAGCTATGTATGTCCTTCTGGCTTTTTTTGAAGAGAATTGACGTGCCAGCTCCATATGAACAGCGTCAGTCTTTGCCATTACGATAAGTCCGCTGGTATCTTTATCTAGACGGTGTACAACTCCAGGCCTTGTATTGCCTCCTATTGATGATAGTGCTCCCTTACAATGATAAAGTACTGCGTTGACCAGAGTACCACTAAGGTTCCCTGGAGCTGGATGAACAACAACACCAGCTTCTTTATCTATTACTATTATGTAATCATCCTCATAAACGACCCTTACAGGTATGTTCTGCGGACCAAGTTCTATTTTTGGTGGTGGAGGTATAAGTATCTCTATGCGTTCACCTGCAGTTATAGATCTTGAAGGCTTCGTAAGTTCACCATCAACGGTCACATTACCTGATCGTATCCAACCCTGTATAGCGCTTCTGGAAAAGATGCCACCAAGCTCCTCAAAATACTCTACCAATAGAAGGTCGATCCTTCTATGATCAGCATCAGCATTGAAACTGTAAAAGTTATTATCCTTCACTTTATGGCTTTATCGTACCTTTCTATATAGGCCTTTGCAGCTTTTTCTACGTCGAAGCCAATCAGCCTTGAGTAGGTCCTTATAAAACCTAGTGTATAGACCCTTGCAGGAAGTGCAGCATAATCCTCACGCTCCAGTGCTTCTATGTGGTATATCGGGACCTTGGTCTTGTTCGACACATAACCCAGTGACATGTTCTTATATGCCCTAACCTCTGCAAAAAAATCTCCTCTGAACAATTCTTGCGCCTTGATCCTTGCTTCCATATCTTCATTTGTCTTGTATTCAGGCATAGTAGGAGTCATATCTTGTTTTGATATCGACACATATGCTTTAAAGGCTTCTTTGTTTATTTCTGGCGTATCGTCAATAAAATCATGTTCCGGCATTTTTTTGAAGTTAGGCGTTTCAACAAAAGCCCTTTTGATCTCACCTGGCTTGTCAAAGAATATATTAACCACTGAACGATGGCTGTTAATATTGTGCTCTTTATTGTATAGCTCCCTTCTCTGTGGATTTATCAGTACCTGATATGCTTCCTCTATAAGGCTGAGCATATCCGCGCTGTCCTCGGTGGAATATAAACTATATACCGCCATGGAATCTTTACCGTATATGGACTTTGCCTTTTGGTAAGCCTCAACTATCTCTTTTCTTGTGGCATTATCCTTTATGTCGAGTACTTCATAGTAATTAAGTTTGTTCTTTTTACTCTTCACTTACATCCTCTCTTCAGCATCATCGACGAACTTTATATCCGGGTTCAAAAGCTTTTTGTAGACCCTATTAAAATTCGACACCAGCTTTGAGTTAGGGAATTCTAGAAGTATCGGTGCTTTCTTCCTCACACTCTGCCAAACAAGGTTGTCGTATTCTATATATCCCAAGAGCTCCACATCTATACCAAAATATTTTCTGCATACAGAGCTTACGGCGTACCCAAGCTCGATATCAGTCTGGGTCCTGACCATATTGATTATCAGCTTTGGAGAGAACCCCTGCATCTCTGCCCTGACCTTCTCCCCTATTACAGGATCAAGTGCATCTATCTGGAGCAGAAGATCAGCGGGGGTGTTCACGTTGTTCTCCACCCTCTTGTGCATTATACCGTCTATTATTTGCTTTATACGCATAACAGACTCTATGGTCTTTAACTTCCTATAAAAGGCACTCTTTATAAAACGATATACGTTCTCTATAGAGGTTGGTTCCGGGACCAGCGTTATTATCCCAAGGTCGGATGCCAGAAAAAAATCAAGAGTGTTAAAAGTGGTACCTGCACCAAGGTCCAGTATTATATAGTCGGCATCTAAATTCTTAAGATGGTTAAGGAACCTCTGCTTCTGTGAGTGTTTTATATTAGCTATGTCCAAAAAATCCTGTGCTCCACTTATAAGCCCAAGGTCCTTGATCGGGGTCTCAACCACCAGGCTCTCCAGGTCATCTACCTCTCTCTGCACAAAATCACTCAATGTAACTTTAGGAAGATCAACACCTATACATGTATGAAGATTAGCCCCACCAAGATCAAGATCGACGAGGATTACCTTTTTCCCTGCTTCTCTGGCGAGCATTATGCCAAGATTGGCGGCAATAAGGGTTTTCCCGACGCCTCCTTTGCCTCCACCTACCGCCCATACCTTCTTGCTCTTCACCTGAAGTTCCTTCATATCGTCAGGTCCAGCTGTCCTAGCAGAGTCAGCAATTTTTTTATTCCAAAGTATGCTCATCAATAGATCCTTATTGTACCGTCATGTTCCTCGATTTTATAGCGCCGCGCTTTCTGAGCTTTTCTACCAAAGTGGTCCTGTTCAACCTTAACAACTTTGCAGCCTGGTTCTTATTCCCGTTCGTCCTTGAGAGCGCCTGGCTTATCAAATTATCCTCAAGCTCTCTAATAATATTATTGAGGTCTATACCGTCGTTCGGTATCACCAGCTTTGGTCCGGCAACAGGCTCAGTTGTATCCAGTATCTCTACCTTGGCCTTTCTATCCTCAAAATATTTCTTTGAAACATCTGACAGTTCTATTCTGGTCCCGCATGAAACGACAAGACGGTCTATGAAGTTCTGCATCTCCGTAACGTTGCCAGGCCATGAATAATTAATAAAGACTTCCATTGCTTCCTTACTTATACCGTCTACCCTCTTACCGTTCCTAAATGACGACATCTTCACAAAATGATTGATCAAAAGAGGTATATCCTCTTTCCTATCCCTAACAGGAGGGATACACAAAGGGATGACGTTCAATTCATAGTACAGGTCCTTTCTAAAAGAACCTCTACTAACCGCAGCCTCAAGGTCCCTATTGGTCGTAGCTATTATCCTTACATCTGCCTCTGATGTTCTGTTAGATCCAAGAGGGCAATACGTCTTTTCCTTTAGAAGCTGAAGAAGTTTTGACTGTGTATTAAGCGGCAGTTCTGAAACATTATCGAGCAATAAAGTGCCCCCGCCGGCAAGGTCAACCTTACCTTCTTTAGACGAGATCGCACCAGCAAAAGCGCCCTTGACGTAACCGAACAATTCGGCTTCCAAAGACTCCGTAGACTCGTTGATGCAATCAAAATACACCATCAATTTTTTATTCCTTCTGCTTAGTCCATGAACTGCTTTTGCAACAAGATCTTTTCCTGTTCCTGTTTCACCGGTCACAAGCACATTTGAATCCGAATCTCCGAGTTTTTTTACGAGCTCAACTATTTCCTGCATAGCCTTGCTCTTACCTATTATGTCCGCTACACCGGCGTTCCTAACCATTTGTCTCTTAAGGTAGACGTTCTCATCCCTTAGCTTTTTATGTTCTATCGCTTTTTGTGCGAGTTGCACAAGTTCATCTATGTTGAATGGTTTGACTAGATAGTGGAACGCGCCGCTCTTTGTCGCCTCAACAGCTGTTTCTATTGTTGCATACGCCGTCATTATTATAGTCGCCGTACTGGGAGATATTTCCCTGATCTTTTTTATAAGGTCCAGGCCGCTTATGCCGGGCATTTTAAGGTCAGTTATCAATAGGTCATAATTACCCGTCGATAGTAGCTCTAAGGCTCTCTCTCCAGTATCAGCGGCGGTAACTCTGTAACTGTTGTTGGTAAGACACCTAGAGATAGAGGCTCTGTAAGTAGGTTCATCATCAACTACTAGGATCTTTGAAAGAGGCATGGTTTCCTCCGTTAGATTGGTTATTTCCTAAAATTCTAATAGGATATCAGCCAAGTGTCAATTTTTTGATAATAATTCTTATCCATGAACCCAGGAGCGTCTTGAAAAATTTTAAGCTTTTCTGCATGTATAATCTGTTGTAGCGTTGCCTTATGAACTCGTTTTTTAAAAGCAAAAAGACAATAGTCCTGTCTATAACGGCACTAGTAGCGTTATTCCTTCTCTTCTATGCAGGAGACAAAGAATACCTACAGGAAAAATCCGCAGACAAAATATGGTTTGAATTCAACTACACTCTAAATGAAATAGTAAGGAAGGGAGACCATATTAGCTATCAGGGGACGAACAACGAACCTAAAAATGCCAAATGGGAAAAATACTCAAATAGGTTCAATGAACACATTACACAACTAAACAGAAAGAACGAACCCCATGTAAGGGGGCGTTATGTTCTCGCCAGCTCCTTCACGGAAGTATCCGGCAGGATAATGATAAAATTTACCATTTCAGAGGAAACTACCGGGCAATTTATAGAGGAAAAAGACATAATAACCGACGATATAAAATATACCAGCGTGATACCTGCAGTACTCGCCCTGTTCCTTTGCTTTGCTACGGCCAGTCCCGTCCTTAGTCTGGCTGCATCTTTGCTGTTTGGAAGCATCCTTTACAATGGCGGAGCTGTCTTTATGGGGACGAAAGAATTGTTCTTTAAGTACCTTACACACGGTTTTGTAGGCAACAATTTGAACATTTTGTTCTTTCTCGTAATAATAAGCATCTTCCTTAAACTCCTATCAGAGGCTGGTGGATTAAAGAGCCTGCATATGTCAAAAGGCTTTATGAAGTATCTGATATACCCCTTTCTTTATTTTCATCCATATTCAGGCGTAACGACAGGATCATGGGTACAACACTCATTCGAGAAAACAAAGGACAGGCCACTACGATCGTCCTTCGTCTCCCATACTATCACTATGATAGCAGCGTCTTTGTTGATATACAATTACAGTAGTATCAGCATTGATCTTTTTATCGGCTCCTTACAATTCAAGTTCTTCTCCGCGGCTGCAGTGATCATGTTGATATTCTTCTTCTTGTTCCGTAAAACGACCAAAAACATGAACAACATCGTCAAAGATGAGAGCATTAACCTGTTCCAAAGCAAACCTCTTGTAAAGATCAAACCTTACATGAGCTTAGCCTTTCTATCTTTATTTTTTGTTCTTTTTGTTTTCTTATCACTGTTGATAGGAATGCTCAGGCTGGACATAAGCCCGTATATGTTCAACCCTCTGCACACAAGATATTATTTAACGGCTACCAATATAAGTTCTGCACTGGCGTTATCAGCTTTTTTTACCTGTATATCATTTGCTATATACACAATTAGGACGAGGTTGCTCAATATAGGGGATATCTTCTCCTCCAGCGTTTCCTCCATCAAGAGCATCTCTTACTTTCTACTTCTGTTGTTATTGTCTCTCGCGTTCAGTAAGTTATTGAGCGACATGGGAAGCGCATATTACATAATTAGCCTATTCAAGGTAAAAATAGGAACACCATTCTTTCCTTTTGTATGTTTTATAATAAGCATAACGACAACATTCATGTCCGGTAATAGCTTTACAACATCTGCGCTTATCATACCGATCCTACTCCCTATTGCTGGACAAATAGGCGGTGATGTTAGCACAGCCAACGCTATGGCCGCTATATTAGAAGGTTGCATCGCCGGAGAACTGCTTTGTCCATATTCTCCAACAGCTATCATGGTTAGTAGTATGTTCAAACTTAACCCGGTCAGACATGCGGGGTCAGCTTTCCCATATATTGGTCTCATAATAGTAGCATCCTCCTTCATAGGCTTTATGTTGTCAGGGACCAACTTCCCAACATGGGCAAGTTATATTGCCATTGCAGTGTTCCTTCTGCTTATAATGTTTAAAAAGCCTGTAAAATAGGTACGTTACCTCTTTAAGCCCGCCATAAAGTGGGACTTATCAAATTACTGGACGAGAGCAATACTTTATAATCTATATATTGACAAAGTAAAACCTTGTTTTTACAATGGGGAAGCTAGATTAATGTTATTGTAAAAATAACTAGAGGGGATTTTATGGACCTAGAAAAGAAAACAACGCTAAAAGGGACCACAAGGACAGAAACAGCCAACTATCCTATAATACACAAAAGTGAAGAAATGAGGAGTATTGTAGACATAATAGAGAGGATCGCCAAAAGCAACATCAACGTAATCATAACCGGTGAGAGCGGTACTGGCAAGGAGCTGATGGCAAAAGAGATACACAACAAAAGCAATAGGACCGGCAAGCAATTTATAGTCGTTAACTGTGCATCACTTACAGAGGATCTTTTTGACAGCGACCTTTTTGGCCATGTCAGAGGCAGTTTTACTGGTGCAGTAGCCGATAAAACAGGATACGTGGAAAGGGCAAATGGAGGCACACTTTACCTCGACGAAATAACTTCATTAAGCCCAAACATGCAGGCAAAACTCCTAAGGTTCGCACAAAATGGCGAGTATAACAGGGTCGGAGATCCCTCTACATTAAAATCGGATGTAAGGATCATCTCCTCTACCAACAAAAAATTAGAGAACGAGATAAGGAACAATTCCATAAGAGAGGACCTTTTCTATAGGCTGAACACCATAGTATTAAGGATCCCTCCACTAAGAAAAAGAAAAGAGGACATCCCTACTTTGGTAAAACACTTTATGGGAACGACCATAAAGGACATCACCCCTGAGGCTATGGAGATATTCGTGAAGTATCCTTGGCCCGGCAACGTAAGGGAGCTCATAAACTGCATAGAAAGGATAAAGATCATGCTACCTAAGGAAACCGGTGGCAAAAGGAACATAATAACACTCGACGATATTCCTGCAGATATAAAAAAGATGGCAAAGAACGCAGATGGACTAAGCAGCACCTCTCCACAAAAACTGGATGATATAGAAAGAGAGCACATCCTGAACGCACTGCAGTTCTATAATGGCAACAAGAGCAAAACATCTGCAGCACTTGGTATAACTTTAAAGACGCTGTACAACAAACTCAACAAGTACGAGATCGAAGGCTGGATCTAAAACTGTTTAGATATCTTTATTACGTATTACTGCTGTTATTGTTCGGCATCGGTGTTAATCACCTCGTCATCCATTTTATAGATTACCCTGTATACGAGCTGGCCGGGCTAAAAGTGCTACACGGACAAGTTTTATCCTTGTATGATCTAGAGAGGACAACGCCCGGTGGTTACTATTATCCATATTTCTTTGCGTTCGTGTTCTCGGTCTTCTCCTATATAGGCTATACAGGAAAGATACTCTTTTATGTCCTGTTCTGCTTAAGCTACCTTAAGATATTAAGATTCTCCGTGGACAATTCATTAAGGCTTATCGGTGATGAGAGCTCCAAGTATCGCTATCTGATATACTCCATAACACTGCTGGCAACAAGTTATGCAGCCAATGACGGGTTCATGAATGCGAACATAGCGATCTTTCTGATGGTATTATCCATATATTCCTATGAGCTGAGGGATCGCCATCCAATAGTCGCTGGAGCCCTGATGGCTACAGCTGTGGTCTTTAAAATATATCCCGCCCTGATCTTATGTTTCTTCATCTGGGGGAAGTATTGGAAAATGGTCGTCAGTTCTATATTTTTTATGGCTTTCTTTTATCTAGGAATGCCTTTGATAATACATGGATACACTGATGGACTGATCTTATTAAAGAACCAGTATATAGTACTAAACAACTTTGGAAGTCATTGGCCTTTAAATAGTACCGTTTTCCAAAACCTTACAGCGACCATGCTAAGACTATTTCCAGGCCTTGAGGCAAAACATATACTTGTCCCTTCCTTCCTGATCGTATTAGTAGCTTTTTTACCCAGTTTTTTGAAGAAGAAAGCTCTTGTCAAAGACACCTTTATTTTAAAGATGTTCTTTTTGATACTTGCACTGGTCCCAATACTAACACCGGTATCCTGGTACAACATGGCGCTATTCTATATGCCTGTTATCGCTTACATGACTTGTCTCGCTGTTTTAAAAAAAGATCGTTTTGCTGCAACAATGACCCTAGCCTATATCCTGATGTTCTGCATGACAACACCCGGAATACTGGGGAGCAGAATGAATGATCTGTTAGAATTATATGCAGTACCTTTTATCGGCGTAGTCATGATCTTATTAGCTTATATTATAAGGATTAAGCGGGATGATGATGTATCTCTTTAGATACATATGAATCTATCTCTGTGGAAGTGTTCCTTAACTCACTGTTAACGGAATCTATTTGATCTAT
>CAYVOB010000063.1:0-8706 GCA_964452945.1 uncultured Bdellovibrionales bacterium
ATAAAAACTGGTAGCAATTACAGGGGCAGGTCACAGGCTAACTGTATTTAACGGCGCGTTATATTTTAGTGCAGTTAACGATAGCAACTTTACTAAGCTTTATAGATATAGCCCTGCAGACAACAAGATCGTCCAGGTTTCAAACATACACAGCGATGGGAATGATACTCCGGACCGCCTAACTGTATTTAACGATGCATTATATTTTAGTGCAATTAGCGGACATACGGAAGGGGACTTTCCTACTTATTCTTTTAAACTTTATAAGTTTAAATAATTTGGGTATTATTTTGGTCCATACCGAGTTTGGCAAAAATGCCTATAGATTTTTTTTGTAAAAACTGTTAATTATTAATATATGAAAAGAGCGTTGACAGTTTTGAGCTATTTTTTGGTTCCTGTATGTCTATGGGGCATCTCTGGTGAAACCATTACTGTAACTGATGACAGTTTTCCAAACTATGCATGTTTGCTTAATACTACTGCAAAAGTAGTCAAGAATGGTGAAATAAAAAAAGAGATATCGTCTCCATGCACCGGTGTCGTTATCGCCAGGGAAGGCAGTCTAATAGAAGTTTTAACAGCGGCGCATTGTGTGGTTTCAATGGATATCAACAAAGATGGCTCCAAGGTATTTTACCATAGTGCCAGTCCTCAGAAACTTGTATGTCCCGAAGTTAACGTAACTAATAAAAAGATAGTCTATACGACCTATCCGATACAAAAATATGATGTCTATTATGATACAAGATATCTTAGTAAAAAAGCTTTGTTGTTAGGACTTTTATACTACCAGGACGTACAAAAGACCAAAGAGATATCGCTGGTAAATATTGCCTCGGGATCATCTTCAATGCTGGAAAGTATTAAGGTAGATGATCCTACATATTATTATATCTCTGCTCAGGTTGCTGCGCTCGATCTTGCACTTATCACCATAAACACAGATCAAGAGTATAAAACACTTAAACCAGCTAACAGACCGCAATATGTAAAAAAAGGTAGCGGATATGGTTTGTGCAGGATAGCCGGATATTCAGATGACAACAATGAATTGACCATTGGAGAAACAACCTCCCTAAAGGTAGCTAAAGCAGACATGGAAGGGGATAGCAGATATATTTCTACAAAAAAGAAAGGGCAAAAGAGCTGGTTAACATTTGGAGACTCTGGTGGTCCGTTGATATGCAGATCAAGCAACGAGGCCTGGGAGGTCGTTGGGGTGGCATCCAATGTAGATTATGTTGGGGAGCCAACTTTATATTGGAGTATTGTGGACCAGGACACAGTTAATAAATTAAGGAATAATAGAACTAGTAAATAACAAGATTGCATAAGAAATTGGAGATTTTTATTTGGCTATACAATCTATTTTTTTTATTTCGGTTAGATACTGAACTTTATCAAATTCAAAAGGTGCAAGTTTAACCATATCCCAACCTTCCTGATATGAGAGAAAATTGCTCCAGACTATTTTATCGCCTTCTTTAGTTATTTTAACTAGAAAAGAGTTATATTCTGTTACGCCACAGGTGCAGGTTAGAATGCTTACCAAATTATCCTTGCGATCAAGACCCTATTCACCCTGTAAGTAACCCTCACAGATTTAGGGATACTCTTGTGCATTTAGGGATGAAGATTTGTAAAACACCTGAGGATATTAAGGCTTGGAGTCAAAATCTAGGACATGAGAATGTTTTGACAACTTTTACCAGTTACGGCAATGTTGATGTCCATAGGCAAGGCTAGCTCATAAGGTCTATAAAAAATTGGTAGGTTATGAACACCTGTATAAGAAATGGTCACATTTTTCTTACTGGTTACTAATGTATCACCAAAAATGCTATATAAAATTAGCTAGTTGCCCCCCTGTTATGGCATGTAACTTGCTTTCAAAACCATGCTATATTAAAAGCATTCGGAGGATTTTTATGAAAAAACTTTTTGGTATTCTAGTTATTAGTATGTTGATGTCGGCTGTTTCTTTTGCAGCAGAATTAAATTGTTCTATTGCCTATGAAGGTTCTGTTACAAAAGCTTTTGAGAAAGGAGACATAAAAGAAGTTTCTGCTGAAGAAGTTAGTGGATGTCCAAAAAGCATTAATCTCAACTTTAACGGTGACGATATAAAAGAGGCCGTTGTTATCTCTAATCTAATGTTAGCAGTTACAAAGCCAAAAGCATTTTGCATATACAATATGCCTAGGGTTGCTTCTCATGAAGCTTTTGCCACGATTAAATGTAATAAATAAAATGTGTTAATAGGATGGCCTCGCTCTTGTGGGCCCGGCCATCACTTAAATAAAAGGATGGCCTCGCTCACTTACGTTCGCTCGGCGTTCCTACATATCACGGTCCGGGTCACATTCTTAATTTTTAAACTATTTTTACTTATTGGTTACACCAATAAGACGATTTTAGCTTATATTTTACTCCATAAAGCTTTCAGCTTTCTTGCGTAAAATCTAAGCTAAAATTGTATAGTTTAAAAATTAAGAATGGTGGGTGATATAGGATTTGAACCTATGACCCGCTGATTAAGAGTCAGCTGCTCTGCCAACTGAGCCAATCACCCACACAAGTGCTAGTTTTTGCTACATCCAAATGCTTTTGTCAAGATATCAATTGCCATTGATTTTTAGCCGAATTCTGGCTAGTAATTGGGACAATATGAGAGATGATCTGGCATTTGAGTTCTTTAACATAATATTGCCGGCCTCCAAAATAGAGGAGACCCTTGGCAACGTAAAGGAGCTGGTGGGCTCCGGTGATGTTAATGAGGAAGTACAGGATAATATTCTTAAGGCAGAACTCTATATAGCGAACCTTTCACAAAAGCAGGTGCCTCTTAATGTTAAGATATTATGCGAAGTTTCTCGCATAATATACAGCAGGATATATTCCTGGGCAGGAAAATTAAAAGTAGAATCCCGTCCAAAACTGGAAGAACTCTTCTCTCTAATAAAAGAGGAATGGGAGCTGTCTTTGGTAGACGAAGAGTTGAGGCTGGACATTATGGCCATGGCCTATCATGGTATACTTAGCATAAGGCCTTTCTTTGACGGTAATGAAAAGGTAGCGCGGCTTTTTGTGAATTATCTTGCTCTAAAATACGGTCTTCACCTTTTTGAGATAGCACCATCCGCAAAGGATGAGCAAGGATACAAAAAATATCTTAGGGCGTTAAAAGTCGCTGATACGGGTGATGTAAGTGCCCTGAAGGGTATAATAAGGAGCATCCTTCATGTGAGCGCTGATGGGATCCCAACATCACCGCTAGGTCCTTCAGCGTCAGTAGGCGATTAAATCAAGGAGTATGTTTAGATGAAGAAGAATGACTGGACAGAAAAGTACAAAAAGATGACGGAAAAGTATCCCGAAAGGAAAAAGGAGTTCACTACAGGCTCCGGTGAAAAGGTGAATAATCTGTATACCCCGGAAGATACCGGCGACGCAGTAAATGATAGGTATCAAGACAGGATCGGTTTCCCTGGTGAATATCCATATACAAGAGGCGTACAGCATACCATGTACAGGGGAAAATTCTGGACCATGCGTCAATATGCCGGTTTTGGCGATGCTGAAGAATCAAATGCTCGTTACAGATATCTTTTGAATTCGGGGCAGACCGGTCTTTCTGTGGCGTTCGACCTTCCCACACAAATAGGTTACGATTCTGATGATCCAAAGTGCAAGGGAGAGGTCGGCAAAGTAGGGGTTGCAATAGACAGCCTTAAGGACATGGAGATCCTTTTTAAGGAGATCCCTTTGGAGAAGGTTTCTACCTCGATGACGATAAATGCTCCCGCAGCGGTTCTGCTCGCAATGTACATAGTTAATGCAGAAAAACATGGCGTTAAAAGGTCTGAACTTACAGGAACCATCCAAAATGATGTGTTAAAAGAATATATAGCAAGAGGGACCTATATCTTTCCTCCTGCACCGTCGATGAAGATAATAACCGATATTTTTGATTTCTGTTCAAAGGAAGTCCCAAAATGGAATACGATCAGCATCTCTGGCTACCACATCAGGGAAGCTGGTTCTACTGCGGCCCAGGAAGTTGGATTTACACTCGCTGACGGCATAGCATACGTTGATGCGGCTATAAAGGCAGGATTGAACGTAGATGATTTTGCTCCTAGGCTTTCTTTCTTTTTTAATGCACACAATGATCTTTTGGAAGAGGTTGCAAAGTTCAGAGCAGCCAGAAGGTTATGGGCAAAGATCATGAAAGATCGATTCCATGCGAAAGATGCAAAATCAATGATGTTGAGGTTCCATACCCAGACGGGCGGTTCAACACTGACGGCACAGCAGTGTGATAACAATATAGTCAGGGTCGCCGTGCAAACCCTTGCGGCAGTGCTCGGCGGGACACAAAGCCTGCACACCAATTCCAGGGATGAGGCCCTTGCTCTTCCTACAGAACAGAGTGTTACCATAGCACTCAGGACTCAGCAGATAATCGCCGAGGAATCAGGGGTCACTAACACCATAGATCCTTTGGCCGGTTCATACTACGTCGAGACACTTACGGACAAGATAGAAACAGAAGCCAGTGACTATATAGAGAAGATAGATAAGATGGGAGGAGTAGTTAAGGCTATAGAAGGCGGATACATGCAGAAAGAGATACAGGATTCCGCTTATAAATATCAGCAAGGTATAGAAACAAAGGATAGGATAGTAGTCGGTGTAAATAAATACACTATGGAAGAAAAGGCACGAGGTGAACTTCTTAGAGTAAATCCTGCTGTGGAAAAAAGGCAGGTGGAAAAACTAAGGGCCGTTAAGTCGGAAAGGTCACAAAAAGAAGTTGAACAAAAACTTTCTGAAGTTAAGAAGGCTGCTATGGAAGGTTCTAATCTTATGTATCCTATAATAGAGGCTGTAAAGGTTTATGCTACAATAGGCGAGATCTGTGGGGTCATGAGGGGAGTTTTTGGCGAGTACAAGGAAAAGATAGTTATATAAATTGGAGGCTTTTAGATCATGGGTGGAAAAATAAGGATATTGATAGCTAAACCAGGACTTGATGGTCACGATAGGGGTGCAAAAGTCGTAGCACGTGCATTAAGGGATGCCGGTTACGAGGTTATTTATACCGGGCTAAGGAGAACCCCTCAGGAGATAGCAAGGATGGCTGTGGAAGAGGATGTTAACGTCGTGGGTTTAAGTCTTTTGAGCGGTGCTCACAATGAACTTTTCCCTGCTGTTATATCGGAATTAAAAAAGTCAGGTTTGAACGATGTTGTTGTTTTTGGCGGTGGTGTTATTCCCGATGAAGATGTGGATTTTTTGAGGAAGAGTGGGCTTTCTGCCGTATTTACTCCTGGCACACCATTACAGACCGTCGTGGATTTTGTTAAGAATAACGTTAAACCAAGGTAATGAACTTTGAGAACACTCGTAGAAATATCAAGAGCCCTTACGAACGTAGAGAACCGTAAGAGCGGTTACATAGATCTTTTGGATTCTCTATACAAGAAGGGAAAACCTGCAAAGGTTATTGGCATAACAGGGTCCCCAGGTGTAGGCAAAAGCACACTTGTTGATTCATTGATAAAGGTCCTGATACAAAAGAATAAAAAAGTCGCTGTAATTGCCGTTGATCCAAGCTCTCCTTTCTCAGGCGGGGCCATACTGGGTGACAGGATCAGGATGAATAGTTCTAGCGACGATGTGTTCATAAGGAGCGTTGCCACACGCGGGGCCGTTGGTGGTGTTAGCGACGCCGTTTTTAACATGATAGTTGTCTTTAGGGCCGCTGGCTATGAGTATATCATCGTAGAGACCGTAGGTGTTGGGCAAAATGAGATCAGTATATCCAAACTGAGTGACATCACAGCCCTTGTATTGAACCCATCCTCTGGTGACGATATACAAATGATGAAAGCAGGGATAATGGAGGTGGGGGACATCTTTGTTATCAACAAGAGTGATCTTACAGGTGTTGATGAACTAGAAGCATATATTAAAGCTTCGTTTCCCGATCATGGTTCCAAGGTCTTAAGGACGAATGCAAGGACCGGAAAGGGAGTTAAAGACCTCTCGAACATGATAGACGCTATCTATGAGACAGAAAAGCAAAAGATAAAGGATAAGGGCAAACAGATATTGAAGGAGGGTTTGAGAACACTCCTTTTGCACGAGGCATCAA
This sequence comes from uncultured Bdellovibrionales bacterium, assembly GCA_964452945.1. Lineage (GTDB taxonomy): Bacteria > Bdellovibrionota > JAFGOL01 > JAFGOL01 > JAFGOL01 > CAYVOB01. The sequence continues at coordinate 6,164 of CAYVOB010000063.1, forward strand.
AGAGAGTAGAGGCTATGATATCTGATGCTGATATCAAACTGGATGAGATAATAGAAGCCAAGACCAGCCCATATGAAGAGATGAAAAGACTTTTATCGGAGGTTTAGTATCATGGTATCAAAGATCGACCACATCGGTATCGCGGTTAACAGCATTGATGAACAGCTTACTTACTACAGCGATATTTTAGGATTGAAGATAGAGAAAATTGAAACTGTACCTGGAGAGGGTGTTAAGGTCTGTTTTATCAAGGTTGGAGATACTCACATAGAGTTGCTGGAACCTATCAGCGATGAATCGCCTGTCAAAAAATTCCTGGATAAGAACGGTCAGGGCGTGCACCACATAGCGTATGCCACGGACGATGTTGTTAAGACCGTGTTGGACATGAAAGGAAAGGATTTTAGATTACTGAATGAGCAGCCAAAACAGGGTGCTGGTGGAAAATTAATATGCTTTGTTCACCCCAAGTCCACCTTTGGTGTTTTGACCGAGATCTGTCAGGAAACGGAGATACATTAATAATATTATTGTCTTGCTCCCCCTATTATTATGGGTTAGAAAACCTGTATGGAGGGGCGTATGAAAAAATTTATAAGCCTTTTGATCCTTTTGCTCGTTTTGAGCACAACTTATTCATGTAACGTTTTTGATTGGATGGACCCGAATGGTGATTCATTCGATAGGTGCAAGAGCCTTAATGATGCTGGTGATTTTGAAGCTGCTGTAGAAGCATGTCAGGATGCTGATCCTGATGGTACTAATGAGGAGGCCCAGCTTGAGATAGCCGATGCAAGCTTAGGTGCTCTCGGAATAGACCTAAAGGCCTTGTCAGATATATTTCTTAAAACAGGTACAGGCACTATAACTATAGTAGACCTGGCCAACAGCCTGGTCGCCAAGGCGATGATAAACGCTGATAATAAAGAGAATGCCCAAGACGCTGTTACAGCATTCGACAGATACGGTGCTTTGTTAGTACAAAGAGATGGTACTCTCGAGAACAAACAGGTCTCTGTATTCTACTCGATGCTTGCCAGGATCTGCCAAATAGCGGTACTAATGGCTTATTCAGATATAGCTGCCGATATCCCCAGCGGTGAGGTAACAAGAGAAGACATCTGTAATCCAGATCTTGCTACTTGTGCTGTTGACAGTGCTGCTATGTGCCTTGCTTCCGCTCAAGATTGTCAGGGTGCCGGAGGACTTGATGGCACTGATGCTGCTCTTGCAGCGACTACGATGCTTGACCTTATTGCTTTGATAAACACTCCTGCCGAGGATGGAGGACTTCCAAGCAGTATTGACCTTACGGCCGTAGAGGACCTTGTTGGTATAGCCGTACCTGATCCAGATGCCCCAGGCACAATGACTACGATAGAATTGGTAGGAGCTGCTTATAAGGCAGATGCCGGCAGAAGGATCTTGCTAGAAATAGCAGGGATATAAGGGGGAAAAACAATGAAAAAAATATTATTGACCATATTCGCTAGCCTCCTTTTTACAACGGTGCTGTATGCGGATGGATATGATTATATATACAGGGGCCCTAGACCACTTGGAATGGGCGGAGCATTCACGGCTGTCAGCGATGATGAAAACGCAGTCTTTTATAACCCTGCAGGACTTAACAGGATAAAACCCGGAGAAGGAAAGATCTCTGTTCTTAACCCACAAATAGTTCTTAACACCTCTGCGATGAACGTCATAAGCAAGATAAGCAACAAGATGACCAAGGACCCAATAGATACACTTACACCTTACATAGGGCAGAACATGCACGCACAAGTTGTATCTTCCATGCCTTACTGGGTGAGACATAATTTTGAACTGGCGCTACTGCTTCCATCTTTAAGCAACAATACTACCTTAAGAAGGAACGTCGCTGTACAGGCGATAGAGAATGTCGTAGTTAACTCAGGACTTATGATAGGTTTTGCTCATGGATTTATGCAGGACAGGCTTTCCATAGGTGCGGATATAAAATTCCTTGTAAGGGGGGCCGGTCACGTAGTATTCGACGCTGTGCAACTTTATACTAAGAGGGGCATAGATTTTAAGGATATAGGCGGTTACGGTTTTGGCGTAGATGGAGATATTGGAGCATTATATACCTTCAACAAGATAGGATTTGTTGTACCCAGCGTTGGTCTTAGTATTAACAATATAGGCGCTACAAAATTCCCAACACATTTTGGCGACGGTAAACCAGTACCTGAACAGTTCAGGCTTAAAAGAAATGTTGGTTTGGGTAGTAAATTCGAGATGCCTAGCGGCTGGCACTTCAGTAAATGGATCATCGCTTTTGACGTGAACAATATTGGTCAGAACGGCACTTTCTTCAAGAAAGTTCATCTGGGTACAGAAGCCTGGCTGTTTGATTTCTTCGGGCTAAGGGGCGGTATAAACCAGGGCTATTTTACTTTCGGTCTTACGCTTAATGTCCCTGTTATGCAGATCGAATTCTTCACCTATGGCGAAGAAATCGGTGACAGCGCCGGTTCAAAAGGTGACAGGAGACTCGGATTGCAACTTACCTTTGG
>CAYVOB010000064.1:0-8651 GCA_964452945.1 uncultured Bdellovibrionales bacterium
AGCGGAGCATCATTATATTCCCTTCCCTTAATATCTATCTTGCCTACAGACTCATCTAATTTTTTGATAGCTCTTTTTACCTTGTTGTAGTGCTTTCTTATCAGGTAACACATCAATATTATCGAGAATGTTATTACAAGGGTGAGCCAGCCACCTTCACCTATTTTCTCGTAGGAAGTTACACACAAGATCGTAAAGCAAAGCACAAACCCTACAACGTGTACGGATAGGTCCTTTTTCCAGCTAGACTCAGTCTTTCTATTTGAAATAAAGAACTTCACCATGCCCAACTCTGTCAAAGAAAAGGTAATAAAAACGTTTATGGAATACATAACCACCAGGGTCCCTATCTTACCTTCTGTATGTAAGAGAAGCAGCAATGCTGCACCACCCATAAGGAAGATACCATTCCTCATAGTGAACCTTTCCGACAGGGCAGAAAAACGACGAGGGAACCAGCCGTCAACGGACATATTCGCCATTACCCTTGGACCACCTATAAAGCCTGCCTGAGTAGCGACTATAAGTAGCGCTCCCTCTGACAACAAGGTCAGCAATGCCAATTCACCACCCCAGGACCAACCGGAGAATAATTTTTTTGCCAATAGTGCGTTCATCGTCTGACCATGAACAGGTTTTATCTCCAGCAAGAGATAACATACCAATAATCCGCTCGCAGCAAGTGCCAGCGAAAGTGCCATGTACAGCATCGTGCGTTTACCGGTTCGGACCTTAGGCTCTTTCATTATTTGAAGACTGTTTGAAACGGCCTCTATACCTGTGTATGTTCCACCACCCATCGAGTACGCTCTCAGGAACAACGACAGCATACCTATCCATCCAAGAGTGGAAAGTCCATTCCTAAAGTCGCTGTGTATCTCCTGTGAGACTTGGCTTATATTGGATGTATGGAAAAAGATCCCATAACCTATCAGGAATATGTGTGTAATTATGAATATAACGAAGATCGGTGCAAGAATGTGTATCGATTCTTTTACGCCCCTGATATTCAAGACTATAAGCAACAATATCAAGGAAACTTCAAACGCCAATTTATACTGATGGAACTCCATGGGCAAGAAACTAAAAATAGCGTCACCACAGGATGCAATTGATACCGTTATGGTAAGTATGTAGTCCACTATAAGCGAGGAACCAGAAAGTATCCCTGCACCGCTGCCAAGTGTATGCGTTGCAACAACATAACCACCTCCGCTGGGGAAGTGTTCTATGACCTTGGAGTATGCATAAGATATTACAAATATAGTAAATGCAGTGGCTACGGCCAAAGCGAGCCCCAAATAGGGATGGTCCACTATTACCCTAAAGGCTTCTTCCGGTCCGTAAGACGAAGAAGACAAACCGTCAGCGCCAAGACCAATCCAAGCAAGCGCAGGTATGAGAGCGAGCTTATGAAATAGGTTGGGATCGTTTATATCCTTGGGGCTTCCAAATATTCTATGTTTTAAGTCTCTAATATCCATGATATACCTTAGCTATGATTTACAAAGGATTAATAGCAGTGTCTATGCTTTTTTTGGCGGCATGCAGTTCTTCTCCTCCGGTAGCATATAACAGTAGCTCAGCAAGTTCTGATCCTGTAGTCAGAGTCTATTATGCGAATTATGACTATGTATGGAAATGTGCCCTAAAAGAGATGGAGCGGTTCAGCCTGAAGATAGCCAACAAGGACTCAGGCATAATCGTCACGGACGATCTTACAGGATATTCCAGTGGTTTTGTTAGAAGCCAGTTCAGGTATTCTTTTGATGTAAAGATAGTCGCGCTTGCTCCAGACAAGGGATTACCCCAAACACAGATATCTATAACAAAGTTCATATATAAAGAAGGTGGCATGTTCCCTGAGAAAGCAATTAGGAGTAACTTTGTAGATGAAAAGGTCATCCTTTATAGGATAAAAAGACTGCTTGAGATAGAAAGGAAAAAACTTGAAAGAACTGGAAATCAAAGTACTGCGCTTCATTAGGAAAGAGGGCCTGCTAGAGACCGGAGATCGCCCTTTGGTAGCTGTTTCTGGAGGTATAGATTCTATCACTGCCCTTTATGTCATATACGATCTTTGTCCGTTGTTGAAAATACCTATGCCAGTTGTAGCACACGTTAATCATAAGTTAAGAGGAGCAGAATCTGACAGGGATCAGGAATTCGTACAAAAGATAGCACAGGACCTTGGGCTTGAATTCGTTACAAAATCATTCAATATAAGGGATTTTGCAAAAGAGGAAAAACGTTCAACACAGGAAACAGCAAGGAAATATAGATTAAAATTCCTGGAAGATGCGGCAGAAAAACATGGATGTAACAAAATAGTGACCGGACATAATGCCGACGATCTGGCAGAAACAGTGCTGATGTGGATAACAAGAGGCTCCGGCTTAAAAGGGGCTTCTGGTATCTTGCCAAAACGAGATCAATTCATAAGACCGCTATTATGCTGTTCAAGAAGAGATATATCGCTGTTCGCCGAAAAAAGAGGTTTAATACACGTAGAGGACTCTTCCAACATGAAGCTGGACTACATCCGGAATATTATCAGGAAAGAAGTTCTGCCTCTCCTGGAAACAAAATGTTACAATTCAGCCAGAAAGAACCTCGTACGTTTTGCCAACCTGGCAAAGAGCGACCTTGACTACATGGAGAAAGCTGCGGAAGAAAAGTTGGTACAGCTTGCAGGAACTATAGACGATAATACAAAGGAATTGAGCGTAGACGTAGATATATTGAGCACCCTGCACCCCGCCATACAGTCACGTGTTATAAGGAACATGATAAAACACGTTACGGGAAATCTTGACAATATTTCACAGTTGCATATAGAGAAGATAATGGAGTTATGTGAACAAAAGGAAGGAGGACGACGACGTCTTAGTATCCCCGGAGGATACGAAGCGATAAAGACCTATTACAGACTGCTTATACGACCAATACTTAAAGTTGATAACAGCTCCCTAAAAAAAGATGGCGAATTCCTGATCAACTATCCAGGAACTACCATAATGGATGGGCTTGGACTTAGAATAGACATCAATGTGCTACCCGGCGGTACTGCTGTTGAAAGATACCATTTTGATGACCCATATATAACCTTCATTAATGCTGACAAAGTGAACCTGCCTTTAAAGGTCCGACTACCAAAACAGGGAGATACTTTTATACCGCTTGGTTCTACAGGTACTAAAAAACTAAGTGATTTCTTCATAGACAATAAGATCCCCTCGGATGAGAGATGGAATATCCCCGTGCTAACCGATGAAAAAGAGATAATCTGGGTACTGGGTCGTAGGATCAACGAACTCTACAGGATAAACTTCACGTGCAAGAACGTTCTAATGATCAAAGCAAGCTGGCTTTGAACCGGCAGAAAAATAATCTGACAGCACTTTTCCATGATCAAAACATAGTTTGCCTTCGTTATCTAGTCTTAAGATCTCCTCTTTTGTAAAAAGGCTGGCACTCTTTGCATCGTCCCCAGCTTTTGGCATTGTATTGCTAGTCGCTGTAAATACGACGCAGACGGAGTGGAACCTTGGATCACGTTTTGGGTCTGAATAAACATGGAACTGTCGTAAGTTCAAAAGTTCCACGTTTATCTCTTCCATCATCTCTCTTCTTACAGCGGTCTCTACAGTTTCTCCAAGATCAACAAATCCTCCTGGTATAGCCCAGCCGTATGGAGGGTTCTTCCTTTCTATAAGGACTATCCTGCCATCATATTCAACTATAGCATCGACAGTAAGTTTGGGTGTTATTATTTCCCTATTTTTTGTCATTGGAGATGCCACCTGTCTGCATCAAATATTCTATCATGAAATTATCCAGCTCACCATCGAGCACAGCGTTGATATTACCCTCTTCATAGTTGGTCCTGTGGTCTTTCACCATTTGATAAGGATGTAGAACATAGGATCGTATCTGGCTGCCCCATTCTATCTTCTTCTTTGTAGCCTGGGTCTTATCCAGTTTTTCCTGCCTAAGCTCAAGCTCTCTTTCATACATCCTGGATTTTAAAACTTTCATCGCTGTAGCCTTGTTCTTGTGTTGAGATCTTTCGTTCTGGCACTGGACAACTATACCCGTAGGTAAGTGAGTTATGCGCACAGCAGAATCTGTTGTGTTTACATGCTGACCTCCTGCCCCGCCAGCCCTGAATGTATCTATTTTAAGATCAACTTCCTTTATCTCTATATCAATGCTGTCATCCACCTGAGGAGAGGCAAAGACTGCCGCAAATGAGGTATGGCGTCTTGCATTGCTGTCAAAGGGAGAAATACGTACGACCCTGTGAATACCATTCTCTGCCTTTAGGTATCCGTAAGCATAGTCACCGTCTATAAGTATAGTAGCACTTTTTATACCTGCCTCTTCACCCTGTTGATAGTCGACCACTTCCTGTTTAAAACCTTTCCTCTCTATCCATCTGGTATACATCCTAAAAAGCATCTGTGCCCAATCCTGAGCATCAGTACCTCCGGCACCGGCATTTATTGTCAGTACGGCGCCCATATGATCGGACTCTCCGCCAAGCATCTTGCGGAACTCCATTTGATAAAGTATAGAGGCTATCCTTTGTGATTCTGCCTTGATATCCTTTAGCATGGACTCGTCATCTTCAGCTTCTATAAGATCCATCAATTCAAGCCCGTCATGTATCTTTTGACCAAGGGCCTTGAACTCATCAACCAGCTTTCTTATCGAAGAGGCCTCTTTGTTCAAGGACTGGGCTTTTTCCTTGTTGCTCCAGATATCAGCACCAGAAAGTTCTGTCTCAAGCTCTGCAAGCCTGTTCTTTTTTGATTCCACATCAAGGACCTTGGACAACTTGTCACATCTGTCCTTGAATTCCTTGAAGCTTTCCCTTATTTCCTTTAAGCCTTCCATTTGTGGCTTAAGACCTCCTTCATTATAAGCTTTTGCATCTTGAACAGCTTCTCACTCTTTGCCTTGCTAACCTTTTCATGATCATAACCGCACAAGTGCAATATGCCATGTACTAAAAGTTCCTGTAATTCAACAGTTACAGACCGTTTATCCTGCTTCGCATTCCTAGCTGCAGTATCTATGCTTATAACTATATCCCCAATATAGGTCTTGCAACATTTTGGGAAACCTTTGGGGACCTCGAAGCTGAGGACATCGGTAGCATAGTCCTTGCCACGATGAGATCTGTTAAGCCTTTTTATGGTAACATCTTTTACAAAGCAGACATTTACACAGGCATCGTCACAATTGACTTTCTGCAGAGCCAGCTCCGCCGTCCTTATCAACGATCTTTTGGGTAACCGTATCCCATTTTCTTTTGTCACCGATATTTCCATTTTGCTCCTCGGTATTGTCAGCAGGATATTCTATTCGACTGTGATGCAATGCTATCAGTATCTTGGTGTATATTTGGCTTATTATCTTTAGGCGTTTTAAAGTTATATTACATTCATCGAATTGTCCGTCTACGAACATGTTATTTATTATAGTATCTACTGTATGTTTTATTCTGGCCGGTGTTGGTTCCTCAAGCGTTCTGCACGCAGCTTCACAAGAGTCGGCTATCATTACAAGAACAGCCTCTCTGCTCCTTGGTTTTGGCCCCGGATACCTGTAATCAAGTTCACTAACATCCTTGTTCAACTCCTGGGCCTTACTATAGAAGAATTTCATCAACGACGTCCCATGATGCTGTTCTATGATGTCTATTATAGGCTTACCTAGCTTCCATTCCTTTGCAAGCTTTACACCATCCCTTACATGGGAGACGAGTATCCTGGCACTCATAGTTGGATTCAACTTATCATGAGGGTTAGTACCGCCCTGTTGGTTCTCTATGAAGTAAATGGCCTTGCCGATCTTTCCTACGTCGTGATAATAAGACCCTACCCTCGTAAGCAAGGCATTACCACCTACGGCGTTCGCACCGCTGGAGGCAAGTTGTCCCACTATCATACAGTGGTTATAGGAACCTGGAGCCTTAATAAGGAACTCCCTTAAGAGCGGATGGTTGGTATTAGCGAGTTCCAACAATTTTATGTTCGTAGTGTAATTGAAGACATACTCGAACAACGGCATTATTGCCTCTGTTACGAATGACGCGAAGACTCCACTCGCAAACCCAGCCAGCGCGGCATACAGGGTATGATGCCATGCAAAGCCTATTGCATAAACTTTGGAAGCGATTATTGCCACAGCGAACAGTGCTTGAAAAAGTCCAGTCCATAGACCCGCTTTAAATAGTGTTTTCCTTTCATCAAACCTCATTATCATCGCAGATGCAAAAAAACCTGAACAAAGAACATAACATGAAAATATAAAGTTCCCTTCAGATAAGGGGGCCATCATCCCTACTACTGCAGCACCCACTATGGACATGACAGCAGAGAATTCAGCTGTAAGTATTATTCTTACAACGAACGCCATTGCTATATACGGGAACAAAAGTATGAAAACTTCTGAAGGCACATCAGAAAAATAAGTAGTTAGGCCGGAAACTATCAGCAACCAGACCTTAAAGAACACCGCGAACATGAAAATACAAAAGGCCAGTATGACAGCATCTTTTGACCTCAACCTGTATATATAGAATGAAAGGCGCGTATACATAGAGATGCTGTAATATATAAGGAAGAATAGCATCGTATAGAAGATATAGTAGACAATATCCCTGTAACCAAGACTCGCCTTTTTGAGTTGGTGGATCTCCATAAGCTGTTTTTTCTCTATCGGCTCGCCCTTTTTTACTATGATCTCTCCCTTGTTCAGTTTTATAATTACTTTTTTGATCCTTTCTCGTGCTATCTGTCTTGCGAGCACGGTCTTTTCCTTGTTAAAGGTAAAATTAGGCCTTACTAAGGATTCCGTCATTACGTCTATTGCCCTGTTCTCCGCGCCAGTAAGTTTATTCGAGATCTCTTTAAGTTTGCTGTCCATTAGCCTATCTACGTCAGTAACTGTGACTACAAACGGCAAAAGCTGTTCGGTTTTAATACGCCTTGTCTCTTTTTTGGATGAGTCCTCAGAGATCGCGGAGATATCGTTTATCAACACCTCCCCCAGGCTCTCCTCCATTATTGTATCTTTTTCACCGACTATATAACGGTCAGGTACAGCACTTAGAACATATAGAACAGCTCGTTCCATTCTCCAGGAAAAACCGCTCTTGTAAAAAACTTCATATGTGGGTTTGTCCAGGAAGACGCCGCTTGTTTCGTTAAACACCTTGCTGGCATTATTCATTGTAGGGTTCTGCCTTAATATCCTGAACGCTTCATGAACCCTTTGCTTTACAACATTAAGCGTTCCCGCATCATAATCAAATACCGGAGGTATTAATTTTTCCGCCTCTTTTGCTGTTTTTGCCGTGGCTTCTTCATCCTCAAATTCAATGGTCTGAGAAACCTTTATATCCCTGTCGGCAAACTCGCCTAATTTATATGAACCATAATTTTGAGAAAGGTTCACATTAACAAGAAAAGATGAGATCGCGGACAACACTATGATGAGGAGTACAAGTTGGGATCTTTTTGACTCCCTTAAAAGACCTATAATCCTGTCAAAATAATTCTTACCCAACATTTTTGCTCATACACTCTCTATAGGTCAGGGCTAGCACAAGATAGAACAAGGCCGAAAGCAATGTATCCAGCAGCACCACCAAATAGGGTATCATGGAGAACAGCATGGACAGCACAAAGTATATCGCAAGATATGCAAAGATGATCCATCGGAATCCTTTTGTTACACTTATGCTCTTGGATACAGAGTCCAATATGTTCACGTTCTCATCCCCAGCGACAATAAAATATGCCATTATGGACACGATGAACCATACTACCCCGGGTACTATCAACAGTATCAATCCTGCAAATAGAACAGGCAGGACTACCGCATCAAGGATAAGCATGTTAATGAGCCGCTTTTTGGTCATGAACAGTTTAAAGGATGAAACATTTATATCCCCGCCATCCAGTGCAATAAGAACCATGGGGAAAAATCCTGTAATGAAAATAAGTCTTAATACTTCATAACCAAGCATCCCCGATAATATCGTAAAAAAATTCGGGCCAAAGAAAGATCCAATGGAAATGTTGGCAAAGTAAGGGGTCATGAACTTGGTCAAACTAAATTCTATGACGCTGTAAGCAAGTGTTATACCCAGCAATGGTGCCGGATTACGCTTTATGATATCCCACGCCTGTTTGATCCTGGACATAATCTTAAAGCCTCCACTCCATTAGTGCTTATCAACAGAGCGAGTCTTTTGGTTGTATCCCTTATCGCCCTTGATGAAAATATATTCCTCTTCTTCACCGACGAACAACTCCTCTCCTTCCTTAAGTACAAGGGCAAGTTTTAGTACCTCGTCAGCATCCTTTACAGGATGTATGATCAGTTCCTTCATAATAGTCTCCGGAACTTCATGCAGATCTTTCACATTCTCTTCTGGTACAATTACTTCCTTTACTCCTGCTCTATAAGCGGCCATTACTTTTTCTTTTAATCCGCCTATCGGTAGGACGTGCCCTCTGATGGTTATTTCACCGGTCATAGCAACATGTTTTTTTACCGGTCTCTTGGTAAGTGCAGATACCAGCGATGTTGCAATAGTAACGCCTGCACTAGGACCATCCTTTGGTATTGCTGCT
>CAYVOB010000065.1:0-8495 GCA_964452945.1 uncultured Bdellovibrionales bacterium
TACAGGCCTGTATCTTCTTAACTGTACCATCAACCTTTGCTTTAACCTTTTGAAGATTAGGTGCCCAGCTTGTCTTGGTCTTTATATTAGAGTGACTTACATTGTTACCCTTCAAGCTTCCCTTTCCACAGATCTCACATTTCCTGCTCATAAATATCACCTCTCAATTTACTGACACGCACTTCTATCAAAGATCGCACAAAGTTACAAGCTTTTTTTGTAAGGTCCACCTTGATAGACAAAGAACTTGCTTAACCTTGCCTTTTCATTAAGAAAAATATATGGTACATAACGACCCTGAGTTAAAACCGTTGAAAAAGCAAAAGAAAGTATATTTATTGTACCCACCAATATCAAAGAAGGAGCGGTACTCCTCTGATGTTGGAAGTGTCGGCGGGGAACAGATCCCGCTTGGTATCTTTTATATTGCAGCTTACTTAAGAGAACACCATTACGAAGTCAAGGTAACCGATGCTGAGGCACTAAAGCTGACCGAAGAACAAATCGTGGCTGAAGCAAAAAGTTATGCTCCTGACTTTATTGGCATAAGCTCAACCACCGTTGCTTTCCATAGGGCACTTGCCGTCGCCAAGGCGTTAAGGTCACAAATCCCTAACGTACCTATCGTCCTAGGCGGTCCCCACGTTACATCTAACGCCTTACATGCAATGTCCCATGAAGCTTTTGACTATGGGATCATAGGGGAAGGTGAAATAACTACCCTGGAACTTTTTAATGCCCTCTCTGAAAAATCACCTGTGGATAACATGCCAGGGATAGCATTTCGTGATGCAAACAACAACGTCGTTGTAACACAAAGAAGGGTGTATATAAGAGACCTTGATACCATACCCTTCCCTGCCTATGATCTCATACCAGACATAAGTGTGTACACACCTCCTCCTTCCAATTATAGGACCTTGCCCGTCGTAAACATCCTAACCAGCAGGGGCTGTCCAAATGAATGCACCTTTTGTGACCGCAATGTATTCGGAAGGGAATATAGGGAGAGGTCGGCAAAAAGTGTTTTTGAGGAGATAAAGTATCTTTGGGGTAAATATCATATAAAGGAAGTTGCCTTTATCGACGACACATTCCTCATTAATAAAAAAAAAATACATGAACTGTTCGAGTTATTGAACAACAATGGCATACGATTCCCATGGACCTGCATGGCAAGGATAAACAATGTCGACTATGAATTTCTTGAATATTTAAAAAAGAATGGATGCTGGAACATCGCCTTCGGGATAGAGTCAGCTGACGAAAAGATCCTAAAGGTGATAAAAAAGAACATCTCTATACAAAAGGTTAGAGAAGTTATCTCACACTGTTCAAAGATAGGGATAAAAACTAAAGGGTTTTTTATAATTGGACACCCTCTGGAAACTCTAGAGACCATTAATAGAACAATAGATCTTGCTTGCTCAATTAAACTTGATTCGGTGGTTGTTACTATAAACACTCCAATACCCGGCTCTCCCCAATATGCAGAAGCTAAAAAATATGGGGACTTGGACACAACGGACTGGTCTAAGTTCAATTACTGGAGGCCGGTATTCGTCCCCCACGGACTATCAAAGGAGCTATTGTTAAAGAAACAAAAGGAATTCTATAAACGTTTCTATTTACGCCCACAAATTGTATTGAACTACTTATCAAGCTTTATTGGGAAGGGAGGCTTTAAAAGGTTGAGCTCCGTCTTAAAGTTAGTTAGATACCTAGCCCAATAATGCGTACTCGTAACACCGTGTATTAATAGGATTTTAAATTAGTTGACTTTAAGTTCATTATTTGATATAATGTAAAAGTTAGCGGGAGGGCCAAAAAAATGAAAAGATACTTATGCGCAATTTTCCCCATAGTACTACTCCTTTTCTCTGGTTGTAAATTGTCCTTCTCTGATGGAAAAGTGCTAGTTGTACAAGAGGATGCAGCAAGTAGCAACGACGCCACAGAAACTCCTTTAACCATCACTGATTATGACGCTTGTTTGAATGCATGCGCGGGTGCGTGCGAGAAGCTTAATGCGGATGTTAACAACTGTATCGGCATTTGCTCTTTATTTGATGAAGGCAACCCTGTCGAGATAACTTGCGACGAGCCTGTACTTACAGCGGCTAAAAAGATCCCGGGTCTTTGTTACATAAACTCAGACGGTTTAAGCTCCATCATGATAAAATATTCTCTAACTTGCCAAACCAAAATATCCAAAAGTTGCTCCGTCGATAAAGCAAAATGTGATGCCGCTTATGCTATCTTGTTCGACTACATTAAGTCAGAATGTGGAGTTAAAGAGGATTACCCTGTACTGGCTGATTATGAAGCCTGCTACGCCAAAGCAAAAGCGGCGTTGATAATTCCGGCGTGTCAGGAAACGTGTACGGAGGAGAGTATTGACCTATATAGCGTAGTAAAAGAAAAACTTCTGGCTCTGACGCCAGAAGAAGCAAAGGCAGCGTTCTTGGCAGCTTTACAATCTGAGCCCGTCTGCAAGATTGTACCGGTAGAAACTCCTGCACCAGAACCAGAACCAGAACCAGAACCAAAACCAGAACCTGTGCCTCAACCAAAACCGGAAGAGCCCGCCTTTAAAGCATTCATATATACAGAGAACCCTTTGTATGCAACAGAGGGTGATTTCACAGGTTTTAGCACAGCTATCAGCGGAGGGAATCAAGAAGGTGGTTTCACTTGTGAGTGGTACAAGGCTGCTTATGAAGGTGCAAGTTTTGAATTGGTACTTGATCACAGTGGCTGCGGTTACATCATCCCTAGTGCGAGCCTAGACCTTAATGGAACTCAATACTTTTTTGTTGCAAAAGATATCGACGGCAAAATTACAAAAAGTAACATCGCCACCTTATATGTTAAGGCTAAACCTGCACCGGTCGTACTCACAGGAATAGCTACGGGGATTGGTAAAGAATGGAAGATGGCGCTGGGGAGCGGTGTTGGATTTACTGTATGGGAAGTCTACAGCGACGGATCTGTTGTATACATAGAGGGCAGGAATGATATAACAATGGTGATAGACAACCAGGAAATAGTGGTGGACCAGCCCCTAAACCCAGGGCCACAATTAAACGCTATCGGTGTTGGACAAACGATGGTTCACATTTACTATAAGGGAATTTATGAAGCTCCTGTTCTAGTTACTGTGTATTAGGCACCATTAGAAAAGCCACTACTTACTGGACGACAGTACTAATAACAAACATCAGTAACAAAGCTATGAGGAATCAGGTCAGTGATGACTCCTTGTCCTGATGTTTGGTAGAGAACTATGGGGAAACGATTAAATAAGGAACGAGAGTGCTAAGCTTCCTTATTTTTTTGTTGACAAAATATACTATTTATGTTATAATTAATAAAGAATAAAAGAGTTGTTGGGGGTTTGGTAATGTATAAAAAAATATTTTTGATGGCCCTAACGATGATAATGATTTCCGGTTGCTCGCCAAGGAGTTCTTCTGAAGCAAGTCCCGACGCTGCTGCAAATGCGGCCAATGCACTCAATAACAATGGTTACGGCCAGGGGCAAGACGATGATGATAACGATAACAATTCGAATATGAATTCCGGCAATGTTGAAGTACCTACAATAAATCCTTCATCAACATCGTTTTATCCACAATTAACTTTTGAAATTAGTCACAACAATGCCTCAGCGGTGGAAATATACTATACCTTAGATGGTTCAACCCCAACAGAAAGCGATAGCCATTGCGCCAACCTTCCATGTCAAGTCACTATAAACTCCTCTGCGATAGTAAGGGCCGCTGCTTTTGATAATGGAGAACGTTCTGCGATAAGGAAGAGAACATATACAAAAGATCCATCGCTTGTAGCTGTAAAACCAGTATTTGATCCACTAGTGGTGTACCATCCTGCACCTATAACGGCTAGCATAAGCTCCACAACACTAGGAGCTACAATAAAATATACAGCAGGTTCTTCCCCTCTAGACCCAGACTGCGTAAGTAGTGGCACAACATACACAGCTCCTATTACTGTTTCTGCTTCAACGACCATAAAGGCGATCGCATGTAAAAATGGACTGGCACCATCTGCCGTAAAAGGACAGTCTTACCTTATAGGATCAAGTTCTACACAAGTTGACGCTCCTGTAATAACTCCAACAAACGGAATAAGACAAGGTTGTGGCCTGTTAGGGACCTGTAATGATCTTTATGTAGCCCTCTCCACGAGCACTCCGAACTCAAAAATAGTTTATACCGTAGATGGCGCAATACCTTCTTGCCCTTCCAGCGGTACAGTAATAAATGCATCATACGGTACTATCGCCATACCTGATTCGACCACCGCACCAGTGACACGCTCTATAAAAGCCATTGCATGTAAATCTGGCATGCAGGATTCTACTCTTACAAACATATCATACAAAATACTTCCGCTAGCACCAACGTTCAATCCTGCAACGGGAGCAATATTTAACTCTCTACCACAAAGCATCACAATTTTAAAATCAGCATCCAATAGTGGATGGATGTGCTACTCGACCAGCGGAACCCCAACTTGTACTTGTTCACCTCAGATAGTAAATAATGCTACAGTTCCTTTGAGTGTTGCTGGTCTAACAACAGTTAAGGCCATCGCTTGCAATACTGCAGGTTCATCAGCAGTGGTGTCAGCAACCTACAACCTACAATCAATATCTCCACCGACGATAAGTCCAACAAGTGGATCGTTCTGCCAAAAAGTAACAATAACTATAGCTGCACCTGGAGCGGACTCCATAAGAATAAGAACGACCAGCAGCTCCTTACATTGTGGCAGTAATTATCCATACGTTGCACCTATAATTTATGAACCAACAAATCCTAGCGGGCCATTACTGATAGACCCTAGTGGAACTGGTCTTTATATAAGTGGCAGTTATATAAAAGCGATCGCCTGTAAGAACGGAGTTGCGTCCGGCGTAACGTATCTAGATCTTAGCCAGTTCAACATAAGCCAGCCTCCATGCTTGGACATAATAGATGATCTGGCTACGCTTATACCACATTAGACCATACAGAGTCTTGCTACTTTTCGGGATCTAGTCACCGTATATTACCTCACTGCCGCATTAAGTCTGTGCTGAGAATATAGGTTTTTTGATCGTATTTACATAAAAATCGCGTACTGCTTCTATGTTAGGATCTAAGAGAACTATGCTTAACAACGGTGGCCTTAACCAGGTATATTACCGACTCTGAAATATACTTTGCATGGTCGCATATTCTTTCTAAGTGCTGAGCGACCAAAAACAAAGATAACGCCCTTGAAACGGTACTTGCATCTTTAGCAATATAATCTGTTACAAGCTCCTTGTGTATGGAATCCCTAAGACGATTGGCTTCAGCGTCCATTTTAATGACTTTTTCTGCAAGGTCCGCATCTCTGTTAACGAGCGCATCTATTGTTTCCTTGACCATTGTAATAGAGAGTTGGCTAAAAACGGGGATATCCACTAATGGCTTTAAAAGAGGCTGGTCAGACAAGTCCACCACCCTTTTGGCGATGTTGACAGAAAGATCTGCTATCCTCTCCAGCTCGCCGTTTATTTTCATTGCAGTTGCTAAAAATCTTAGATCGCTTGCCAATGGCTGTCTCCTTGCCAAAAGTTCAACAGAGTAATCATCTATTCCAAGTTCAAATGCATCAATTACCCTATCGTTCTCTATTATCTTTTCAGCAAGGCCCTTATCCCTGTTCTTAAGCGCCTCTATAGAGAGGAATATCGATTCCTGAGCCAGCGACGCCATTTTTATGAGCTTGTTGTTAAGTTCATTAAGCTCTTCATCAAATTTTCTATCCATCATTACTAACCTCCTATTTAATTATCCAAACCTTCCGGTGATATAATCTTCTGTTATCTTCTTCTCAGGATTAGTGAATATTAAACCAGTCTTATTATACTCTATTAATTTCCCCATCATAAAGAATGCCGTGTGATCAGATACCCTAGCTGCCTGTTGCATGTTATGAGTAACGATTATGATAGTATATTGTGTTTTTAGTTCTTGTATAAGTTCTTCTATTTTTAATGTCGCTGTAGGATCAAGTGCAGATGCAGGCTCGTCCATCAAAAGTATCTCCGGTTCCACGGCCAAAGCCCTTGCTATACATAGACGCTGTTGCTGACCACCAGAAAGATCAAATGCGCTTGCATCAAGACGGTCCTTTACCTCTTCCCAGAGTGCAGCTTTTTTCAAACTCCCCTCAACCCTTTGGTTTATAAATGCCCTGTCTTTTATCCCGTTAATTTTCAACCCGTATGCCACGTTCTCGAAAATAGACTTTGGGAACGGGTTAGACTTTTGGAATACCATACCTACCCTTCTTCTTAATTCAACAACGTCAATATCCTTGTTCAGAATGTTTATCCCGTCCACAAATACTTCACCATCGTAGCGGATATTTGGGATAAGGTTGTTCATTAGATTAAGGCTTCTTAAGAATGTTGATTTACCACACCCTGACGGCCCAATGATGCCTGTAACAGAATTCCTGTCTATCTTAATATCTATGTCGGTAAGCGCTCTTGAGTTGCCATAATAAAAATTAAAATTCTTCGCTTCAATAACTGTGTTCATATTATTCCTTCCTATTCTTTCTTAGCCTGTATCGCAATATCACCGCACCAAGATTCATGGCGAATACTAAACATATAAGCGCCAACGCTGTACCATACGCTATAGGCCTTACATCGGAGATAGCATGATGTTGTGTCGCCAAAATATATAAATGATAAGGTAGCGCCATGAACTGATCAAATATCGTCTTTGGAAGCTGTGGTAGATAAAAGGCTGCTCCTGTGAACAATATAGGTGCTGTCTCCCCTGCGGCACGTGATAGTCCAAGGATAGTTCCTGTAAGCATACTGGGAACCGCATATGGAAGAACATTGGTTCTTAACGTCGACCTTTAATGTACCATAGGTTAATACATCCTCAACCGTCTCATTCCTTCTGAGTATCGCTTTTACCCTAAGCACAAGCTCCCTAGGGCTGAAGGGTTTTACAACATAATCATCAGCACCGAGCTCGAAGCCAAGGACCTTGTCGACCTCTTCACCTTTGGCAGTCAACATTAATACTTTTGTTGAAGATAATTTTTTATTGTTCTTAACTTTTCTACAGACCTCCATGCCGTTCATTCCGGGAAGCATTATATCCAGAATAATGATCTCAAATTTTTCTTTCTCTAAAAATGCAATAGCATCTTCTCCAGAGTTAACCACTCTGGTCTTAAAATCGGCTTTTTGAAGATTATAATCCACCAACTTTGATATATTCGGATCATCTTCAACTATAAGGACTTTCCCAATGCTCATGATAGCTCCACTGTGAGTATAGAAAATAAATGTCTTGCTGTATACACCCGAGGGGGTTTATTCACATAGATGTCACAAAAAGACTAACTTTTATTTTTAGAGTAGCTCCAATATAGCCCCAACCAAAAAAGCCAGGCTTGTAACTACTTTAAATTAAAGAGAAATGTTTTATTAATACCCAAGACTGGAGTACCAAAATAGGAAGCTTATGACACTGCTTGGAAGGCTTGCCGGCACTAGCTTTGATCAAACATTACAAAAAGTTACAAGAAAAAAGGCCTTGATGTCTGTAATTTATTTAACAATCTTATAATTATGACTTCTGACCCAGGAAGAATAATCGCAAGTCCCTTCAAACCACTCCTGGCATCCCTTCTTGGTTTTTAGTTTATCATACACCCAGCTATATTGATTATCTTTTGCTTGTATGAACTCTCCTACAATGCAAAAGTATTTTTCGCCACGGATAACACCTTCTATTTCTTCTTTGTATGCGTAACAAGAAGAAAGCGGAATTGTATGCCGAAAAAAATATTCATGAAGCTTATT
This sequence comes from uncultured Bdellovibrionales bacterium, assembly GCA_964452945.1. Classification (GTDB taxonomy): domain Bacteria; phylum Bdellovibrionota; class JAFGOL01; order JAFGOL01; family JAFGOL01; genus CAYVOB01. Next base: position 7,892 of record CAYVOB010000065.1, read on the forward strand.
CTCATCATTTATAGAGATAATAAGGCCTCCCATTTCTTCTTTGTAATCTTCACCAAAACCTGTATCCTCACAAGTCATTCTTAGCGACGAAGTCTTGAAGCATTGCCAGCGAGGGTATGGACATCTATTATCAGTTTCTGAAAATTTTGTCAGACATCTAACATTTAAAGTCTCAACAGCAAGATCGTTCTCGTTTAAAATACCATAGTCAGTATCAGATATTAAACCGTTAGGGTACTTTTTAATATGTTCTGTTTTTTTACTGCAAGAGCTAACAAACAACAAAAATGAAATAACGAATATCAAGAAAACAATTTTTTTCATTTCTTTTTTAACCTCATCAATTTCTCTCTAAACCTCAGCATAATATCTTTATTGTATGGCTTGCCAGAAAGTCTTTGAGCTAAAATGCCTTTATATTCTTCAATGGCATCTTCCCAAGTTGCATCTCTTTTAAGACGCCATGATGCCAATTCTCTCTTTTGAAACAACCATCTTATACCTGCACAGATATTTGGGCTTGGCTCATCAAGATCATCCCTGTTCAACGTTATAAAATGATCTTTTAGTTCGCCTTTTTCATCAGTCAATATTTTTAATGTTT
>CAYVOB010000066.1:0-8425 GCA_964452945.1 uncultured Bdellovibrionales bacterium
CTTATTTAATGCAAGCAATATGCCAAGCCCGGTTTTTATTAAAAAAACTTTTAATTACAAGTAGTTATGTTAAAACAACCAGTCCTAGTAGCCCGTCCCCGGTAGTATTCTTTTTATAAGGTTGTATAAAATGTTTACACATGCAGAGCTCCACTGGCAATGCTATTCAAAAAGCCCCTTTTCGACCTTCTCGAGCAGGGATGTCTGTAGGATTATGTTCACTGTGGTACCGGCACCATAAAAACTCTCAAAAGCCATCCTGCCTTTATGCGCTGATAGTATTGATACAGCTGTGCTAAGCCCCAAGCCAGTACCTTCTCCGGCTTTTTTAGTTGTGAAGAAGGGTGTGGATACAAAGGGCAGGTCTTCTTTTTTGATACCTATACCGTTATCCCTGACGGAGATCTCTATTATTCCGCTATGCTCTTTGGTCGAGATCCTAATCTTCCCTTTTTCTCCGTTCTGGCTTTTGGCTTTTATGGCGTGCACGGAATTAAGTATAACGTTCATGAATACCTGCGATAACTTTGATGGAGTGCAGAGCACCTTGCTTTTATGTTGGTATTGCTCCTCTATGATCGCTACGTTTTTATGGGAGCTTGAAGTTACCTGTATGGCTGTACGGATTATATCTACTATATCAGTCTCTATCTTTTCTCCTGAGCCGGGATGTGCAAGGAAGTTCATCTCCTCTACCAATTTTTTGACCCTGTTCAGGCCATCCTCCGTTTCGAGCATTAGCTGAGGAATATCGCTTAGCATTTCTTTAGAAGGCGCACCGTCTTTTTCTATTGCATGTATTATTGAAGTGAAATATTTTTTCAGGCTCTGCAGATTACTTATTACAAAGCTTAGTGGATTGTTTATTTCGTGTGCGATGCCGGTGGAAAGTTCTCCTATCGTCGTCATTTTCTCATTCTGGACCTTCTCATTCATTGTCTTTTCTAGTTCAGCGTAAGCCTTTTCTAATTCCCTGTTTTTTCTCTCTAGCTCCTTGTTCTTATGTTCTATGGTTTTTTTTGTTCTTTCAAGACCGACGATTATCTCTTCCAACAGTTTAGGAGAGTATTTTTTGTAATCATTAGCGGTGTCAAAAAAACATGGTTCTGGACCAAAGTTGATCCTAATGCTTTCATCCTTGTACCGTACGGCAGAAAGATCGTTCGCACCCCATAATCTTGGTATGGATATCAAGGCGCCTAGAATGAACTCGATCGCATTACCGTAAAGTCCAGTTTGATCTATAGACTTAATTGTCACAGAAACGTTATCTGTATCTACGACTTTGAGTACGTTTACCCTTAAAAAATATGATGTGAATCGTTCAACGTTCACGAGAATAGGTTTGGGATTGGCGATGGCCTTTATGACGTTCTCAATATCGCCCCAACTATTCCTAAGGGTGCTGTCACCACCTATTTCAAAAGCAGTTTCTGTTTTACCTGTTTCAGAGGATATTTTGGCTATTATCTCGTTAAAGAACTCAACGGAGACCCAGTTATATGAATCATCTAATAACTCGGCACTGTATTCATACTTGGATAGAATGTGCTCAAGGTCAATATTCCTTGTTGCCGCATAATCCATGCATGAGCGAATGATCCTACAGCTGATGGGGTCTAGGTTCATAGGCCCCCTTTTACACTTGTGCACTATGCTTTTCAAGTGACTTTTTCCCCACGCTGTGCTTAAGTTTTAGTAATTATGGACTGTTTAAGGATGCATGAATGTGAGCTTTGTGAGAAATCGTTCATCTGTGAGCTCGATAAACATATACATAACGCGTGGTTAAAAAAGACCAGGCTTGGCATGATAAGAAAGGCGATAGCGGTGACTTCCAACAAGGGTGGTTGTGGCCTTACCTTGTTCTCTCTTTTGCTTGCGGCTAAGATAAAGCAAAAGGGTTATAAGACAGCCCTTTTAGAGACCTCAATGTCTGCGTATTTACCGTATTATATGGGTATGGAGGATGCGGAAGGTCTAGAAATAGTTCCCGGAGGTATAGTCCCTCCGGCATCACAAATGGGATTTCCATACTTAAGCCCATTACTTTTTATGGGTAGTGATTCAAAACCCCTCTTGTGGGACAAGGAAGCTATCCTAAAGTTCATAAAGAAAATGATCATAAATACTAATTGGGGCGACGTAGACATACTGTTGCTTGATATGCCATTTTGTCATGTTGATATGATCAAGGACCTTAGTTCATTTATGGGAGATAAGCTCTCGCAGTCGGTGTTGCTGCTGGATCATAAAAGCAAGGACAGTTCACAAGCAAAGGCTTACACATCTTTCGTAAAGGAACATACCTCGCTGCTTAAGATAGTCTCCTCCCCTTCGAGGATACAAGGGAAAATATCAGAAAAGAGGACGATGCTCCCCTTCGTGGATGAAGTGCATAACAGCAACGTTCCGTTATCAGAAGTCCCATCTATGTTATTAGATGCTTATGATAGTCCTCTTGAGGAGGTATCAAAAGTTTGTCTCTCGATATTCTAAATACGACTGAACCAGTTCAAAGACGCGTTCTTATTTTTGGCGGCAGTGATAAAAATACAAGTACGTTAAAGCAATTGATCCTGGGCCAGGAGTTTGAGTTTACACCGTCAATATATGAAGAAGAGAGCTCCTCAGAGGCTTTGTCCCTTGTTAAACAATTCCATCCTGACTGTGTGATAGCTACAGGAATTACAGGGATGGACCTTTTTTATGAATTGGAGCGTCTCAACATAACATCTGCAAAGATATTACTGTGTGACACCGCAGATTTTGAGACCATAAAGGACGCTATAAATAGGTGCGGGGTATTCAGGATACTGTTTAATCCGGTCACAAAAGAGGAACTTGCATCTGCCATTATCAACGCCGTAGAATATATAGATATATCAAGGTATAACTCGGTTTTGGTCGCAAGGGCCGAAGCAAGGACCCGTTATCTAGTTAAACTAAAAGAGGCTCTTGAACACAAAGGCATAGAGCAGCAAACGGACATTGAGACATCGGCTTTTGCCATTAAGGGTATCAATACTGAGTTTGAGGTAATGAATTCCGTGCTCAATTCACTCCAGGGTGTTGACGATACTCGATCAATAGAGGTTGGAGTCGGCAAAGCACTTTTTGAACACATGGATATAAAGAGCGTTAAAGTAAATTTGGGTCAAAAGGACAATGAGGTGCATTTTTCTACAGAGGGTTTTTTGTCTTTACCATTATTTTGTTCCGGATGCTCGTTGGGGGAGATAACATTCCAAAAAGAAGGGGTTTTTTGCTCTCACGAGATAGATTTTCTTGAGAAGGTTAGCGACGTTGTTGCTGTCTCTGTAGAGAAGATAGTCCATTTTTATGCGCTGGAAAAGATAAAAAGACAATGGGAGGCATCTTTTGACTCAATAGACGACCCCATAGTGATAGTAGATGACAGATTCAATATCTTGAGGGCGAACAAGGCGTTTGCTGAGTCTACAGGGGGGAACCTAAAGGACATTGCCGGAAGAAAGTGTTATGACGTGTTCCAGACAAAAAGATCGAAGATACCATGTGTTGGTTGCAATATAAGAAAGGCCTTTACAACAGGGCTCCCTGTAGGTTCCGAGGTAACAGCCCAAAGTGATAAACGTTTTTATACCACTTGGTCGTATCCGATAAAGGACAATGAACAGGTTCTAAGCGCGGTCCATTTTTATAAGGATATATCAGATCAGATAAATTACAGGGAAAGGCTTGTGTACTCAGAAAAGCTTGCTGAGATAGGTATACTGGCTGGTTCAGTCGCTCACGAAATAAATAATCCTGTAGGCGGCATCATAGCCCTGCTTCAAATATTGATCTCAGAGGCCAAAGAACATGACCAATATTATGAGGACCTAAAGGAAATGGAACGTGCTGCGCAAAGATGCAAACAGATAGTTGATAATCTTTTGCATTTTTCCAGAACATCCAAGGATGAAGAGATAAGGGACCTTGAGTTCAGTTCAGTTTTTAAGACGCTGGTTCCATTGGTAGAGCTCCAGATAAGGCACGAGAATATAAAACTAAAGATAGATGCTGATGGCAGTGGCCTATTTGTTAAGGCGGTCTTTAACGAGCTTGTACAATCTTTGATGAACATAATAAATACATCTATGGAATTGATCTCAAAAAAAGGTGTCCCTGGTTTTATAAGTATCTCCGCTAAGAGGGATTCTTCCATGCTGCTTCTTGAGGTGAGCGACAATGGTATTCCGGTAAACACGGTCGGTACCGGCTTTGGCAGTCTCGCTCTTTTTGTTACAGAAAAGATAGTTAAGGGATGTAAAGGGTACAGCTCCTTTGAGCATAATGACGGACAGAATAAGTACAGACTTTATTTCCCTTTGAGTGCCAGTGAGAGTAGTGGTATATCACTACCTGTAAATGCAGAGACCAGACCATAAAAAGAAGATCAGATTATCGGGCTTGCACGAGGTAAAAAAACTCCTGCGTGCTTCCTGTTTGCATACTGTATGCGAAGAGGCAATGTGTCCCAATATAGCCGAATGTTTTTCCAAAAAGACCGCAACTTTTATGATAATGGGAGATGTTTGCACAAGGAACTGTAAGTTCTGTAATGTGATGACAGGAGTACCGGTTCCCTTGGATCACAATGAGCCTTTAAGGATAGCAGAGGCTGTAAAGAAAATGGGATTAAGGCACGTCGTTATAACCTCCGTCACCAGGGATGATCTTGCCGATGGTGGCGCTTCACATTTCAGTAAAGTTATAACAACAGTAAAGAGTACTATGCCTGGCTCCAGTATAGAGGTCTTAACACCGGACTTTAAGGGTTCTACAGAGGCCATAGAGGTGGTGCTCTCTGCAAAGCCGGATATTTTTAATCACAACATAGAGACAGTAAGAAGATTGTCGCCTTTAATAAGGCCACTAGCGGATCATTCAAGGACACTCTCTGTTCTAAAATATGCTTCAGCAAGCGGCGTTAGGACCAAATCAGGGCTGATAGTCGGACTTGGAGAAACAGATAAAGAAATAAAGGAGACGATGCATGAACTCCTTGATGTAGGGGTGAAGATACTTACTATCGGACAGTATTTTGCTCCACCATCAGAACGTGCAATGAATGTTCAAAAATATTATGATAAAAAATTCTTTGATGACGCTAAAGCATACGGTTTAGCTTTAGGTTTTGACTATGTCTTTGCAGGGGTGTATGTTAGGAGCTCTTACATGGCCGAGGAGGTTTTTGGATCATGAAGAACATTGCTGTATACCCTGGTTCTTTTGACCCATTTACCAATGGGCACTTGGACATATTACAAAGAGCTCTTCCTTTCTTTGATGTTCTGCATGTGATAGTCGCAGAAAATGGTTCAAAGTCGACCATGTTTACGGTTCAAGAAAGGGCTGAGATGATAAAAGATGCCACAAAGGATGAAAAAAGGATAATTGTTACGGCCTTTGAGGGTCTAGTCGTGGATTATGCAAAAAAAGTAAAGGCCAGTGCGATAATAAGGGGCCTTAGGGCTGTGAGCGACTTTGATTATGAATTCCAGATAGCAACAATGAATAGACGTCTTGCTCCAGAGGTGGAAACGATATTCTTTACCACCAGAGGAAAATATTTTTATATAAGCTCTTCCATGATCAAGGATATTGCAAAACATGGGAGTGATGTTTCTGCTTTTGTAACACCTTTTGTAGAGAGGAAATTAAATGAACACCGCTAAATGGCTTGACTCTATCACACCTTCCAAAACTATGGCTGTTAATCAAAAGGTCATAGAGCTAAAATCCAAAGGCAAAAAGATAATAAGTCTTGTTGTCGGTGAACCGGATTTTGAAACTCCGCAGTTCATAAAGGATGCCACATACAAGGCGCTGAACGCAAATCTTACCAAGTACTCAGAGACTGAGGGTGTGAAGGCCCTAAGGGAGAGTATTTGTGTAAAATTGAAGAAGGAGAATGATCTTGAATATGATCCAACACAAGTAATAATAACGTGCGGTGCAAAGCAGGCTATATCTTCTGCACTCTGTGCACTTATAGATCAAGGGGATGAGGTCTTGGTCCCTTCTCCATACTGGGTCAGTTATCCCGATATGGTAAAGCTTGCCAGGGGTATCCCTGTGTTCATCGAGACCAGTGCCAGTTCAAGATATAAGATCAGTGTGAAAGACCTTGATAGGGTTTTTACTCCAAGAACTAAAGTCCTTATTTTGAACAATCCGTCTAATCCTACTGGTGTGCTGTATTCACAAAACGAACTTGAAGATGTTGCCAACTGGTGTGTTAAAAAGGGTGTCATTATAATATCGGATGAGGTTTATGAGAAAATAATCTTTACAGGACGTAGTTTTGTCTCCACAGCCGCTTTAAGTAAAGAGATATATGAGAACACCATTACAATAAATGGTTTTTCAAAATCATATTGTATGACCGGTTGGCGTGTTGGATATGCTGCCGGCCCTAAGAATATAATCAAGGCCATGACAAAGTTCCAGTCACACCTGTTGTCGCATATACCGACATTCATACAGCATGCTTGTGTTGAAGCACTAAAAGATACGAGTTTTATAGTGCCGATGGTAAAAGCTTATGAGGAAAGGACAACTACGACCGTTGAATTGATAAAAAAGTATATGCCGCTTTCTAACTGTGTGGTACCCGACGGTGCTTTTTATGTCTTTCCTACCATAGATAAATATTTGGGAAAATCCTTCAACAGCAAAGTGATAAAGGATTCTGTAGATCTGGCAACATTCTTATTAGAGGAAGCCGGTGTTGCAGTTGTTCCTGGTGAATCCTTCGGTATGGACAATAATATAAGGTTCTCTGTCGCTACCTCCCTTGACCAGATAAAAGAGGGTATGGAGAAGATAGGGGCTGCTTTACTCAAGTTAAAGTGACAAATAACTGTCGCAATTAACTAAATATACTTCCCCTTTAGGCGCTGTTGTTGTCTTATATAGGTATGATACGTATAAACGTAGCTCAAATGCAGGAGATACAATACATCATTCAGCAGTCCATGAATGGATTCCATGTTCTATTCGATAATGAAACAATAAAAAAGTTCTGTAGAGATAACGGGACCGATACCGATATCTTTGACGAGAATAAGGCTAGGGCAACAGAGCGCTTACTCGAGATGTTCATGTCTACTCCTACAATAAACGGAAGGAGATCTTTCTTTGATAATCTTAGCGAAGATGAAAAAAGTCTGCTTGTGAGGACCTATTTCCATATAGTAGAGAACAATATCCTTAATAAGAAGAACCACCTGAACTAAGCTTCGTCGATAAATAAAAAAGCCCCGAAGTTTCCTTCGGGGCTTCGTTATCATTCTTTTTTAGGGGGAAACCTTACTTCAGAATGATGTTTAGTAGGCCTATATTTTTAACCTTTGTTGACTGCAAGGTCAATCTCTCTTAGCATAAAAGACAATCTTTTTTCTAGTTCTTCTAACTTATTAATATTATTTATTAATTCTTTGGCTGCCTCAATGTGCCCATAATTGTCACTGACATCTTCCTGATAGGAAATTGACATCAAATTTTCTCTATTAACTAAAGCCACTTTAAGAAACCCCCTTATTTTTGCGCGCCTTCTTGTTACATATGTTGCAATCAGTGTGCCAGCGGACATATATAATTTAATCTAGTTGTATCAATAGGTTGAAAAGTTTATAAAGGCCTATAAAGTGACGAAATAGGGCTGTTTTGACAAAAAAAGTCACCAGGAGTCAAAGCACTGTCTCGGCAGTAAATAAAAATTTGTTTGACTTGGGCACCATTTTGGGAGCTTTATGCAGTTATTGTTCTTTGAAATTGGGGGTGAACAGGTTTCGACGTGTTCAATTGAGATTGTAGTGGCGTGCCGAGGAAGTCGGATGGCCTCGTAAAAAATCCGGCATTTTTTTAACTGGCGAATCATTCGCTCTTGCTGCTTAACTTATAAGCAGCCATTCTGTCCGCGCATGGCCGAGGCGCGGAACAGGGTGTAAACCATTCGGTCTAGCCAAAGTAAGGATCGTCTGTTCCTTGTAAGGCGAAAATTAAACAGACCAGGTATTGAGGGATCCAGCTTACGGGAGACCTTAATACTTAAACAAATCGTAAGCTACGCATGTAGAAGCTACAGTTGAAGGTCCACGGACCCGGGTTCGATTCCCGGCACCTCCACCAACTGTGTTTTGTTAGTAGTGTTTTCCTGTAACAGCCTGAATGGTAGCGAGAGTTCGACGGTTCCAATTCCATTTTTTACGTCAATTACAAAAGGTCGTGCAAAAACCAATTTTTGAACAAGCTGTTTTTGCCTTACATTTCCTTGTACCCAGTATGAATAAGGGCTTTTCAACAAACTCCATTACCTCTTTTAATGCGGTGTCAAAATCAATGTTATGGTGCTGTTGCACATAAATCTTTGTTTCAAGTCTTTGCTTTTCTGCTT
>CAYVOB010000067.1:0-8425 GCA_964452945.1 uncultured Bdellovibrionales bacterium
AAAAAAATCAGTAAAAAGGAACAAGGTAGCAAAGGTTAAGAAGGTCAAAAAGACCGATTCACTTGCAGAGAAGAAGGCAAGGGAAAGGGCTATAGCACTCAGAAAGCTTGCTAAGCAGAACGAAGAGCTAAAAGCAGAAATGGAAGCTCTTAGGAAAGCAAATCTTTTAGCAGCTGCAAAAACAGAGGAAAAGCCTGCAGAAACAGCTCAACTAGCTGCAACGTCAACAGTTGCCATACCAACTCCTACAAGCACCACCCAGATAGCAAAGGACATTGAGTCCACAGAAGAATATCCAAAATTCGCAGGAAGTATAGCTGATGAGGTCTCACAGGGTTTCAAAATGGATGATCAGCTAAAGAACGAATTGGATATCGCTTTTGACTACATACCAACAAAACATATAACGATAGAGATAGAACAGGATATGTATTGGAACTGGACGACTGGCTCAACAGGCGACCGCCAATTCAAATTTGATGATCTTACAGTTATGGCTGCCTACAGCGATATCTATCATACAGAAGATAATCTTGGCCAGTTAGATGGACATGTAAAGTTATCTTTACCTACCACACAAGCATCCAGAGATTTTGGAAAGATCCTCGGTATAGAATTCAAGGGCAAATGGACACAGAAGATCAACAACAGCAAGGGCTTTGTAAAATTCGAAGCAAAAGCTATTCCTGTTATAAACAGATATTCAACTGGACCTATCGGCTCAGGCGATGGAACAGTAACAGTGAACAATCTTGACTGGGAAAAGCTAGCCCCTAACACAAGGTTCAAGGGTGGCATAAAGACCGTATTTAACCATAAATTAGTAGGCGCATTATCCTTTGAAACTTCTATAGCATTGGACAGCGCTTATAAGTTCGCAGATGAAGTTATCGACGATAACGGTACAGTGCTTACTATACAGCCTGCAGCATGGTCTAACACATTTGAACTTACGCTCCCAAAATTCATATATGCAGTATCTGATGCATTCAAATTGGAAACAAAGCTTGTTACATCTACATCACTTGACGAATTCAAGTTGTTCAACACCGACAAAGCTTATACTAGTAGCAGCTTCGGAGTTTACTTCAGAATGGCATACGACATATAAGTAAAAAGAACTTTATACAAAAAAGCCGGAAGGGATATCCCTTCCGGCTTTTTTATTTTTAAGAGGATCAATCTTTGTTAATTAGAATAAATATAATAATTTCAAATAGTTGTACAATAAATAGGGCGCTCAAGGAGTAATACTTCTACTATACAAGGCCACAGCAAGAAATATTCGCGGACTGGTCGTCTAAGCTTTTTTAAGATCTAAGATATTAGTCTTTATAGTCGTCAGCTTTTGGCATTTCGTCGTCGGTATCATCGTCGACCTTTATAACCTCAAGCCTGTTACTGTCATCTTCCAGTTCCTTTCTAAAAGCATCGAGATCCTTTTGGCTTATAAGCTTCTTTTTTATGTTCCTATTCACTATCCTGTTGTCAAAATGCTTACTTTTATGCATAAAGAGCCTCCGTTAAAAGCATGGTGCCCAGGGACAGGATTGAACTGCCGACACGTAGATTTTCAGTCTACTGCTCTACCGACTGAGCTACCTGGGCTTCAGGCCGATGCTGATGTTTAACCAAAAACTTGGATGCAGTCAACTACATTTTTCCTATCCCTAATACCTTTATACGCTGCGTCATTAATTTGGTAAATAATGAATAAAGTATTTAATTTTATGTTTGACATAATCAAATATGCAATTAATAATCTGTTTGTTGGTTTTAAAAGAATAAGTATCTTAAAAGAGGAGGAATCGAATGAAGAAGATTTTTTTGGTAGCAGTAGTTGCTCTTCTTGCTACTCCACTTTTTGCAAGCGACATGAAGTTTGATGCAAAATTTGGTTATGCAAGACTTAAGGGCGGTTACAATGGTTTCGTAATTGGACCAGCAATGTACTATTCACTGTACAGTGACACTGGTTTCATCAAGGACTTCAGCATCGGCGCAGGTTTGGATTTCACAATGGCAAAGGGAAATGGAGTTTGGGCTTACAGCGTACTTATTTCTCCAGAAGCTAGATTGGAAATGCCTTACTCCTATGCTAAGTTAGGTTTTGGTTACAACTATGTTAGAGTTGGAGAAATCGTTGCAGGAGCTGGAGCCACTACCGGCAATTTGTTCGGTATGAAGATTGGCGTTGGCGCTCTGTTTGAGGTTTCTGAAGGTATGAAGATGGGTCTTGACTTTACATTTAACTACGCTTTCAACAAAGGTAACTTTGGTGAGAGACTGTGGCAGATCAACGTTGGACCTATGGTATCCTTCGACCTGTAATTGTTAAATTAATCAACACTATAAAAACCCTGCAGAACATGCTTCTGCAGGGTTTTTTAGTACCCAAAAACCTTCCATCCACAAGACCTCATTTACTTTTTAGGTCATTGTCGTAGAGAGTTAGCCATTCTTAAGTTAGCCGTTGTTTAAAGACTTTTGGTGAACTTGCAGTCCGAGGTACAATCCGTAGGACTGCCGGTGTGATCCGGCGAACTTTAGAATGGCTTCGAACAAAGACCATGACCTAAAAAGTAAATGAGGTCTTGTGGATGTTATATGTAATCGGAGATCTTTTTTACTACGGAGTCAAGGTCGATGCCCTTTTCCTTGGCCACAGCCTCTGCAGGTGCGGAGATACCAAAAGTATCTATACCTATCTTTAATGCATCCTGACCTACTACATCTGCCCATAATCTTGTGCTTCCAGCCTCTATAGATATACGTTTTACATTATTTGGTATGATGGAGGCCTTATATCCTTCCTCCTGGCAAACGAACAGTTCCATACATGGGACAGAGACTATCCTCATCCAACTTTCCGCCTTCAAAGCCTCTCTGGCCTTTATAGCAAGAGTGAGTTCGCTTCCAGAAGCAGCAACAACACATTTTAAAGAACCTGTTTCCTTCTTTATTATATAGGCTCCCTTTCTTATTCCTGTAACAACAGCATCGTAAGATATATCCGTTATAGGATCAATGTTCTGTCTAGTAAGGAGCAGTGCTGTTGGACCGTCCTTTCTTTCAAGGGTCATAAGCCAAGCTTCCACCACCTCTTGTTCAGTTGCAGGACGTAGAACCATTAGTCCTGGGATCAGCCTCAAGGAACTAAGTTGCTCTATGGGTTGATGTGTAGGACCATCCTCTCCGACGTAAACACTATCATGGGTAAATACATATGCTACTTGTTGCTTCATCAACGAACTAAGCCTTATACTAGGTCTCATATAATCCGAGAATATAAGGAATGTTGCGGCGTAAGGGATAACATTACCGTTAAGGGCCATACCATTGACTATTCCTCCCATTGCATGTTCCCTTATGCCAAAATGCATGTTCCTGCCGCTGTAGTCGCCTTTCTTTATAGAACCAGCCTCTGCAATATTGGTCTTGTTTGACGGAGCAAGATCAGCCGAACCACCCATAAAGCTAACGACGTGTTTTGCAATTATCTGTATACAGCGACCAGAGATACTTCTTGTCGCATCCTTTTTACCGGTCAAGGACGATCTTAGCTCTTCGTAAAGTTTAGCAGAAAGCTCCTTTGAATAGAGCCCTTCCAAAGTGTTTTTGAACGTAGGATCTTTTTTAGCGGCTTCAAATTCCTTTTGCCATGCATCATACTCAGCCTGCATTAATAAAGTCTTTTCCTTCGTAAACTCATAAACATCTTTTGGAACCGTAAAAGGATCATGATCCCATTTCAAGTTATTCCTAAGACACTGCAATTCTTCCTTGCCCAATGGTTCACCGTGCGAAGAGCTCTTGCCTTCTTTTTTATTGGCGCCCTTTCCTATGACGGTATTGGAGATTATCAACATTGGACTTCCGATGTGTCTTTTAGCTGTATTCAATGCTCCCATTATCTGAGAATGATCAAACCCATCGATCTCAAGCACCTTCCAACCTAATGCCTCAAAACGTTTAGCGACGTTCTCACTCATAGTAAGACTGGTAGGTCCTTCTATTGATACTTTATTGCTATCATATATGTATATAAGGTTATCCAGGCCAAGATTACCTGCAAGACTTGCAGCCTCGTTGGTGATCCCTTCCATAATATCACCGTCGCTTACTATTGCATAAACCTTTGAATTGAACAGTTCTGGCTTGCTCGTTCTTGACTGTAAGACCTTTTTTGCTATTGCAAACCCTATTCCGTTCGCAAAACCTTGTCCCAAGGGACCGGTAGTAGTTTCTACACCGTCGGTAATACCATATTCGGGATGACCAGGGGTCTTTGAATGCAACTGTCTGAACTTTTTTATATCCTCAATGCCAACTCCATAATCATATATGTGAAGCAACGAATACAGCAGCATAGAAGCATGCCCGGCAGAAAGGATAAAGGTATCCCTACCTAGCCAATTAGGGTCCTTTGGATTGAACCTTAGGAAGTATTGCCACAATATAAAAGCCGTATCAGCACAACCGAGAGGCATCCCTGGATGTCCAGAACAGGCCTTTTCTACAGCGTCTGCAGAAAGCATTTTTATAGCGTTTATTGTCTCTTGGACTTTCTTCTGATCATAGGTTTGCTTCATTGTTAGGGTCCCCTTTATGTTGTTGTGTATAGTACTAATAACAAGAGAGATTTACTAAGTCAAATACGTCCGCACAATCACCCCAGGAATATTATGCTCCATGCCTGCCTCCCCCCTCATTTTAAGTTATTTTAAACACAAAGGAGTCCATTCCATGAGGAAGTAAAAATAAAGTATTTGTTGGATTTAGAGGCTACTCGGAGAAAGAGACTCTAAATACAATACAAATACTTTACTTTTACAACGAATGAGGATGAGACGACGTCTTTTAAGCATACAAGATGACTTAAAATGAGCGGTAAGACAGGCCTGGAAGGCTTTAATAATCATTGAAAACTGTACTTTTTTCAAATATCATTACCCTATGTCTCCAAAGTACGACCCAAATCTTGAGAAGTACCTTAAGGAATATCAGGAAAATCCTCGTTCAAGGGTATTTGCCCCGCTTGCAGAAGCTTATAGGAAAAGCGGACTTATCGACGAGGCAATGGACATATGCAGGGAAGGTCTTGAATATCATCCAAATTTCACAAGCGGAATAGTCGCATTAGCAAGATGTTACTTTGATAAAGCACTTTACACCGCTGCCATAAAAGAGTTGGAAAAAGTTGTTTCAGAAGTACCAGACAACTATCTTGCACAAAAATTATTGGCACAATCCTACAGCATGATAGGGGACAAGAACAACTCCCTAAAGTCGTATAAAACTGTGCTTTTCCTTAACCCTAAGGATGAAGAGTCGAAAAGGGTAATAGCAGAGATGGAAGGTTCTGTTGAAAAAGCACCGGATAGTTTTTTGCCGGATGAACATCAAGAAAAGGATAGCTATTATATACCTCCGGTTCCTAACTTTGACCCGCCAGAATTTGCAAATCTGGATGCTGAAGAAGAGGAATCTTTAAAGTTCCAGGAAAAACCTGCTAATCTGGCTTTCAAAAAAGAAGATGCACCAACAGAGCTTGATGCTGAAAAAATACTCACAGAATTGAGCACGATGACAATGGGAGAACTTCTTGAGTCTCAGGGATTAAAAGAAAAAGCAGCGGAGGTTTACAGAAAGCTTCTTTCTATTGATCCTGATAATTCCATACTAAAAGAAAAGCTCAACAAAGTCGAAGAGGAATTAGGCCTCACATCACTATCAGACACAGAACTTGGAGAACACGACACCATAGAGGACGCTAAGAGCGAACCGGAAGAATTCCACGGGCCGTACCCTGAAGAAGCACCGATCATGGAGCAAATCTATAGTGTCGAAGCAGCAGCTCCTATACAGGAAGCACCTGAAAAAGAAGATCATGAACTTAACGATATCTACGACGACAAATGGCTATTAGGCGAACCTGTAAGTGAAAATGATAAGTTAAAAAAACTTTATGCCCTTTTAGAAGGGATCACAAAATATAAAGCCTTACATTCCCGCTAACACTTGATCTGTCTTAACCTTTGCCTTTATGAATATAAGCAGTTCTGAACGCATTTCTCTATCTTCCTGCTTACCAAAGAACCACCCTATTATAGGGATCTTCTTTATCAAAGGCACACCGGCGTTAGAATCCCCGGTATCCAGCGAGTAAAGGCCTCCTATTACCGCAGTCTCTCCATCTTTCAACATGATCTGTGAGGAGGCCTTTCTTACTCCAACTCCTGGTGGAACATTCTTACTTATCCTATTCGTATAATCAGGGAATTCCCTTTTTACATTAACATCAAGTATGATCTCGTTATTAACTGTGACCCTAGGAGTAACGTTCAATGCCACTTCAATATTCTCGAACTCGATCTTATCACTAAGTTCACCACCCGCACCGGCAACGGAGGTCTTGTATGCGACCTGGGTCCCTTGCAATATACTCGCTGTCTGTCTATCCAGGGCAGATATCTTTGGAGAAGAGATTATCTTCACATCTCCGTGCAATGAAGCAAGTCCTATGGTGGCACCAATGTTGCCATATCCACTTATGTTCTTAAAGGATATATCCCCGGCTCCTGTAGCCCAGGAAAAACCCATGGCCCTTATCCAAGCCTCACTAGCCTCTATTACATTAGCCTCTATGGAGACCTGTATCGGTCTGGTATCTATTGCTCTGAGCATCTTGTCTGCCTTAAGGACCACATCCTCTATATCATTTATGACGATAGTTTTTGCTTCCTTATCAACGGAGACCCTTCCCCTCTTTGATAACAGCGAAGCTACCTTGTCTTCTGCTTCCTTTGCATTTATGTAATTTAACTTTGTTACCATAACTCTTATAGGTTCGAGACTGTTATGCGCATCCAACGCCTCTGCAGCTAGCTTCCTCTCATCCCTAAGATCGGCCAATGGAGCCACTCTTATTACAGAACCCTGCCTTACATAACCAAGCTGTGCATTCTGCAACACAACGCTCAAAGCCTGGTCCCAAGGGACATTCTTAAGACTTACATCAACCTTACCTTTTACTTTTTCGGATACGACGATGTTAATACCGCTAACTTCCTGCACCATTCTAAGAACATCAAGTATGTTAGCATTCGATACTTCTATAGACATCCTACTACCATAAAATGTCGTAGGTTTTGCAAGATAGTCCTCAAAGCTCATCCTTGAAAATTGTCTTGCTGCTTCAATATTATTGACCTCTCCGGGCTTTGGTTCTTCTGCATTTGCTATACTTATCTCATCGCTGAAAGGGAATAACATACTTAGCGTATTATTGTTCTGTACTATTTCTGGCTCTACATCATTATTAAGCTGCACTGTCAACTTTACAGCCTTATAAGGCCCCTTGGATTCTGCTGGTGTTATCGACGATATGATCCCTTCTGTAGCGCTTAGATCAAGTCGTGTGTTGAATTGTTTAGATAATGTCGCATTAGGTATCTCGACTATTACTTGGTTGTATCCTGTCTTGGATGGTTTTCTTTCATATTTTATTGACCTGTCAGCCTGTACTACCACTTCTGCCTTGTCGTATGACTTATTGACCCTTATACCCTTTATCACGGCTGGTTTTGCAAGTTTTTCCTCGACAAAGTCCTGCTCTGCAAGTGCAAAATCAGTTCCGCCCTCCGTCGCCATTTGGTCTAGTTCAGATTGAGCTGTCTTTTTACTCTCGGCTTCGGTGTCGTTAAGCAATTGATCAAGTTCTTCATCAGTAACCTGGTTGCTTGCTTGTTTTGGTGCTGGAGAAGGCATCGGCTCCAGCGAAGGTTCCGGTGCAGGAGGAGCTGAAGGAGCTTGATCACCCGCCAACAGCGAATCGAGTTCTTCGTCTATACCTGCAGAATTGGAAACTTCTGCATCAAGAGCATCAAGATCATCCTCTGCTATTTCCTGATATCCGGGACCCATAGCCAACAAGATCCCGCTTGGCCTTCTATATATCCTAAAGCCTTGTTTCTTCTTAAGGTCAAGATCAACCCTCGAGCCATCTGATGTAGGCGCTGTTGTTATATCGTTCAAGTAATTGCTTCGTGACGAGAGTACTGCTTTACCTTTTATATTATAACCTCGTACATTAAGAGCAAGTCCCTGTTCCTTTGTAACAACAGTATAATCCTTAAGGTTACTGCCCTTTAAGTAAACAAAATCCTTTCCGCCTTTCTTTATATAGTGCACATGAGCCTTATCGACAGGTGCTTTCATTAGGGAGAATGGATCTTCATTGCTAGACTGCGGTGTCGTCTTTCCTGTGCCACAACCATAAAAAGTTGCAGCAAGCAAAGCATAGATCAAAATTGTTCGTTTCATCAATCCCTCCGCCCTTATACGGGCTTTTCAACCCTTTTTATCGTCGATTTTTCTATTTTCTTATTGTTGATGTCATTAAAATATTCCCTTATCAATATCT
>CAYVOB010000068.1:0-8329 GCA_964452945.1 uncultured Bdellovibrionales bacterium
GATCGGTGTTATGGTGATATTCAGGTTGTTCAGTATCAAAAGGCCGCCAACAACAAAGATGACTATCCTTATGATGTTCTTGAGTATGGAGGACGCAGGGAAGATCCTGTCCACCTTTGAGCTCCCCTCTATGACAAAACCTACAGTTATCCTTGCTGCGATTATTGTAAGCAGAAGGATGAAAACAGAACTAAAAAGCTGCTTAACTATGAGCATGGTGGAGAATTTTAGCTGCAGACTGAACAGTGCCGAGTATACACCTATCAATACCGCTGTTATGATTATCATTCCTTTTAAAGAGCCGATAACTATATCGTCACCTTTCCATGTGGTCTTTTTAGTGAGGCGGATCAGTTGTTGGATAATTATCTTTTCAGCTATCCACCCCAATACAATACTTGCCAAAATTATTGCCAAAGGTAGAATGTATGTTGGGAGTTGGGGGTTATTCATCATTTTCGTCACGCTCCTTTAAAATGGTTTTTGTTACACTGGGATTTTAGAGGGATTAAGTGAAAAGTTCAAGCTCTGGAAACATTCATTTTTTAAAGCTAGATAAGGGAGAAGACGTACTTGCCTCACTCACGGAATATATAAACGTTTCAAATATTAAGTCTGCTACCTTAACGGCAATAGGTGTTCTAAGGGATGCCGAGGTTGGCTACTATAAGCTTGAAGAAGCCCAATACGTAAAAAAGATCTTTGATGGTGATTTTGAACTTTTAAGCTTAAGCGGTAATGTAGGAGAGCTTAACGGCAAAAAACACCCACATATACACGTAATACTTGGTGACGAGAAGGCGAATTGCTATGGAGGGCATCTTTTAGCTGCAAAGGTAGGAGTTACCTGCGAGATATTCATAACAACCACAAATATGGAGCTGGAGAGGATATACGACGATAAAATAAAATTAAATCTTTTGAGCCCCAAGCCCTAAGAGGAGAAAGAGAATGTTGAAAAAGATATCTTTTGTTAGCCTGTTGTTCTTTGCAATTAGTTCTGTTGCTTTGTTAAGAGCAGAGGAACCAAAAAAGTTTGATACCATAGACACCTCGCTGCACAACATGGAGGCTGAGTTCGGCATACAGCCCAAGGCTGAGCCTGCAGCGACCGCTCCTGTGGCTGCCGCTCCAAAAACAGAAACGACCCCTCTGGTACTAAAAAAACCGGCCACAAAGCCAAAGCTAGTTACTGCTGCAGAGGATGAGCCCCCAACAGAAGTTGAACCTTATCATTATTCCTATGTGCCTGACGCAAGTCTTGACAAGGACCCCGATTACGAAAAACACAGTGCCGTAGGGCAACCTGGGATCTTTTTTATATCATTCTTTGGGCAGGCCCTTTTTTATAATGATTACGATCAGGGTAAGCCAGGCTTTGAGTTCGAGACAGGATTACAATTCAGTCTTTTTAAATATATGAGCGTCGCCTTTGCTTTTAATGCCGGTTATAGAAAGGGTTTTGTTAGCGGGGATGACCTTTATCCTTTAGGCTTATCGGGACAGTTAAGGTTGAGGGCTCTTCCGTGGTTGTTTCCCTTCTTTGAAGGTGGTTTTGAATGCATAAAATTGGCCCGTTCAGGATGGGAACCGGCCTCTATGGTGATCGGCGGGGGTGTGATGATAAGGATCGGGTACGCAGATAAAAAATCAGAGTACAATTTCTATAAAGCAACGAGCGTAAAAAGGATAATGCTCATCCTCGCGTTCGATCACTCTTCTGCTTCTGATCTAGTACCAAGTACCAGCATCTTTAAGGGAGGGCTATCTGTCGAGTTTTAATAGGAGTGAACACCACTCGTTCATGTGAACCCTATTCAGTAATTCAAATCCTGCACGCTGGAATTCATCCGCAATTTTTGCTTCTTCTTTTACCATTATGCCGGAAAGTACCAGTCTGGAGTTCTTATCTTTTAACAGCGTCCTTATCTTATCCTTGGATTCAATTAATACATCAGAGAGTATATTCGCAAGAACTATATCATATATACCTTCCGCCACACCTATGGGCATGACCTTGGTCCTGATCTCCTTTTGATTGATGCCGTTTATTAATGCATTGTGTGTGGCTATCTCTACGGCCTCGTAATCAAAGTCGATGGCTGTAATGTTCTTTATCCCCATTTTATGTGCAGCTATTGCAAGGATGCCACTTCCAGTTCCGGCATCAAGCATGTTCATTGAACCGACATCACGGCCGGAAGTCTTTATTTCTGATACCAGGTCCTCTAAAAGTAAGAGCACGGAACGGGTAGTCTCGTGCAGTCCGGTACCAAAAGCGGTGCCAGGGTCTATGGTTATGAGTATATCCTTAGAGGCTGGAAGGTAAGTTTCCCAGCTTGGTTTTATAACTAGGTTCCTGCCTATTTTTTGCGGTTTAAAATATTTTTTCCATTCAGTTTCCATCGCCGGATCATATTCCAGTTCGCTTACACTTATGTCCAGCCCCGTTGACTCAGCGAGCTTCTTTTTTTTGAGTATTCCGCTCAGGGTCTCTTCTGATGAAGAGGCTGGCATATATGCATTAAGCATTATCTCGTTGTTGGCAACCTCGTTTTCTTCAAGTCCATTGAGAAAAGGAAGCTGATACAAAAAGGTATATGCCTGTTCTGAACGATCCCTGGGGGTTCTAACCGATATTTTAAGGAAAGATTGCTTCATAACAGCTCTTATAGCCCATTTTAGGCCTAAAGGGAACTTGCTTTTAGCACCCATTTTAGTTTAAAATGGCCCCCGGGAGACAGTTTTTATGAACTCTAAACAACTAGGCGTATTCTTAAGGAAAAAAAGAGAGGCCATGGGGATCACCCAAAAAGAGCTTTCTCAGATGCTTGGACTTAGCGCCTGCCAACTAATATCTAATATAGAGAGGGGAGTTACGGAGATACCTTCCAATAGGATAGGGGTTTACGCCCAGAGCTTGGAACTTGATCAAAAAGAACTTACAAAGATGATAGAGCAGGTCCTTAAAAAGAAAATGGACAAAAAGACCTGCAATAGGCTATATGGAACGGTCAGTGAACAGGAAGACGATCCTTTTATAGTAAAGTTCATCGCTGCCTGGCAGGAAGCTGACGAAAAGGACAAGGAAAGCGTAAAGATGCTCGTCTCCAGATTCCTGAACATAAAAGCTGAGGATAAGAACTGATATATGATCTTGATAATAACTATTTTTTTGTCAGCCTCGTTGAATGCCGGCTGTGTAACAAAGGACGGGGTCCTGCTTAGAGGGCGTTATGGAGCCAAGGCTCCGGTTTCCTGGCAGGTTAGAAAGTTCACTCCGCTCAAAAAGCTTGGGCAGCCATACAACGGTTGGGTGCGTGTAAAGGACCTTGAGGGCGACAAGCACTGGGTCAGACAGAATCATTTTACAGAAAAGTATCACTGTGTCATGGTCAAGAACGATCTTGTGCCCATAAGGATAGGCCCAGGGCTTAAATATAGCGAAAAATTCAAAGAACCTGCAGAAAAATATGAGACCTTTAAGTTCCTTAAGGCTAAAAAGGGCTGGGTCAAAGTAATGGATGCTCATGGTGATGTCGGTTGGCTCAAATATTCCGACGTATGGACCGATTAAATGTCAAAAGTCTGCATAATAGGTGCTGGGCTTGCCGGTAGTGAACTAGCCTATCAATTATCCAACAACAATATAGATGTAACATTGTACGAGGCAAGGCTGGCTGATAACTACAGCGATGAAGTACATAAGACAAAAGACTTTGCAGAGCTGGTGTGTTCCAATTCTTTTAGGAGTAATGATCTGCACAATGCAGCAGGACTTTTAAAAGAAGAGCTCAGAGTACTTGGCTCCCTTCTTATAAAAGTTGCTGACGAACATTCCCTTCCGGCTGGGACAGCGCTTGCGGTCTCCAGGGATGATTTTTCAAGATCCGTCACCAAGGTCCTGTCGTCGCATCCAAAGATAAAAATAATCGCACAAAAGGCGAGTGACCTAAAAGAACTTTTGGATGAGCATGAATATGTGGTAGTGGCAGCAGGCCCGATAGCATCTCCGGAACTTTGTGAAGAACTCAAAAAATTGATCGGAGGGGACTATCTGTATTTTTATGACGCGATCGCGCCACTTGTGGATGTAAGTACGGTTGATATGGGGATCTGTTTTAAGGCCTCCAGGTACGGTGGTGTGGGAGAAGATGGCGACTATATAAATGCTCCAATGAGCAAGGACCAATATTATGCTTTTGTAGAGGCACTTAAAACTGCTCAAAAGGTACCCGTCAGACATGGTGATGAAGGGATATTTTTTAGAGGCTGTATGCCTGTAGAGGTTATGGCCCAGGATTCACCGGACCATCTTTTGAACGGGCCGATGCGTGGCGACGGACTTGTGGACCCCAGAACAGGAAGGTCTCCCTTTGCTGCTATACAGTTAAGGCAGGACAATGCTTTGGGGACCGTTTATAACATGGTCGGTTTTCAGACCCGGCTTGTCTACGGCGAGCAGGAAAGGGTCTTTAGGACTATTCCTGGACTTGAACGGGTGGAGTTCTTGAGACTTGGTTCCATGCACAGGAACATCTATATTAACGCTCCAACGTCTCTTAACCAAGACATGAGCCTTAAGGCACAGCCCAGGCTTTTTGTGGCAGGACAGATAAGCGGTGTAGAAGGTTATGTGGAATCTATCGCACAAGCTTTTGCTACCTCAAGATATATTATTGGAAGGATCAACGGTGTGGAGCTTGCTGCTTTACCGGTCACTACGGCCATTGGGTCATTATGTAATTACATCCTAAGGGCCGAGGGCAAGGGGTTTCAGCCAATGAAGATGAACTTTGGATTGTTGCCTGCACTCAGCGACGAAGAAAAGAAGACCTTTCTTTCCAAAGGTAAAAGGGCCTTTCAGACAAAATTGGCACTTTCCAAAAGATCCTTGGGGGCACTATCTTTTTTTAAAAAACTTGATTGACCGTTTTGCATATTGAGATAATATCCTAGTCGATTTAAAAATCTTTCTTAAAAGGGGGAAACTAAATTGGTACCAAAGTCAGTTTTTTTAACTAAAGGTGTTGGTCGACATAAGGAAAAACTTGCGTCCTTTGAACAGGCATTAAGATCAGCGGGCATCGCTCCTTTTAACCTGGTCAGGGTCTCTTCTATTTTTCCTCCTCACTGTAAACTTATCTCGAGGAACGAGGGACTAAAACGCTTAAAGCACGGACAGATCGTGTTCTGTGTTATATCCGATAATTCAACTAACGAACCTAACAGACTTCTCGCTGCATCCGTTGGGCTTGCACTACCGTCAGACAAATCGAACTTTGGTTATATAAGTGAACATCATTCTTTTGGCCAGACCGATGAGGTTGCTGGTGAATATGCAGAAGACCTTGCGGCAGACATGCTTGCAACAACACTCGGTATCTCTGTGGATGAGAATCTTCATTACGACGAAAAGCGCGAAATATGGAAAATGAACAAAGAGATAGTTAAGACCATGAACATAACGCAGTCCGCTCAGGGCAGTAAACGTGGCGATTGGACCACCGTGGTCGCATGCGCCGTCATGATCTTATAAGGGTTATGTCCAACTTTAACGATTTTCTTGATTTTAACAGCGATTATAAGGAAGCGTTCTTTATCCTTATACCTGCTCCGATGGAGATGACGGTGAGTTATGGTCATGGTACCATCAAGGGCCCTTCCGCCATACTTGAGGCTGTCGTTCAGCTGGAAACCTACGACGTTGAACTTAAAAAAGAAGCTATCACAAAAAAGGTACATACATTAAAACCTGTCAAACCGGACACAAGTGATCCTGCCGACTACATACAGAAGTTAAAGGTCATAGTCAGCAAATGCGTCGCTGATGGCAAAGTACCAGTGGTGCTTGGTGGAGAGCATAGCCTTAGCTATGGTGTTTTCAAAGGCATAACCGAGCACAAAAAAGATATTTCCATCCTTCATTTTGATGCGCATTTGGACCTAAGGGACAGTTATGAAGATACAAAATTTTCACACGCGGCCGTGATCAGAAGGATGTTCGACCATGCTAATGACTTTAACAATGTCGTCGCTGTCGGCATAAGGAGCGTATCCCCAGAAGAGATAGCTTATGTTAACGGCAATAAGAAACATTCGGTCTTTTATGCCCATGAATTCTACAAGCAAAACCTTTCCGATAAAATAAATTCGCTCTTGGGAAAGGACTTGTACATAACATTTGATGTTGATGCGTTCGATCCGTCCATCATGCCCTCTACAGGGACCCCTGAACCAGGCGGTCTTGGCTGGTACGAGGTGCTTGAGATATTAAAGAAAGCAATGCACGGAAGGAATGTGGTGGGGATGGACCTTGTGGAACTTGCTCCGGACAAGGTGAACCATTATTCCCAGTTTACAGCAGCCAAGCTTCTCTATAAAATGATGGCATACGTTTCTTAAAGGAGGCTTTATGAAAAGCTTGATACTCTTTACACAGGACAGTAATTTAACAAATCTTTTCATGGACAGCTTTCCGGAAGGGAAGGTTACTGTACATCTTTTTGACAAGCCTATCAATGAAGTAGATTTCACCAATAGCGTTGTAGTGATTGATTATGATTCTGATACAATTAATACGGCGAATTTTTTATCTGAGCTTGTAAAGTATTGCGGACCTGAAGTAAAAGTGCTTGTGGTCTCCATGGATTGCGAAAGAAGGAACGTTGCTGATACCGCAAAACGAGGAGCTGAACGCTTTTTGGTCAAACCAATGAACAAGAAGAGAATAAAAAAATATATTATGCCATATCTTGGTGTGGAGCTTACTGATCAGCCTCAAGGGATCTAAGAGCTTCTTCTATTTTTGTCATAGTCCTTTTATCTGTAGGCTCTATTAGTGCTTTTGATCTTATAAGATATTGTTTTGCAAGCACAGGGTCAAAGTTTATTAAGGCTACCCCTGTTTTTACGTTGCTGTATCCTAGTTCCCTTATCTTTTGAATGAGTTTTCTGCTTTTTTTGTTCGGCTTGAACATTAAGGATCTTTGTGCGTTGCTAAGAGCCTGTTCATAATTGCCCTTATTGAACTCGTTGGAAGCGTTCCTGTAATACTTCCATGACTTATATGCGGGACTTGTTGTATCTGTTTGTAGCTCGGAGGGATGAGCACCGCTGATAGAACTTATTAATGCCGCCAATATTATAAAGATCTTTATCGTTTTCATTGCTCTTGTTGAGGAAACTGCTCCTGAGGCATCATTTGGGTAGGACGCTTATATATCCGTCTTACAGGTCGTGCATTTGGTTGTAGCTGCTGTTGTTGTAATTGTTCATAATATTCCTGCTGTTGAGTGGTTATTTCAGTCGCTTGTTGAGGTTCTTCCTGTATTGGTTGTGCTTGTAGGTCTTGTTGAATAAGCAACTGCTGCTGGTCGGGATCAAGTGAAGGCTCCTGAAGGGTTTGTGCTTCTGTGGAAGGAGCATCCTTTAAGCTCTCTATATATTCATAGTCTTTATAAAAATCTTCTTTGACGTCTGCTTCCTGCTCTTTTTGTACAGCTCTTTTTTGTGTTCTGGAAAGAACTTTCGTTCTGGTTTCCCTTATTTGGTAAAGGGCCTTGTCAAATTCATATTTTTCTATTTTTCTGAATTTTGGAAGACGTTCCCTGATAAGGCGTTCCTTTTGCCTTTCGTTTACAGCAATGAAGACATAAACTGCTACGGCCACGACTGCAAGAATGATGACTAAATTCCTCAAAAGTAATGTCCTACTCTTTGCTTTATAATATAACGGTATTAGATTATAATAGGACAACATATGAAAGACAAGACATACTGGAATTCTTACTACGAGAAAGATCTTGCCGAGATGGAAAAGTCTCCTTCGCAATTCCTGGTCTCCCATGTCGATTCGTTGAGGAAAGGTAAAACTCTTGAATTGGCCTGCGGTGCAGGAAGGAACGCATTGTTCTTGGCGGGTAAGGGCTTTTCCGTAGAAGCTACTGATTTTAGCGACGTAGCAATAGGCAAGGCTATAACCCGTGCAAAGGCAGAAGGTAAGGAAGTGGACTTTAAGGTCCAGGGTCTTGATTTCTTTTTGATGCCTATACAAAAATATGATACCGTCGTAGTGGTAGATTACAAATGTTCCGGAAGGCTTTTGGATGAGATAAAAAAGGGGTTGGTGATAGGTGGGACCCTGCTTATAGAGGCTTATACCTATACTCATCTCAAACAGAATACAGGTACGGAAATAGAGATAGAGGAATGCTATAAGGCTTTTGAACTTTCGGGCCTTTTAAAGAACTGGAACCTTTTGTACTACGACGAAAGGGCAAACGGGAATGAATACAAGGTAAGGGCTTTGGCCATTAAACCTTCTTAC
>CAYVOB010000069.1:0-8220 GCA_964452945.1 uncultured Bdellovibrionales bacterium
ATCGCCGCCACCCATGCCTTCTCTTCCTGTCATAAGATGATAGCCTTCTGCTACTATAAAGAACAGTCCTCCTCCGACCACTATGCCAACAGCAGAACCATGCCACGTCATAGCGGGATCAAAGAATGAAAAAACAAAACCAAATATCAAAAGCCCTATGCTGAACCTATCCGGTATTATCCTTTCATCAATATCTATGAATATAGTTGGGAGCAGCACCGTAGTAAGAACAAAGGCCTTTATCAACGCATAGTAATAATCCTCTGCAAAGGTGGTAAAAGCAAAAACAAAAATGATCGCGGTCAATAACTCAATTAAAGGATAGCGCCAAGAGATCTGTTTACCGCAGTCCCTACATTTTCCCTTCTGAATGATATAACTAAGCAGCGGTATGTTATTATAAAAGGATATCTTTTTGCCGCAATGGTCACAAAAGCTCCTAGGTGCAACAATAGATATGCTCTTGGGTATACGGTAGGAAAGCAGACCCAAAAAACTTCCCCAAAAAAGTCCGAACAAAAAAACTAGGACATCCATCCAAGACATTCATTCCTCCACGAGGATATAAAGAAATTATATCCGACTATAAGATAGAGCATAATATACACTGCTGAGTAGTAGGTAACTTCCTTTAGACCGCCCTTGAATAGATATGCCGGGTTCGGCAACACATACACGGGATAAAAGAACGAGAGCAGCAACATAATGGCTGCCACATAATATACCAATGACGTTTTGAACGAAATAGAGAGTACCCGAAGTGCCAGTAAGATCGAATACACTACAGTCATCGTCATCAAAAGGCGATAGCTAAAATGAAGGACTATAAAGCTACAAAGCAGCCACAATAGAACAGTGCATATAGCTACTATCAAGACCTTAATAATGAATTGGCTTATGGTCCCATAACCTAACTTCTTAAAAAATAGTAATTCTGATTTTAGATCATGTCCGTGTATAAAGAGGGCGTTCAAGGAACCCAACATAAAAGCTATGCTCAAGATGATGGCAACGCCCATACAGGAATAGTAGACAAAATATAATGTATAAAGATTAGAGGTCATGAATGAGACCACTCTGGTAACAAGCAATACTGCTAACAGGAATAGCGGCAGTACCCATACCGACTTTGACCTGGAAGAAAAACCGGTTAAATTAAAAAGTAAACCTATCATCTTTTAGAACTCCTCCACTATCCGGCACTGTTTTGTATAGCCTGGAGGAGGTGATTCCGAAAAGACCACTACCAACGAACCGTCCTTTGAAAGCCTCAATATCTCGGATGTCAAAAAATCAGAAGCATTCTTTTCCAGTCCATAATATGGTTCTTTCAAAAATATCGCCAATAATGGCAGAGATAAAGTCGCTGCTACAGAAACAATACTCCTTGTGGCAGGTCTTAACTCCTCAAAACCTAGTTTAAGTGCATACTCGGCTCCAAGGCCCTTCATCATCCTTTTGAACTCAGAAGAAACAGTGGAGATCTTTTGGTCATAGTTGAGTGCGATCATCTTAACAAATGACTCCGAATCCTTAACACCTACATCCCAAGAAGCGCTAAAAAAAGATATCAGTTCCTTTTGTTTTCTATTACTTGGTCTTGAGCCCGCCAATCTATACTTACCCTTTACCGGTTTAATAAGACCCAGCAACATCGATATAACAACGTCGGAGTAAAGCGGGCTTACCGCTTCCGTCCAAAGGATATCACCTGCCATAGCGGAAACATCGGATAGTTTTATGCCACCGCTCAACTCTATCCCTTCCATTAGTAGAATATCAGTATTCACTTCTTTTCTACCTCGCTAGTGCTTCTTACCTGACCTTGTCTGCTTATAAAGTATTGTCCCCCATAAGGCTCATCCGGTATGAATTTTAAAAGACCTTCGTTCACCAGGACAAGGATGTCCCCGGGATATGACTTGTTGTTTTGATAATATTTTTCCACGGCCTTTGTTATATCCAGTATATTCTTTTCGTTCTGCAGGCTCTTAAGCTTCTCAAGATATGTTTTAGTCCTTGCTTCATCGGAAGACTGAATGTTCTCTCTCTTAAGGAAATCTATTGCCTCATCGTATCTGGATAGTTCAAGCAGTGTGCTAAGATAGCAGTCTGTAAGCCTATCGTCACCGGTCCTTTGTATGCCCTCCCTGATAACGCTCAGGAATTCCTTAAGCTCTATGTCAGCTTTAAGAAAATCGGACCTGAGAGTACAAAGTTCGGAGTAAACCTCTTTAACGCCGGAATCATATTCGAGCACCCTTTTGAACATGCTAAAACGCAGGGACGGATCTTTTTCCTTTTCAGCGCTCTTCCATATCATCCTTGCATAGGATCTTTTTATCTTGGCAAGGGGATCGTGCGATATATCCAACACAAGACTTTCGAATGATGGAGGCTTTATATACAGTGACGAAGCCAAAGAAAGAACGAACACTATTAAAATAAAAAATACGTATCTTAACGCCACCGGGCTCTCCTAAATAAGATCTGTACTGTTAACAGCTTTGTACCTGTGCTCGTCCGGTTTTTTTCTATACAAGGCGTGGGTAGGGCAAAAAGCTATACATCTCATACATAGTTCACATTTATCGAGGAAGACCGGATATTCCCTGATCGCTATGTTCTTTACCGGACAAAGCTTTGCGCATAAACCGCACTTAGCACAATTTTGTTGGACCATCTTTACTGACTTCTTTTTAAAATCAGGTATCTTGAAGATCAGTTGTGACAGCCAGAATATTAAACCTGGAAGCACCGGTACTGCTCGCCACAAGGTTTTGCCTTCCCAGAGCCTGTTGGCATATTTTTCTGCTTTCTCCAGGGCCCTTTCCAATATCTCCGGGTTCTTAACATCCTTTTCCAGTGACGGGGTAAAATTATCAGGCATGATAAATTGTTTTGCACCTATGGTCCTGTAACCCTTTTGCCTTAAAAGTGATCTTACGTGGCTGACAAGACCAAGGGAAAACCCTCCCATGGTATCAAGCATAAATATCTGGGTCCCATCAACCTTTGGCAAACCTTTTATGAACCTTACCACCAATGGGTAAGTGCTAAAAATAGCGACGGGGAATGCAAGTCCTATTATATTCTCCGGTACTATCCTTTTTGGGTCTTCGTTCTCTATCCTCAAAAGTCTTGTTTTAGAACCTTTGCTGTCAAAGACCTTTTGCATCCTTTTGCAGAGCAACAGAGTATTCCCTGTTCCGGTAAAACAATAAAGATCAACATTGCTCATTAATATCCCCTCCGCAGGAGTACCATGTCAGGAATGAGGCATGTATACGTCCCTATGCTCGACTATACATTTGTATCCTTTGAGCTCAAAGTATTCGGCTATCTTTTGTGCTACCATTACGCTCCTATGCCTTCCGCCGGTACAGCCTACGCCTATGGTAAGATATGATTTACCCTCTTTCGTATATTCAGGTACCAACATATCCAGGAGACCAGAAAGTTTTTCCCAAAATTTAACAAAGGTCTTTTTACCTTCCAGGAACTCCACTACTGGTTTGTCCTTACCTGTAAGAGGTCTTAATGCGGGATCAAAATGAGGATTAGGCAAGAACCTTACATCAAATAAAAGATCTACGTCGGTAGGAATACCCTTTGAAAATCCAAAAGAAGAGACTTTTAATATAAGTTTGTGTTTGGATGCATCCTCCAGACTAAGCAGGGAGAATATCTGTTGTCTTAATTCGTGCACGGTGGAATTGGAGGTGTCTATTAAAAGGTCCGATTCGCGCCTGATCGGTTCCAACAGCGATATCTCTTGTTCAATGGCATCCTCAAGTGTTTTTGCAGCCTTGATCATGGTCAACGGATGTGCGCTCCTTGTTTCCTGATATCTTTGGAGCAAGACCTGTTTTTCTGCAGTTATAAAAAGCAGAGTGACCTTACAACCCTTCTTCTTGAGATCGGCTATTATATCCTTACAGTCATTAAAATTTATGGTGCTCCTTACATCAACCCCTATTGCGATGTTATGAGCGGAGCCTTTTATCTCTCCCTCGCTGTATATCTTCATGAAGGCTTCCAGAAGTTTTATAGGTAGATTATCAACACAGTAATAACCGGAGGCTTCAAGATACTTAAGCGCATAGGTTTTACCGGCTCCAGAATATCCGCTTACTATAAGTACGTTGTAGGTCTTCATATAATATTAGTCACCGGCAACTTCTGAGGCCTTTTTCCAACCTTTTTTATCTTTTATCTTGTCCTTGTACTTTTTGAGTTGGACTATGATCTTGTCTATACTGTCATCTATAGCGACAAAGTAATCCTTTGCAGAAACAGAGGAAGTAAGGTGCGCTCCGTCACCTGTTACTGTCAACTCGGCAAAATGATTTATCTTATCTTTTGAAAAAACAAAGCTTACCTGTATCGGTGACATCATGAATTTTTTTATCTTAAGTGCCTTTTCCTCTGCTCTGTTCTTAACATCATCATTAACGTCTGTGTTCCTAAAAGTTACCTTTACTTGCATGTTACCCTCCCTTTATATTACATACTTTTTTCTTTTACTCGAAGGCAGTATCCCTAAGATATCTCTATATTTTGCAACAGTCCTTCTGGCTACGTCTATATTGGACCTTTTAAGCTCATCAACTATCTGCTGATCGCTAAGAGGCACCCTTGAATCCTCCGCCGCCACAAGCTGTCTTATCCTTTCTCTAACGGATTCAGATGCAACATCCTCGCTGCCGGATTTTGAAGAAACAGGGTTGTTAAAGAAGAACTTAAGTTCAAAAATACCCTGAGGCGTGTAGATATACTTGTTGGTAGTTACCCTACTGACGGTTGATTCATGTATACCGATCTCCTGTGCTATCTCTCTCAAGATCATAGGCCTTAACTTTGATACCCCATATTCCAGGAACTCTAACTGTTTTTTGACAATGGCTTCCGTTACCTTATAAATGGTCTTTTGTCTGTGTTGAATACTCCTTATCAATGCAACTGCGGATCGTAGTTTGTCCTGTATATAGTCCTTGGACTTTTCATCGAGTTTACCGACCTTGGTCGTTTTTGTTTCCACCATATTCTTGTAATAAGCACTGACCCTAAGCTTAGGGATACCGTCGTCGTTAAGGCTTATCACATATTCGTTGCCTACTTTGAACACATAGATATCCGGCACTATGTACTGAGTATCTGTAAAGGAGAACGCTCTGCCCGGTTTTGGCTCAAGTGAAAGAACGAACCTTGTAAGGTCCTTTGCCTTCTCCACTGATATACCAAGTTTTCTAGCCATGGACGGGAAGTTCTTTTTTTCAAGATCGCTCAAATGGTCCTTTACAAGAGCGACTAATTTTCCGTCCTTTATGTTCAACTGCCTTATCTGCTGCAAGAGGCATTCCCTTAGGTCACGAGAGGCTATACCTACAGGATCGAACTCCTGTATCTTCAATAACACTTCTTCCGCCTCATCGTGAGCAAGACCTGAATCCTTTACAAGGTCCTCAAAGTTCAAAAGGTAGCCGTCCTCATTTATATTCTCTATAACTCTTTCACCAAAAGCCTCTTCCTTGGGACTCAAACCAGTCATCTTAAGCTGCCACATAAGGTGATCGTTCAGGGTCTCTGTTTTGGATCCTATGTTCTCTATATTAAAGAACTCATCTGATGAAGACCTGTGTGCTCTTATGGAAGGCGGAGTAGAGGAGTTTGAATCATATGTCTGTACATAATCTTCCCAACTGCCTTCGGGATTTTCTTCTGCATCCTTTTTACTTTCCTGGACTATGTTGGGGTCGGGAGAATCGATAACTTCTTCCAGTACAGGATTCTCCATCAATTCATTGGTTATGGTCTCCTGTAGCTCCAACCTCGAAAGTTGTAGTAACTTTATCGCCTGCTGCAACTGCGGCGTCATAACTAGCTGTTGAGATAACTTTATATTGAGCTTTAGATCACCCATCTAAATACACTTCCTAGAGTTTAAACTCGTCACCAAGATAAGCCTTTTTAGCCACCTTGTTATTAACTATTTCCTTTGGAGTACCGGTAACTCTTATAACACCATCGCTCAAAATATATCCCCTATCACAAATACCAAGCGTCTCACGAACATTGTGGTCTGTTATAAGCACCCCTATCCCCATCTTTTTAAGCTCTTTTATTATACTCTGAATATCCAGAACTGCCAATGGGTCAATACCGCTAAAAGGTTCATCGAGCAGGATGAACTTTGGGTTCATAGCAAGAGCACGTGCTATTTCCACTCTACGCCTTTCTCCGCCAGAAAGGGTATACGATTTTGCATCTGCAAGATGCTCTATGCCGAGGCGCTCCAAAAGCTCCACGGCTCTTTGCTTTTGCTCCCTGTAATTAAGGTCCATATTCTCAAGAACGACCATCATGTTCTGTTTAACACTAAGTTTTCTAAAAACGCTGGGCTCCTGTGGAAGATAACTTATGCCGACCTTTGCCCTTTTATACATCGGCATTGCCGATATCTCTACACCATCCAGATATATCTGTCCGCTGTCGTTCTTGATCAGCCCAATGATCATATAGAAACTGGTGGTTTTTCCAGCTCCGTTGGGGCCCAAAAGGCCAACTATCTCACCAGACTCAACATGAAAACTTACAGAATCAACGACTAATCTTTTACCAAAGGATTTTACCAAACTTTCTGCAGACAACTTACTTTTCATTTTTTTCTCCTGACCGCTTTTTCTGTAACTGTTGCCTTGACCTTGCTGACAAAAACTTCCTCAGTATCGCTAAAGAACACTATCTTTTCCCCGACTATTATATCAGACCCGGAGTGGAATTCGGGCTTTCCGGTGAGGACTATTTCGTCCGAGTTGGCTTTTATGAGAGCATGATCGCAGAGAGCTTTTTTATTGTTGGTGTTTATAACTACGTTGCCCTCAACGTTCATATCGTTCATCTCACCCTTGTTGTTATAGCCTACCGATATCTTTCCACCGGAGATGGTCATCTTTTCCTTTTGTGCAGAAACACCGCCGCCAAAGGTTACCTTGTCTTTTTTTGTATTGAACATGGCCTGTTTGCTCTTTATGTTCAACTTGGATCCAAGACTGGCAGTTACCCTGTCCATAAGCATAAAATCACCCGCTACGATGTCACCTTTAAGGCCCTTTCCGTCCACATCAAGTTTTTCTCCATTATTGGCGCTGCCTTTAGCCAAAACCTTGGATCCTGTGGATATCTTTTTTTTGCTTATATCGTAGAGCGCATCATCGGTATAAAAAGTATAGCCCTTTGAAGTACTAAGAACTACGTCGCCTTCAAGGTTTATTTTTTCGTCTTTTGTATAGTAGGTACCGCCGAGTGAGTTGACGTTGTAGACCTCATTAGGGTCCTTTGTACCATAAACAGAAGCCTTTACATCCTTGAACACGATCTGGTCGCTGGGGGTAGTAAAGATGTTAGCATAGTTGGAATTCAACACCCACTCTATCCTGTTACCGCTGGTCTGCTCCAGAGTAAGACCTTTTATCACCATAGCAGGGGTCACCGGTATACTTTGTTTGGTTTCGGCTTCCGCCCTTTCCATGTCCTTTTTTGCAAGGTACCAGATACCAAAAGATATAGCACCTACCACAACAACAACGAGCCCAAACATTAAGATGTTTTTATAGTTCTTCTTCATGCTGTAAATATCAGGTCTATGATCTCTCTAACCGCTCCCTCGCCCCCTCTCCTAGTCGTAATGTATTTGGCAACTGACTTCACCTTATCATGAGCGTTAGGTACCGTGATAGGCATACCTACCAGACCCATTAACTCGAGATCATATACATCGTCGCCCATAAAAGCGACTTCCTCATCCTTTATACCAAGTTTTGGCTTCAATATCTTTGTATAGACGTTGTGTTTGTCCTCTCTTCCAAGAAAAAAGTTCTTTATCCCAAGATACTCACACCTGTGTGTTACCGCCTTGCCTTTTCCTCCGCTTATTACGGCTATCTCAAGTCCCCTCTTTATTGCATTAACTATTCCAAACCCGTCCAGTACATTGAACTTTCTGGAAATATCACCGGAGTCGGAAACATAAAAATTGCCATCCGTCATAACACCATCTACGTCCAGGATAAGCAGCTTTATCTTTGAAAGATCAGGTTTTGTAATGGTCACAGGACCTTCTCCCCTAGTATATTGTGTATGTGCAACAGGCCTATTACCCTTGCACGGTTAGTCTTCTTATACTCCTCCATGTTAGTAACGAATAGGTGTGTTATTTTA
>CAYVOB010000070.1:0-8088 GCA_964452945.1 uncultured Bdellovibrionales bacterium
CGTTGGTGGGAGCATAAAGGGCGGTGACTTTGATCCTAGTAGCGATCATAGACTTGCAATGGCTGGTGCCATTGCTGGACTAAACTCCGAACTCGGGGTTAGAATAAATGACGAGCATTGTGTTAATAAGTCTTATCCAAACTTTTTTGCTGAACTGAAGAGGTTAATGAAAAATGAATAGTTTTGGAAAATTATTAAGGGTTGAATTGTTTGGGGAATCCCATGGTCCTGCACTGGGTGTGCTTTTAGACGGTGTACCTGCAGGGCTTTCACTTGCAGAAAAGGATTTTGTGAAGGAATTGGAAAGAAGGAACCCAAAGGTAAAAGGAACAACTGCAAGAAAGGAAAAGGATAAAGTCTGGCTCCTGAGCGGAGTATTCAACGGTAAGACGACAGGCTCTCCACTAATGATATGTGTTTTGAACGAGGATACAGACCCATCAAAATATGAAAAGCTAAAGAACACCCCGCGTCCTGGACACGCTGATCTTACATCGTGGATAAAGTCAGGCGGGTTTTCTGACAACAGAGGAGGGGGGCACAGTTCCGGAAGATTGACTGTTGGCTTGGTGGCAACAGGGGTCATAGCCAAAAAATTATTAAAGAAGGTAAAAATAGAGGCTGAGATAAAAGAACTTGGTGGTTCCGTTGATAAGGCAATAAAAGCTGGAGACTCAATAGGCGGGGTTATCCAGTGTAGGATTAAGGGGCTTCCCGCAGGTCTAGGAGAACCATTCTTTGATTCAATGGAATCCCTTATAAGCCATGCTGTGTTTGCCATTCCAGGGATAAAGGCAATAGAGTTTGGAGCAGGGTTCAAGGCAGCCTTTATGAAGGGTTCTGAGTACAATGATGTGATCCTTGATAGGTCCGGTAGAACAAGAACGAACAATTCAGGTGGCATAAACGGAGGTATCAGCAACGGCAATGATATCGTCTTCAGGGTTGCTGTACGTCCATCTGCAAGCATAGGCTTGACACAGGATACCGTGAACATTTCTAGCGGTAAGAGAACAAAAATAAAGGTAGAAGGGCGGCACGATGTTTGTTTTGCCTTAAGGGTGCCTGTAATAATTGAGGCTGTAATAGCCATGGTGCTTGTTGATATGATGTTGTGCGAACAAAAAATAAAGAGGGTGTTATGATCAAGAAGGAACTTACTGCACTTAGGAAGCAGATAGATTTTGTGGATTCATTGATCCTGGAACTTACCAATCTTCGCATGGCCCTGGCGGTTAATACTGTTAAGTACAAGGGGAAAGTTGCAGCCAAGAAAAGGGAAAAGGAGATACTCCAAAAGTTCCAAAGGGAAACAAAAAAACTCATTCACTTGGATAACAAGTTCACCAAAAAACTTTTCGATATATTGATGGAACACAGTAAAAAGATCCAAAAGGAGTCACTTAACAAATGAGAATAGCCATAATTGGTGTAGGGCATATGGGCGGCTGGCTTGCCCGCACTTTAATAAAGGACAATCAGGTCGCAGTGTACGACATAGACAGCTCCAAAACGAAGGGCCTTGATGAAGTCCTGGTCTTCAATGAGCTTTCTGAGCTGTCAGGATTCAACCCCGAACTTTTGATAGATGCGGTAGGGGTAAGACAGACTGTCCATGTTTTTGAGTCGCTGGAAGGGTTCTTGCCTAAGGATTGTGTTCTTTGTGATGTAGCCAGCGTTAAAGGGAATATACCTGAATATTATAAGGGAAGTGGTTTTAGGTTCGCTTCTGTGCACCCGATGTTCGGACCTACTTTTGCAGACCTTGACTCCCTTAAGGATGAGAACGCTATTTTGATAAAAGAATCGGACCCGGTGATCAAGGAGTTCTTTAGAAAGTTCTTTAGCTCTCTCGGGCTGAATATATTTGAATTCTCCTTTGATGAGCATGACAAGATGATATCCTATTCATTGACGCTGCCATTCGCATCTACCATGGTCTTTGCTGCATGCATGGAGAGCTCTGCTGTTCCAGGTACGACTTTCAAAAAACACCTTGCCATAGCCAAAGGGCTTTTGTCAGAGGATGATTATTTACTTGCGGATATCCTCTTTAACAAGTATTCAGTCAAAGAGATAGAGAAGGTAACATCCCGTCTGGAATTCATAAAGCACGTTATAAAGGGACGAGATTATGAAGAGGCGGTTAAGTTCTTTAACAAATTAAGGGATAATGTTAAACATTAAGAGAAGGTTTGGATGAGTCCTTATATTGCTGCGATCATATCATCACTGTTCTGGGCGGTCTCCACTCAGGTCTATTCCAAAATGGTGAATAAGCTCTCTGTATATAGATTCAACATGTACAAGAGCCTGATAGCCTTGCCGTGCTTTGCTGTAGGCTCCTACATATTTGCAGGAACTATTGCGGCTCCCTTACAGGCGATGCCCTGGCTTCTCTTAAGCGGATTACTCGGTTTTTTTCTCGCTGATCTTTTTATATTCTACTCTTTTGCAAAGAATGGGCCTGCAAGGACCTTAATGCTGGCTTCCTTTGAACCATCGATCGTCGCCATACTCTCATACTTCATACTGGGCAAAACCCTCCCTCTTGGAAAGGTAGTAGGCCTTTTTTTTCTAATAGCGTGCATTTGTTTTATTGGGCTTGAAAGATCCAGAAGGGGCACTGTGTCCTTGAGGGTGGCTGCCTTGGCACTTATAGGCATTTGCATAG
Organism: uncultured Bdellovibrionales bacterium; assembly: GCA_964452945.1. Lineage (GTDB taxonomy): Bacteria > Bdellovibrionota > JAFGOL01 > JAFGOL01 > JAFGOL01 > CAYVOB01. The sequence continues at coordinate 2,675 of CAYVOB010000070.1, forward strand.
AAGCATTGGGTGTGGTTTTTACAAAGAAGGCTTTTATGATGGCTCCTGAAATGAGCGCTATGACAGCGAATATCTACAGGGTACTACCGGCTGTTGTCGCGCTGCCTTTGGTGAACTATTTTATGGGTATAAAAATGGGGATAGGTGACATCAGTTCCAGAACAAGAATAAGCATTTTGGGTTCATCTTTTCTTGGTACTTTTTTAGCGCTCTATTTTTATCTATATGCGATATCACATTATTACCATCCATCTATAATAGCTGGGTTGGGTAGTTTAGCACCAATATATGCTTCTATATATGAACATTGGAGAGATAAAAAGCTGCCAAATCGTTATTTCATAGGCGCCATAGTCAGTATGGCGATCGGAGTTTTCTTTCTGGTCTTTATGTAAGCTACTCAACTATTTTTTGATCTATTATGTTGGCCATTTCTTTTGTGGCTTGTGCCAGTCCAACAAGAACTGCCCTACATACTATTGAATGACCTATGTTGAATTCAGAGATACCGTTGTTCTTTACAGCAAGGGGCTTTGTGTTGTTATAATCAAGCCCATGACCTGCATTACATCTTAGCCCGATATTGTTTGCATACTTTATGGCCTTTAATATCCTTTCCAGTTCCTGCTCTTTTTTCAAGCCGGTCGCATTTGCATAAGTTCCGGTGTGTATTTCCACTGCGATCGCTCCTGTCCTTTTAGCCGTGTCCAACTGCTGCAGCTCAGGCTCTATAAAAAGAGAAACTTCTATCCTGTTCCCCTGCAGCTCCTCCACCAGTGCTTTTAATTTATCAAAATATTTTATTACATTAAGCCCGCCTTCGGTAGTTAGCTCTTCCCGCTTTTCCGGAACTATGCATGTTATCTCCGGTTTGATCCTTTTTGCTATTTTGATCATTTCGTCGGTGGCGGCCATTTCAAGGTTTAGGACGCTTTTTAGATTATCTCTAAGTATCTCAACGTCACGGTCCTTTATGTGGCGGCGGTCTTCCCTTAAATGTACGGTAATACCTTTTGCACCGTTATTCTCGCATAGTCTTGCCGCCTCCAATATATCGGGGTAAATGGTCCCTCTTTGGTTCCTTAGTGTGGCAACGTGATCAATATTTACGTATAGTTTGCTCATGCTATTTCTCTCCCTCGGCATTTTCATCATCTTCGGATCCTTCATCATCTTTCATGATCTCATCAACTTCTTCTGATATCGCAAGAAGCTCTTCCTCTAATTTTTTAAAATTACCTTTTTCTGTTTTCAATATCTTTATGCAATTCTTTGCTGCCTCTGCCGCCTTTTTACCCTTGTTGATCACTTCGTCAATGCTAAGCTCCTGACGGCTAAGTTCCTCTGCAATGTCCTTTAGCACATTAAAGTTCTCTTCGTATTTTTTTGCTTCCTTTGCCATAAAGACTCCTTTTAAATAATTACTTCTTTGTTACCTTTATCTTTCCGTCCAAGAATTCAATTTCTGCATCCTTGGTCATAGCGTCAACGCTTTTTATGACCGCTCCCTTGTTACTCCATACCACGGAATAACCCCTTTTTAGAACAGAAGTATGATCATAGGCGCTCAAAAGTTTCTCGAATTGGGTAAGCCTGTCCTCATTCAAGGAGAAGATCCTATTAACGTCCTTTATTGTGCCAGCCAAGATAGTCTTTAATTTTTCCGTATTGACCGCAAAGAACCTTTTTATGGAAAGCATTACGGTCATTAATGCTGACCTCACAAGGGCTTCTTCCCTCAAAAAACGTTCCAGGATCTGTTCTGTCACATCCTGTATGATGAGTTCCAAGTCCTCTTTGACATCCCTTATATGTTGTTTCAAGAATGCTCCTATTCCTGAGGGTGTTGATGGTATCGGGGTCAGATGCGAGCAGAGCTCTATGGCATGTTCATCCTTGTCGTGACCTATTGCTGTTATTACAGGAACTCTTGAAAGGCAAACGGCCTTGCATAATTCATAGTCGTTGAAGGGTGCAAGATCTATGGGGCTTCCTCCTCCTCTGGCTATCAATATTACATCCAGGTCCAGTGAAGAAGAATATTTGTTGAACTTGTTAATACCGTCTATTATGTTGCTGGCGGCACTGCTACCTTCGACCCTGACAGGCAGGAATATCATCTTGAAGAATTTAGCAGCCTCTCCCATTCCGGAACTTATATCCTGTGCAGAAGTACCCTGCTCAGATGTTATTAGACCTATATTCTTTATTATTAAGGGGAGTTCAAGTTTTTTTTGCAGGTCCAACAAACCCTCTTCAGCGAGTTTATTAAGAGTGATATTCTTTTCATTCGCAAGTATGGAAGTCGTATATTCTGGTATTACGTCTACCGCTCTTAGCATAAAACTGATGCGTTTTTGGGTATTGACGTATGGCTCCACCACTAGCATCACAGGGACGTCCTCTGAAAGTCTTTCAACCGCACCTGTTGCCTGGAGTTTTTTCTCTATTTTGTAGTAGTTACCGATGTAGGCAGAAATGTTGAAAGTCATGTTCTCTCTTTCATCCTTAAGGTCAAAGTATGCAAAAGAAGGGTACAGGCTGGGTTTGGAAGAGATTATGCCACGTATTATCACAGGTGTTGTGAAGGCCTTTTTTACTATGTGACTAAGTGCTTCCCGGAATTCAGAGACAGAGAAAACTTGTGCGTTGGCGAATTGTTCAGGCAACTTGATGAAGGGGGATCTTTCGGACTTTTTCATATAGATCCAAAAAGAGCTTTTGGAGCGGGGCACGGGGTTCGAACCCGCGACCTCAACCTTGGCAAGGTTGCGCTCTAGCCAACTGAGCTAGCCCCGCTCTCAGAGGAAACTTTTAAAACATATCTTTGACATTAGGTCAATAATTATCTTGTTAAGGCATAAAAGCTGTTAAATAATATTGACATAGGGGGAGGCCAGCCTTGAAAGACAAAAAAATAAAAGTCCCTTTTGTAAGTAAATTCCTGTTACCAAGAATGTTCTTTTTTTGTGCAGGATTTCCCAAGGGCAGTTTTATCTCTGTAGATGTGACTAACAAGTGTAACCTGAGATGCAAACACTGTTATTTTTTCCAGTCCGAGCATCCGAGAGAGCTTACGATAGATGAGTGGAAAGAGAGATTAAAAGCGCTTAAGAAGCAGTATCCGTTCCTTTACAGTGCTACATGGGTGGGTGGAGAGCCTTTGCTAAGGAAAGACGTAATAGAGCAGAACATGCATCTTTTTACACATAACCTTGTGGTGACGAACGGTAGTATTGAATTCCCGGAGTGGAAAAAGGTTTACTTCCATGTTTCCATAGACGGTGATGAAAGATCACACGATGAAACTAGAGGGGTCCCAGGTCTTTACGCAAAAATAAAAAAACATATCGCTTCCTCAAAGGATGTAAAAATAACGGGAGCCATGTGCATTACTAATGTGAATAAGAATTCCATCACAAAAGTCCTTGAGGATTTTTATGATTCAAATCTTGCTGGCTTTTTGTTCGATTTTTATACCCCTATGCTGAAGAACCCTAACGATCCTTTGTCGGTAAGCAACAAAGAAAAGGACGAGATACTGGATATGCTTATCTCCTACAAGAGAGGCAAGTACTCAAAGTTCATCTATATGCCTGTAGAGGTCTTTGAATCCATGAAGTCAGCCAAGATGCACAAGGTGACCTCTACCTGTCAATTCAGGAAAGCTGGAATGGCGCTGGATTCGGCAGGTAATGTAAAACAAAAATGTGTTATGGGGCCTGATGCAAATTGTATGAATTGTGGTTGTGTAGTTCCTTACTACCTTAACTACAGGATTGATAAAAAAGAGATAATAAAGTCAGTATTCCGGGAAGTAAAAAGCCGATGTATGAAATAAGTCCAGGTTATCCACTGCCTTTAGGGACCACGGTACATTCTGAAGGTGTGAATTTTTCCATATTTACAAGGAATGCAAATATGGTCACCTTACTCGTCTACGAGACTGCAGAAGAAGATATGCCTATAATAAAACATGATCTTGATCCTAAGGTGAATCAGACCGGTGATATTTGGCATTGTTTTGTGAAAGGGCTTAAAGAGGGTTACTGGTACGGTTATTTTATAGATGGTGATTATGAGCCAAAGAATGGACACCGTTTTAATGCTAACAAATTGCTTTTGGACCCTTATGCAAAGGCCATAAGGATAAAGAGCCCGCTTAACAGCGACGAAATGTTCGGCTACGATAAAAAAAGCCAGTCCAAGGACCTTAGTTTCTCAAATATTCGCTCGGATAGGACTGCACCAAGGGCCTGTATCATAAAGCCAGATCCAGATGAAGTTACAAGGCATAGAAGAAGGAAGCTGAAGGACCATATAATTTATGAGATGCATATCAAGGGGTTCACTTTTAATCCTAACTCAGGTGTCGAACACAGAGGTACTTTTAAGGGGATGATAGAAAAGATCCCTTATCTTCAGGAATTAGGCGTGACAGCAGTGGAACTGCTCCCGGTACATGCCTTCGACGATAGAACGGTGCTAAGGACCGGACCCACAGGTGAACTTTTAAGGAACTACTGGGGCTATGACCCGATATCATTCTCTGCGCTGCATGAAGCATATTGCTGGAACAAGGACCCTCACATGGCCATAGAGGAATTCAAGGAAATGGTGAATGAATTCCACAAGGCAGACATAGACGTGATACTTGATGTGGTGTTCAACCATACCGGTGAAGGTAATGAATTCGGTCCGACAGTGTCCTTTAAGGGAATAGATAATTCCATGTACTACATGTTGGATAATGGCAGACACTACAAGAACTATTCAGGTTGCGGCAATACAATGAACTGCTCGCATTCAGTTGTCAGGGATATGATAGTGGACTCGCTTGTACATTGGGTAGTAGAGATGGGTGTTGACGGATTTAGGTTTGATCTTGCTTCTGTATTTAGCAGAGACGCTGAGGGCAATCTTTTGCATAACGCACCCCTTGTTGAAAAAATAGCAGAGAACCCGGTCTTGCGTGATGTTATCATAATAGCTGAGGCCTGGGATGCCGGTGGGGCATATCAGGTCGGTCGTTTTGGGGGCTATAGATGGGCCGAGTGGAATGGCGTTTTTAGAGACGATGTGCGATCTTTTATAAAGGCTGATCTTGGTAGTCTTAAGAACGTCATAGAAAGGATAACAGGAAGTCCTGCTATGTTCCTGATGTCGTCAAAATTCCCTGCGAACAGTATAAATTTTGTTACTTGTCACGATGGGTTCACTCTTAACGATCTTGTTTCCTATCAGCAGAAACATAATCTTAATAATGGAGAAAAAAATCAGGATGGTTACAACGATAATAGGAGCTGGAACTGCGGTTTTGAGGGAGAAACAAGTGCTCCTGATATCCTAAAGCTCAGGAACAAACAGATGAAGAATGCAGTCGCCCTTTTGATGATATCACTGGGCGTGCCGAT
>CAYVOB010000071.1:0-7983 GCA_964452945.1 uncultured Bdellovibrionales bacterium
GTTGAGGGAGTTACCTGCTATCAAGAGACCTATGATCCAAAAAGATACTCAGAATATCATATTAGCGGTCCAAAACGTCTTATGCAAAGACGCCTTGATACGTTAGACAGGGCGGGTACTGCAGGTATGCGTTTTTTAGGAGTTGGTACGCTTTTGGGCCTTTCAGAACTTGGCGCGGAACTTTTTTTTACAGCACTACATGCAAGATACCTTGAAAAGAAATATTGGCGTTCGGCGATATCGGTCTCTTTTCCTAGGATAAGGCCGTCAGAGAGCGGGTTTAAACCGCCATTCGTTATTAGCGATGATGAGTTGTTGTATGCAATTTCAGTACTTAGATTATATCTGCCGGATTCCAATCTGATCCTTTCTACCAGGGAGACTGCAGAGTTCAGGGATAAGGCCGTTTTTTACGGTATCAGTCAGATGAGTGCAGGATCAAAGACCTCTCCTCTTGGATACACTACAGGTGACAGCTCAGAGCATGCCGGCAGTCAGTTTTACATCGCTGATGAGAGGACTCCTATAGAAATAGCCGACAGGTTGTCCAAGTTGGGTTATGATCCTGTTTTTAAGGACTGGGATCGGGGTTTTAGAGTTGATCATGGATAAAAATACAAGACTGGGGATATTTGAGCGAGCCGGACTGTATCTTGTTACTTCTCAGGAACTTTCTAACCGTCCGACCCTGGAACTAATAGAGGCTGCTTTAAGTTCCGGTTGTAGGCTTTTTCAATTGAGAGAAAAGAAATTAACAAAGGAAATGTACGGCGAACTTGCCTGTCAGGTGAGAATACTTGCCGATAGATATAATGCACTTTTCATCGTTAATGATCATGTTGATATAGCACTTGCTGTAGGTGCTGACGGTGTACACCTTGGACAGGATGATATGAGTATTGCTGAGGCAAGAGGATTGCTCGGGCAAGAATTCATCATAGGGGTCTCCACACACAATATAGAAGAGGCTGTTACCGCTCAAGCTCAAGGTGCCGACTACATAAACATAGGACCGGTGTTTCCTACCAACTCGAAACAAAATGTTGTCCCTTTGGGGCTGGAAGGGGTAAAAAAAATACTTCCCTACGTTAAGGTACCTTTTACTTTTATGGGTGGGATAAATAAAGAGAACGTGCAAAGCCTAAAAGCCTTTAAACCAGCTGCAGTTGCAGTGATAACAGGGCTTACAAGGTCACCAAGTTTAAGTGTTGATATTTCAGCCTTTCTATCGTAATAATGTCATTGCTATAAGTTAATAGGGGATAATACTACTAATAATATGCGCCTTCTAATACCAATCTTATTGCTCACATGCAGCTCTGTTATGCCCGCCCAGACTGTGGAAAAGATAGTTGTGCGCGGTAACAAAAAAATAACGGCTGATGCAATAAAGGACAAGATAATACAGAAGGAGTCCCAACCATTTAACGAAAAGTTGCTGAGAGGCGACATAAAGAACATATATGACCTCGGTTATTTTGAGACAGTGGATGCTTATAGGGAAGATATAGATAAGAACAGGATGAACCTAGTTTTTGACGTCCACGAGAGGCCTATAATAAGCAGTATCGTTTTTGATGGTAACAGCGATATAGATAGTGAGGAGCTTCAAAAACAGATCAGTATAAAACCATATACCGTGCTTGATGTTTCTGAGATCAAAAAGGCAAAAACTCAGTTACTTAAATATTATGAGGAGAAGGGGTTTTATCTTGCTAGTATAAAGGACGAACTCCGTGACGCTCCTCCTGATCCTGATGTTGAATCACAGGAAAAAAACACTGAACTTGTGTTCAAGATATCTGAGAACTCAAAAATAAAGGTCGCAAAGATAACACTGCTGGGGAACAAGAACATACTGGATGAAGAAATAAAGAACATGATGGAGTCCAAGGAGAAAGGTGTTTTCAGTTGGGTCTCCGGATCGGGTAGCTTTAGAGAGAACATCGTCGATATAGACCGTGAAAGGATAGCCTTCTATTATACGATGAAAGGTTTTCCGCATGTACAGGTTAGTGGTCCTGTTACTTCCGTAACACCTGATAAAAAATGGATCTACCTTACTTACAGCATCCAGGAAGGCGACAAATATGATTTTGGTGAGGTTAGCTTTAAAACGGATGACCTCCTTTTCACTGACGAAGAATTGAGAGAAAAACTTAATATAAGTAAAGGCTCTGTATATAATTCCATGCAGATCAGGGATCAGATGATAGAGTATCAGAACATGTATGGTGACAAAGGCTATGCTTTCACCAACGTTGTTCCTATACCAACATATAACGAGGACACAAAGACGGTAGATCTGACCTTTGAGATAGATAAGGGACGTTTGGTATATTTTGGCAAGTTCAAGATAGCCGGGAACAATAAGACCCGTGACAAGGTAATAAGGCGTGAATTAAGGATAAACGAGGGTGAACTATACAATAACTCAAGGAAGGAACTGTCCAGGTCCAAGATAATGGCCCTTGGTTTTTTTGACGATGGAAGCTTTAATCAATATACTCCAAAGGATTCAAACAACCCCGACGTAGTAAATATTGATATCGAGGTAAAGGAAAAACCATCTACTGGTCAATTCATGATATCCGCCGGTTACAGCACCTATGAGGGTTTTGTTACCATGGCCCAGGTTCAGGAGAATAACTTCCTGGGTAGGTCGCAGAGTATTACTTTAAGGGCCAGCCTTAGCAAGGTCTCTCAGTTGTACTATTTGAGTTTTTATGACCCTTATTTCCTGGATAGTAACTGGGGTTGGGGTCTTGATCTATACAGAGAGAGCAGGGACGCCAATGGTTTTAGCACAATAAGGACTGGCTTTGATACGCGCTTTAGTTATCCTTTGACGGATTTTATACGATCTTATTTCACCTATAAGATGGAATATTCAAAGACCACATGGATACCGACGTTGTCTAACATCTTCGATCCAAGGGTTGAGAACGGTTATACAAGTTCTTTGACCTTTACCATTGAACACGATAAGAGGAATGATAGGTTGAATCCAAGTCGTGGTCTTTACAACGCTATATCTAGCGAAGTTGCCGGTTTAGGCGGGAATAAATTTTATATCAAGAGTATTTTTGATAACAGGTTCTACCAGCCTTTGATGTGGAGTACGGTATTTAAGGTAAGGCTCTTGTATGGTAACGTCTCAGGATATGGTGGGAAATCCCTCCCATACAGTGAGAGATTCCTCATGGGAGGTATAGATAACCTTAGAGGTTTTGACTACTTAAGCCTTGGACCAAGAGCTTACGATATTAACGGTGTCGCATACACCGTAGGTGGACAGAACGAGCTACTTTTCACCGGAGAATGGGAGTTCCCGATCATAAGTGATGCAGGAATAAAAGGTGTTCTTTTCTTTGACGCAGGAAATGCATTTGATAGATTCTCAGGGTTCTCAACGGATGTGCCTTTAAGATGTAACTGGGGTATTGGTTTCCGTTGGCTCTCACCTATGGGACCACTTAGGTTTGAATGGGGCGTTCCTATATCGAGAAGACCGAACGAAAGTAGTACGGTCTTCCAGTTCATGATAGGACCGTCATTCTAATATGAAAAAAAATTGGAGGTGTTTTATGTTTTTTAGATCTTTGTTAGTGGTGACAGCACTTGTCATGAGCGCGAATGCAGGGGCATCAAATTATGCCTATGTTGATCTTCAGAAAGCAATGGAAACGGTTAAACAGGGTTCCACAGCTAAAGCAAAATTAGAAAAGGAATTCAACGATAAGAAGAAAATGATCTCTAACCGTGAAGAAGAGATCAAAAGGCTGACAGCTGATTATCAGAAGAAACAGCTTGTTATGAGCAATGACAAGAGAGCGGAAGAAGAGCAGAAGATCCAGAAGAAGATGATGGAGTATAGGGAGCTTGTACAACAATCAGAGATGCAGATGCAAAAAAGGCAGATGGAACTTACGCAACCTATCATCGATAATATAAGGAACGTAGTAACGGACTTGGCCTCTAAGTCCAAATATGACCTTGTTTACGAAAAGAACCAGAGTGGTATTTTCTTTGCCAGCAATGCAAAGGACATTACCGATGATGTCATCAAGAGTTATGATGACAAGTTCAAGGGTGAAGGCAAGAAGAAAAAATGAGAGCACTAGAAGTAGCTGAAATACTCGGTGGTGTTCTAAAAGGAGACCCTGCTGCGGAGTTCTTCTTTGCAGATGACATAAAGGGCTCTAAGATTAAAACACTGTCGTTCATATCAGAAGCTCAGTATCTGCATTTTTTGAAAGATACAGGTGCAGTGGTACTTATAGTGGAGCAAGGCCTTACCAGTACGGAGCTGGACAAATGGAGTTCTGTTGGAGGACATGCCTGCATTCTTGTAGAAAAGGCATATAAAGGCTTTATACAGATATTGTACAAACTGTATCCTGAGCTGAACAACCATCATGGTTTAAAACATCAAACCAAGATGATCTCTGACTCAGCAGCAATTTCAAAGGATGCAGTGGTCTATCCTAATGTGTTCATAGGTGAAAATGTAAAGATAGGACCGCGTGCTGTTATTTATCCGGGAGTTGTCATATTGAGGGATTCAAGTATTGGCAGCGACGGTATTATTTATCCAAATGTCTCCATATACCCAAATACCAAGATAGGCGATCGAGTGATCATAGGCAGTGGCAGTGTTGTAGGTTCGGATGGATTTGGTTACATAAAAGGTGATGATGGCAACATGATAAAAGTACCTCATCTTGGCGGGGTACGGATAGAGGATGATGTTGAGATAGGATCAAATACAAGTATAGATAGGGGAACTTTAGGTGATACTCATATAAAGAAAGGGTCCAAGATAGATAACCTTGTTCAGGTTGCACACAACTGTGTAATAGGAGAGAACAATGTGCTTTGCGGTAATGTGGGGCTCAGCGGAAGTACTGAGCTTGGCAATAACGTCATCATGGCTGCAAGGTCAGGAACAAAGGGCCACATCAAGATCGGTGACAACTGCGTTGTTACAGCACTTACGAATGTATCCAAGGACCTAAAGCCTGGCAGTGAGGTGAAAGGGGTGTATCCTGCAAGACCTATAGAAGAGGAATTGAAGATACAAACACTTGTTGGCAAATTACCGGAGCTTTATGAAAGAATAAAAAAGCTTGAAAAGGAGAGCAAGAAATGACGACTAAAACGAGTAAAGATACTGTAAGGGCAGGAAAGGGATTTGACCTTGAAAGGGTCAAATTGGTTCTCCCACACAGAGAACCTTTTCTGTTGATCGATTCAGTCGACGAGATAATAGACGAGGTCCCCGACCAAAAAAAGGGCAGAAAGATATATTCAACTAAGAAGATAACCGGCGAAGAGTTCTATTTTAAGGGCCATTTCCCCGGAAAACCCATCATGCCGGGCGTTCTAATGGTCGAGACCATGGCACAAGTTGGTGCTTTCGGTATGTATGATTTTAATGATCATGGTCCTGACTATGCGGTCTTGTTCCTTGGTTGCGATAATATCAGGTTCAGGAAGATGGTAGTGCCTGGGATGACGATAAGGATAGAAGTGGAAGTTTTAAGCTACAAGCCAAGCAGATGCAAGTTCCACGGTATTGTTAAGGATGCTGCTACCGGAGAGCTTTGCTGCGAAGCTGACATGATAGCCGCTGCCGCTACTGCGGCTAATAAGGGGGAATTCTAATAATGTTATTCGTACACCCTACAGCGATAGTTGAAAAAGGAGCAAAACTTGGCGACGAGGTCCATATAGGTCCATATTGCATAGTAGGTCCTGATGTTGAGATCGGCGATGGAACAAGGTTAGAAGCACATATATCTCTCTCGGGGCACACCAAGGTGGGAAGGAACAACAAAATATTCCCATTTGCATCAATTGGACAGGCTCCTCAGGACCTAAAATATAAAGGGGAGGCAACCAAGGTAGTTATAGGCGATAACAACATTATAAGGGAATACGTGACCATAAACGCAGGAACAGTGGGTGGTCATGGAGTAACTACGGTAGGCGATAATAATATGTTCATGGCTTATTCGCACGTTGCTCATGATTGTATCGTCCAGAATAACGTCGTTATGGCCAATAACGTCGCTCTGGCGGGACATGTTACGATAGAGGATTATGTGGTCCTTGGCGGTTTTACCGGAGTAACGCAATTCAACAGGGTAGGCAAGCACGCCTTCATAGGCGCATATTCATTGATAAGACTTGATTTCCCTCCGTTCTTCTCTGGAAAAGGGCTTGATGAACTAAAGGTGCAGTCAGTTAATTCAGTGGGTCTTTCACGACGAGGCTTTTCTGAAGAGGCTATAAAGAAGATAAAGAACGCCTTTAAGCTTTTGTATGTAAAAAGAGGCATAGTAATGGAACAGGCAATGGAAGAACTCAGGAATAATGCCAAAGACAGCGACGATGTTGCATATCTGGTAAGGTTCATAGAGAATAGCAGAAGCGGCATAGTGAGGTAATTAGAATATGCTTAAAGCCGGCGTTATAGGGGTCGGGCATCTTGGAAGGTTTCATGCACAAAAATATTCAGCTATAGATGGTGTTAAGCTTGTAGGTGTTTATGATCTTGATCCTGCAAGGTCAGAACTGGTCGCGACAGAATGCAGTACAAAAAGTTATGCCTCAATAGAAGATCTTTTGAAGGACGTTGATCTTGTAAGCATAGCAACACCTGCGACTACACACTTTGAGGTAGCTAACAGAGCACTTTTGGCAGGGGTTCATTGTCTTGTGGAAAAACCTTTTACAAGGACAGTGGAAGAGGCGCAAACACTTGTAAGGATCTCCAACGAGAAGAAGCTTGTGCTTCAGGTGGGACATCTTGAAAGGTTCAATATTGTTGTTTCCGAAGGAGCAGGCCTGATAAAAACGCCTAAATTCATAGAATGCCAGCGTATAGCCCCCTTCACAGCAAGGAGTACGGACATAAGCGTTATACTTGATCTCATGATACACGACATCGATCTTGTACTCTCCATAGTAAAGAATGAGATAAAGGATATAGACGCTGTAGGCGTTCCGGTGTTAACTGATAAGATAGATATAGCTCATGCAAGGATAGTCTTTGACAAAAATATAATAGCCAATTTTACTGCCAGCAGGATATCTCAAAAAGTGTTCCGTAAGATGAGGGTGTTCCAGCCTTACAGCTATGTTGGCCTTGATTTCCAAAAAGGAGAGATAGAGGTCTTTGAAAGGGTAAAGCAGGGAGACAAGTTCACCATCAATGGGAACGTCATGCCTTTTGGTTCTACGGATGCTCTTAAAAAGGAGATAGAGTCCTTTGTAAGCTGTGTTGTGGAAGGCAAGGTCCCTATTGTTGGGGGTCAAGACGCTGTAAGGACGCTTGATATCGCTCACAGGATCATAGACAAGATAAAAGATAGAACGGAAGTTTTATGAAACGTGTTCTTATTTCCGCTGGAGAGGCCTCTGCAGATATCCATGCAGCGAACCTTATAAAGGCCATTGATGTAATGTCTAAGGAGCAGATAGAATTCACAGGTCTTGGCGGAGATGCCATGATCAACACCGGTCTTTTTAAGCCGGAGTTCTATAATCGTGATTTTGCCGTATCAGGGCTTTTCGAACTTGCCGGACATGTATCAAAGATCTATTCGGCATTAAGATATTTTAAGAGAATGGCTGACCTTGGATCTTATGATGCTGCAGTACTCTTGGATTATCCCGATTTCAATATGCCGCTTGCGAAGCATCTCAAAAAGAGGAATATCCCTGTTACATATTATATCAGTCCTCAGGTATGGGCTTGGCGTTCTGGAAGGGCTCTTAAATTAAGCAAGTGTAGCAACGATATCCTTACTATTTTCCCTTTTGAGAAGGATTTCTATTCAAAATTAGGCATAAACGTTAAATATGTGGGGCATCCGCTCCTGGATGAGATAGATCCACATGGGTCCAAGCTTGATATCAACAGGAAAAAGGATGAAAAGATCATCGCTGTACTGCCAGGCAGCAGGATAGCTGAAC
>CAYVOB010000072.1:0-7980 GCA_964452945.1 uncultured Bdellovibrionales bacterium
AAGATATTATCAGGATGGCAAGGGCTCTTCTCCAGTTTACTATAAGGGTTACAGGCTCGGCATACATATTTGCGAGGATATGTGGAGGAATGATAGCCCTTATGCCAAAAAGTTATATGAGAACGATCCTGTGGATAAACTTGGAGAGCAGGGCGTTGATATCTTTTTGAACATCTCCGCATCGCCATTCTCCAGGGGTAAGGATGCAAAAAGAAAAAGCATCATGTCGAGATATGCAAAAAAGTGGGATGTTCCGTTCGTAATGGTAAATACCGTCGGAGCAAATGATTCCTCTGTTTTTGATGGACGTAGCAGTTTTATTTCCAATAGGGGAGATGTACTTGCAGAAGCAAGGGCCTTTGAAGAGGACCTTTTGATAATAGATACAGAAAAGAAGGATTATAAACCCTTAAGGACAGCAAGATACAGCGATGTAGAAACGGTGTACAATGCCTTGGTCCTTGGACTAAGGGATTATGTGGTAAAGAATGGCCTTAAAAAGATAGTAATAGGTATAAGTGGAGGAATAGACAGTGCATTGTGTTCGGTCATTGCCAGCTCTGCAATAGGGCCAAAGAATGTTGTCTGTGTTGCAATGCCGACAAGGTTCTCCAGCGCCGGAAGTGTTCTTCACAGCCAGGAACTATGCAAGAACCTTGGTGCTAATTTTGTTAAACTTCCTATAGAGGATATTTTTAACGAATTCTATGTAGGGCTCAAAAAAGGTTTTGGTAAAGCCCCGAATGATGTAACCTTGGAGAACCTGCAGCCGAGGATCCGAGGAACTGTTTTAATGGCCTATACTAATTCAATGCCAGGTACTATCTTGATCGCTCCAGGTAATAAATCCGAGATCGCAACTGGGTATTGCACCCTTTACGGTGATACTTGTGGTGCCCTTGCCGTTATAGGCGACGTCTATAAGACAGAGGTCTATGAACTCGCAAGGTTCATTAACAGGAAAAAGGAACTTATTCCCAATTCCATAATTAGCAAGGAACCAAGTGCTGAGCTGAGACCTGATCAGTACGATACAGATTCATTGCCTCCATACGTGATATTGGATGAGATATTGAAGTTGTACATAGAAAGGCAGTTGTCTCCCAAAGAGATCTACAAAAAGGTATTTGTCAAAAAAGCGCTGGTAGACAAGGTCATAGATCTTGTCATAAGAAGCGAGTTCAAGCGAAGACAACTTCCTCCGGTGATAAAGGTGTCAAGCAAAGCTTTTGTTTTAGATAGACGCTGGCCAGTGGTCCATAAATTCAGGTAATACCAATAGAAATGGGGACTAAAATGCTAGATAGATCGAGCCTTTTTTGTAGCTGCTTTTAAGCCTTCCAGGAATATATTTATTAGTCCCTGCTTTTCGAACACTTCCATACCGGTTGCTGTGATGCCACCCTTGGTTACGACCTGAGGCCACAATGCCTGAGGGTCTTCCTTGCTATGCATAGCCCACTGTGCAGCGCCTTCCATCGTATCCAGTACAAGGTGAGTGCAGACATCCTTAGGTATGCCTTCACTGATGCCGTAGTCTATTAATGCCGCTGCTATCATCATGTAATATGCAGGTGCTGAACCACTCAATACCGTTATCGGGTTTATAAGGTCCTCTTTCTCTATCTCTATTACTTCACCAAAACCCTGCAGGAATTTTTTGAGTTCTTTGTACATTGCTTTGTCACAAGTCGGGGCAGGGTAAGCCACAGTCGTACTAGAACCAACCCTTGCAGGAAGGTTAGGCATTATCCTTACAAGGTTTGTATGTTCTCCAAGTGCATCAATTATCTTTTCTGTTGTTATGCCTGCTGCTACGGAGACAACTAAGGTCTCTTTTCTTATGTGTGAGGATATTTCCTTGCACAACTGCAATAATTCAAGAGGTCTTACAGAAAGAAAAAGTATGTCCGCGATATTTGCTACTTCTTGGTTGGTCTTGTCCGTTCTAACACCGAGCCGATCATGAAGCTCTCTGCGTCGTTCTAATTTATGTGTTGATATATAGATCATACCAGGGTCTACATATACGGATTTTATTATCCCTCTTGTCATTGCTTCGCAGATATGACCGCCACCGATGAAGCCAACCCTAAAATCTTTGTCGTGATAAGTTTTCATAAATGTTCCTTATAAATAGTACCAATTGTCTATTAGAAGTAGCAAAATAGCAATGTCCTGTTCAGAACAAGTGGTGGTCTTGTCCACTATTACATAAAAATTCTCTTTCCTGGTAGGATGGAAGTATCCTTCTCCTGTTTGACATATTTTTTGAATGATATTGCCGTTGCCGCAGGTGAAGTTATACTGCTCCTTTATTTCAGCTATTGTTGGGTTTGGTATGCCTACAGAAGCACTTATTTTACCGCTGCTGTCATAAACATCTATCATTAGAACGCCTTCTCCCTCTTTTGTAGTCGTAACCTTGAAGGAATCATAATCGTCGTTGTTGTTGATCTCTTCCAGTGTGAAAGTTGAGGACAAGTTGGTCTGGTTCCCCTTTGATACAGTGATAATACACTTTGAACCATCTGCATAAACATTTAGATTAAGGACAAGTGAGATCAAAATAAAGAACATGATGTGCGTTAACCTCCTTAGTTGAGATCTATTTAAATCCGATCACTATGCTCAGCAATACTGTTGCCAGGATGATTATTGCCCCAATAATAACTATCGTTTTTGTTACACCCTCAGGTCTTGTAGGGTGCGGGGAGGTCTCTTCCGGGGATAAGATCTCCAGCGCCCTTTCAACATCAGTTTCTTTTACGTACAATCCTATTCCGTCCATAGAGGTGTATGTCCAATTTATAGTCGAGGTGTTTTCATTATCTACGAAGCACTCTATGCCCTCTGACTCGAGTACTGATCTTGCTATTTCGGCTTCATGCAGATATCTATAGGCCTTAATTTTTACTAATGAGTCGTCCATTAGGCACGTATCCCTGTGTGTCCAAAACCTCCGGAGCCTCTTGTGGTATCAGTAAGGTCTTCAGCCTCTATTAACGTTGCTTGAGGAGCTGCATTCAGGACTGCCTGTGCGATGCGTTCTCCTCTTTTTATCACAAATGGAGTTTGGGAGTGGTTAACCAAGATTATCTTTACCTCCCCCCTGTAATCACTGTCTATGGTGCCTGGAGTATTCACGATGCTAATACCGTTCTTAGCTGCGAGTCCAGACCTTGGTCTTATCTGGAGTTCGTATCCTTCCGGTATCTCGAATATAAATCCAGTAGGTATGAGCTTGATCTGGCCTGGTGCCAGAGTTTCTTCAGAATTTATGCAAGCGCTCAAATCAAAACCAGCAGATCCCTTGGTCTTGTACTCAGGAAGAGGAAGATCGTTCCCCTCTAGCCTTTTTATCCTTACAGGGATACTGCCCATTTTAAACCTCTTGGAGCAGTGTGCTCCGTACTTATTCTTTTTGTGCCTTTACTGCTTTCATACTAAGGCGTGCGCGCCCCATTTTGTCTGTACCTATGTACATTACCTTAACTGACTGGCCTTCCTTTAGATAGTCCGTGACTTTGTCCACACGCTTTTCATCTATCTCGCTGACGTGTACCAGAGCTTCTTTACCGGGTAGATATTCAACGAAGGCGCCAAAGTCCATTATCTTTTTGACGACACCATCAAAAATAGTTCCTTCTTCCGGTTCACCGGCGATACCCATTACTATGGATTTTGCCAGTTCAAGACTATCTCTGTCAGAGGACATTATGGTAACTTCACCACTGTCCTGGATATTTATTTTTGCACCGGTCTTTTCTACTATTCCCTTTATTACTTTACCACCTGAACCGATAACGTCCTTTATGTATTCCTTATCTATTATGAAGGTCTCTACCCTTGGTGCATAAGGAGAAAGTTCTGCCGGTCCTTTAATGGTCTTTTCCATTTCACCTATGATATGAAGTCTTCCTTCTTTTGCCTGGTCGAGAGCTTTACTAAGGATGTCCTTGGTCAAACCAGCTATTTTTATATCCATCTGGATCGCTGTTATTCCAGTCTTTGTGCCTATGACCTTAAAGTCCATATCTCCTAGATGATCTTCGTCACCTAATATATCAGTCAGTATGTGGAATTTTTTGTTCTTTTCATCTGTGATAAGGCCCATAGCAACACCGGCAACCGTTTCCTTCAAAGGAACACCTGCGGCGAACAGTGCCATACATCCAGAACAGACGGTCCCCATGGAGGATGAACCGTTAGATTCCAATACTTCAGAGACGAGTCTTAGTGTATATGGGAAAGCACTGTATTCTGGTAGTACCTTGGATATACCTCTTTTTGCAAGAGTACCATGACCTATCTCACGTCTTCCTGGGGATTTTAATCCCTTAGCTTCACCAACGCTGAACGGAGGGAAGTTATAGTGCAGCATGAACTTGTCCTTTGCCAGACCTTTCAATGAATCAACGTATTGTTCATCATCGGCTGAACCCATGGTCACCGCTGCAAGTACCTGTGTCTCTCCCCTGGTGAACAATGCAGAACCGTGTACTCTTGGAAGTATTTGTGCTTCGCAAGAGATAGGTCGTACTTGTGTAAAGTTCCTTCCGTCGATACGGGTATTTTTTTCCGTAACAAGACTTCTTGCGTAATTATATTTTAATGTTTCAAAAACATTGTTCGCAAAGAACTTAAAGAGTACATCCTTGGATTTGAAGATGCTTGCATAGTTCTCCGGATTGTTCTCTGGGTATTTTGAGATGACTTCCTCATCCAGCCCTTTTTTGATCTCATCAAGCGCAGCATACCTTGAAAGCTTGTCCTTTATGCCGAATGCCTTTGGGAACCTTGGTTCGCAATAATCTGTGATGGCTTCTTCCAGCGTTTCATCTTTTGGAGCGTCTAGGACGACTCTTTTTGCTTTTCCAAGTTCTTTTGCCATTTTCTTTTGGATCTCTATTACGGGCTGTACAGAATCCTTGGCGAACATGATGGCTTCGAGTACTTCATTTTCAGGAAGTCCGTTAGCTTCTCCTTCAACCATTACTACCGCATTATCTGAGGATGCAACTAGGATATCTAAGTCGCTGTTGCTCAGTTCTTCTGCTGTAGGCGCTGCTATCAATTTACCGTTAACTCTTGCCACTCTGCATGCGGCGATAGGACCATTGAACGGTATATCAGAAAGCATCAATGCTGCAGACGCACCTATCAAGCTTACCTGGTCCGAACCGTGATCATCATCGAACGAGAGCACTGTCGCTATTACTTGGGTCTCTGACCTGAAATTCTCTGGGAACAAAGGTCTTATTGGTCTGTCTATCAACCTTGATGTCAACGTTGCTATATCGCTTGGTCTGGCTTCTCTTTTGAGGTAGCCGCCTGGTATTTTCCCTGATGCGTAATACTTTTCCACGTAATCAACCGTGAGAGGGAAAAAATCCAATCCTTCCCTTTCTGTCTTGCTTGATACCGCCGTTACCAACACTCTTGTGTCACCAAATCCAACAAGGACTGCGCCATCTGCCTGTTTGGCCAACTTTCCTGTTTCGATCGTTAACTTCTTTCCGCCTAATTCTGTTTCAAATACTTTGTACATAAACTTCTCCCTTTTTGAAGGACCCTATTGTCCTTCGACTATTATTAGTGATCTTTGTTTGTTCTTTTGTTTCAATTTACTTTCTTAGATCGAGCTCTTTTATCAGCTTAGCATAACGCTTAGAGTCTTTTTTCCTAAGGTAGCCAAGCAGGGTCTTTCTTTGATTTACCATCTGTAAAAGACCTATTCTTGAATGGAAGTCTTTTTTATGAGTTTCAAAATGCTTTGATAGTTCATCGATCCTTTGTGTCAAAAGTGCTATCTGTACTTCTGGAGAACCAGTATCGTTCTCATGGGTTTTAAATTTTTGGATAGCTTCGGTCTTTTTTTCCTTTGTGCTCACTTCTAATTTTCTCCTCTTCTTTTTTAATTATCTTACTATGTTAGAGCGCATTTCTAGCACATGCAGTTTTATTTTTCAAGCCTTAGATACTCTAAATCATAGTCAGACAGGGCAGAAGCCTTATAATTCTTGATATATGACTGCGTCAGCACCAGTCTATATGGCACTACGAGGGGTATTATAGGGCATTCTTCAATAGCTATCTCTCTCATTTTATTAATAATTTCGAGTTTTTCAGGGCCGTCCCTTAGTGTCAGGAGCCTTTCATAAAGGGCATTGTATCTTGGGTTGTCGAATAGTGATCTGTTGGGGCCTGGGGAGGCGGCCTTTCCATATAATATGCGTAAAAAATCCTCTGCAAATGGAAGATCAGCCCTCAATTGCAATATAGCCAGTTGATATCCGGTTCTGGTGTTGAGTTTTTTAAGGAAGGCCGCGTAATCAAAATGTTGTGATTTTAAGGTTATACCAATGTTTTCCAAAGACTTGGCAAGATCATCGCTGATCTGTCTTGCGACCAGGGAATTTGGCGTGAATATGGTAAGGGTAGGAAGCCCTTTCCCGTCGGGATAACCGGCCCTTTTAAGCAGTTCCTTGGCTTTTTTAATATTAAACTCTCGATAGGGGTTCTTGTATTTTAGATCGAAGCCGAATAGACCAGGAGGGATAATCCAGTTAGCTACAAAAGCCTGGTTATTATAGAACAGGGCGGCGTGTTTATATCCGTCATAAACAAGGCTTATTGCCTGTCTTAGATATTTATTTTTCCCCACCGTAGGGTCAGACATATTGAACCCAACATATTTCACATCTAGTTCACTGATCTTATGTACGTTAATGCCTTTGGAGCTGAATGTTTCATTTAATTCATCAGCGACGGTAAAAGTATCAAAATAGCTGTCTTTGTCTACGGTGACTATGTCTATGTCTTCTTTTTTGAAAGCTTCCCATCGAGCTTTATCGTCGTTAATGACCCTTACGATGACCGTGTCCACCAAAGGGACCTTTTCGCCTTTATCATCCAAGAGTCCGTTATTGGCGTCATTTATATCTCCCTCTAGCGGGTATGTGCCGTAATAGCGATCATTCCTTTTAAGTTCATATTGTACCGGGGTTGTATCGCTGGACAAATAGAAGGGTCCGCTACCCACAGGATGCTTTGCAAGGTCAGCACCGTAGGTGTCTGCTGCCTCTTTGGGGACTATGAAGGTATTCAGCAAGGTGAATACATCAGGAAAGAAAGCTGAGAATTTTTTAAGTTGTATCGTGAGAGTGCGGTCATCCAAGGCTGAAAGACCCTTGATGCTTTTGGTGGTTTTGTTCCTGAACTCTGCTGCACCATCAACTACATCGGTGATAATTATCACTGCAGCACTGTTAGTAGGGGAGGAGAGTAATCTCTCTATTGAATATACAACATCCCGTGCTACAAGCTTTCTTCCCTTGCCCTTTGTCTCCTTAAAACAAGGGTCGTCACCGAAGTACACGTCGTTACGGAGGGTTATCTTATACTTAAGGTTCCCTATCTCTTCTGGGAGACTTTGGGCCACCATAGGGACCAGGGTGTGCTTTAGATAATGATACCTGTAAAGGCCTTCATATATGGACTTTGCAACTATTCCTGAATATCGGTCTGTAATAAGCGCAGGATCAAGGCTTGCTATTACCTCGTTGGAATATACTGTTATTGTTCCGTTCCCGTTCTTGCCTTTTGAGCATGCAGACAACGTTAACATGACAGAAAGCAATACAATCGTAACTGTTTTAATGCTCATGCAGTTTATTATATGCGGAAACAGGGCTTATAGTAAACAGAATTAAGACCCTTGACCTCTTTGTACCAGACTGATAGTAAAGATGGCTCAGGTGCCCTCATAGCTCAGATGGATAGAGCACCAGATTCCTAATCTGGTTGTCACAGGTTCGAATCCTGTTGGGGGTACCAACGAACGAAGTGAAGTTGGGACCCCAACATCTAAATAAGCGAACAAAGTGAGCAGTCTTTAAGGATCACGAGCACGAAGTGCGAGTAATCCTGTTGGGGGTACCAAAATTCTCATTGGTTATTATTGTCTTTAACGGCCGG
>CAYVOB010000073.1:0-7940 GCA_964452945.1 uncultured Bdellovibrionales bacterium
ATGTGCGGAACATGATAGGACAACTAATAGTTCAATGTACTAAGATTGTATAGACCAAATTAATCAGCTTCTTTAACTTTAGCCTCTATTTGTTCTAAAGCCTTTTGTGCTGCTGGTGCTGCTATCACATCAGCTTTAACAGCACTTCTGGTAAGCTTACAAGTTCGATACTCACAGAGTATATCTGACAAGAACACTCCATCAACTGCAGAAAGTATATCTGGAACAAAAAGGCTGGAATAAGGAACAAGTATATCCCTCAGCTTAGCATACCTGGTCTGCAGATCGCTCTGAGAGCAGACATTGCTGATGTTAGCCTGGTCAGACGAAGAAAAGAACTTTTGAACATATGTATACAGCACCATCTTGTCGAAGGGGTTCTTACATGTACATAGACTACCCTTTGTCTGCCATGTAAAAAGTTTTTCTATCAAGAACGCCGGGTTAATATTACCCGCCACAGTAGCGTTATAGATCTCCTCTATCTTTGGTTCTGGTATACACTCGGGCGCCGGAACTGAAGGGAGAGGAGCTTCGCAAATATCAACAGGCATACTCAAAGTAGTTCCACTCTTTGATGCGGTTTCCTTATATAGATCTTCAAATCTTGCCCTAAGCTCTGAAGAAAGCCCACAGGCGCAAAGTTTAGGCAGTAACATCTCCTGGATACCGGCAAGTGCTGTTATGGAACTCTGCAAGCAAGAACTAACTGTGTTAGTCGTCGTAGTTCTAGAATAGGAAGTGTCCTTGGTATTGGTTTCAGTGGTATCTTTGACTGTTTGACAACTCGTCAACTTATCTAGCTGTGCCTTAACAAGAGCTTCCAGTTCTTCGCAGGTAAAAGCACACCTAAGGATCTGTTCATCACCGTCTGTACACGTAGAAAGAGCACTACCTCCAGACACACTCTTTGCCTCTGGTACCCCAACATGACTTTCTGTACAAGATATGAATAAAAACGGCAGAAAAGCTAACATAAAGAGTTTTTTCATACTACGCACCCCCAACTCTATCACTCGTATCATTGCATTATAACAGATAAATATGGTTTTGTCAACATCATACGTGACGTTTTAACTCATTAAAATCTGGACAAATTTTTGATATCCATAATATCATTAACTACATGAAGAAAATAAATTTGTTACTAACGATGCCTTTAATTGTACTGTTAACGGCCCCTGCAGAGCTTAGCTCTCAAACTGTAGAAGAAGATCCTCCCGTCGCTGTCGTAATAAAAACACCTGCAGGCAAAGTGAAACCAAAAAAACGAAAAAAGATAGTAAAGGTCCCCCAACAAGAATGTCCTCAATGCCAGGACTGTCCTACATGTCCTCCTCAAGTGGAATGTGAACAATGTCCTGCGCCTATAGAATGTGCCCTGACCGTACCCGAAGCATTATCGAGAAAGAACGATATCAACATCTCGTTTGCAATTACACTTAACAAACAAAAATCCGAAGGCCTTAATACGTTCGGGCTTAGTAGTTGGTTAACCTCACCATGGTCTATGGGACTAACGGCAGGAGCAGAGTATTACCCTCTGGAGAGCCTATCCCTTTTCACTAATTACAGTTATTACGGTACTGCATTCGCTAATGCACAGCCTGGAATAATCTTACAACAGACTAACGATTCCTCATCAACGTGGGACATAGGTGCAAAATATCAGTTCACCCGCTTCTTTAATGTAATGGGACATTTTGGATTAAGACAGGATTACACCCTATATGTAACCACTCTCCCGTATGCAACTGTTGACCAGTTCTGGCATGGATTATTTGGTGCAGCATTCGGCTATCACATTTGGCAGAACCGCAGACTAAGCTTTGATGGAACGACGGGATTTGATTTATTCTTCCCTAATACTAAAACCACTTACAAAGCCAGCACCGGCTACGACATAAACACTGCTATAAAAATGACCTTAAAATACAAACCAGAATTCTTTGTTTCATTTAGATATGAGTATTTTAAAGTAAATCCCGACAATTTTACAGAGCAGTACGGACAGCTTTTTATGTTCGGCTTTGGTATAAACTTCAGGTCCAAGATTCTCAGATCAGACTTCTGGAATCGAAACTGATGTAGATCTCATCCTTGTATAGATCTCCATCAAAGTCAGGGAACTGTATCTTTTTTATAAGAGAGGTGATGCACTCCTCTACTTTTGTGTTCTTGATATCAGAATTAATGGTCCTTGCATCAGTTACTTCCCCGCTGTTCTTTACGGCAAGTGACACTATCATTCGACGCTGGTCTGCTTTCTTATTCGTCCTCATTTGATAGCATTCATTAAGTTCCTTTTTGTGACTGTACACTATCTTATATATATCATCCCTTAAAAGCTTTTTAGGAGCAGGTTTTTCTATCGATGCCGGTTCACGCACAGGTGTAACAACGGTGGCAGTACACGTAGAGGCCAAGGTCTTATTGGCTTCCTCTAGAGAGGATAACCTGCTATCCAGAAGGTCCATCTTGGCACCAAATTTTCCAACAGAAAAATATCCACCGACCAAAAGAAGTATCAGGATGAAGAAAGTTCCAATAGCGATCCAATTTTTATTGTTCATAAATACCTCCGAACTGTTAATGCTTATCGGCAGGTACGAAAAGAAACTTTAGTAACCATTATTTTTTATTTAAGGATAATAGAGACAGGGCAATGGTCAGAACCCATGACACTGGTATTGTGGTAAGACCTAACGACCCTATCCTTTAAGTACTTGTTAACACAGTGATAATCTATCCTCCAGCCCACGTTCCTGGACCTGGCAGCTGTCCTGTAGCTCCACCAAGTATAGTGCCCTCCTTCTTTGATGAATATCCTGAAGGTGTCAAAATAATCCTTATCAAGGAACTTATCCATCCAGGCCCTTTCTTCTGTGTAAAAGCCGGGGCTATCTTCATTCTCTTTTGGGTGTGTAAGGTCAATCTCTTTATGAGCGATGTTATAGTCACCAGATAATAATACCGGGATCTTCTTTTTGCCGAGTTTGTCCATGTAGTCTTTTATGGCCGAGCAAAAATCCAATTTGTACTCCAACCTATTCCTTTCTGCCTGTGAGTTAGGAAAATACGCCGCTATAAAACTAAAGTCCTTCATGTGTATGGTTATTGAGCGGCCTTCTCTGTCAAATTCCTTTATCCCCAAGCCTTTTTCTACCGTATACTTTATGTCGCTCTTTATGTAAACACCAACGCCGCTGTAACCAGCCTTTTCTGCAGGGAATAGTATGACATCATACCCATCAGGATGGAAATGTTCTTCTTCTACCTGGCTGTGCGTAGCCTTTATCTCCTGGATCGCCAATATCTCTGGCTTTTCCTTTTCAAGGAAATCGAACAGTCCTTTCTTTGCACAGGCCCTAAGACCGTTAACGTTCCATGATATTATTTTTGTCAGCTCCATAAACGCCCCTTTGCAAAATTATAGAACTCACTTTTGAATAATGATCCTACACCCAATATGATAAGCGAAAAACCCAACGCAGCCAAAGAAGATATTGCTTCACCCAACACAAAGTAAGCTACAAAACTTCCTATCACCGGCTCTAACAAGGTAATCATAGTCACTGTCGAGGCCTTAAAGTGAACCACGCAATGATTGAGGGCTCCATGACCTATGACCGTCGGGAATATTGCAAGCAGGATAAAATATAGATAGCTATTCGTACTGTAGGAAACTATTGGCGAGCTGCTCAAGAGCATCCCTATAAAACACACCGTTGCTGCAGAAGAATATAGAACGAATATATAAAAACCGGAGCTTGCAGAGGTCCGGACTTTCTTCCCCGTCAATATGTAGGCTGCAAAAAGCAAAGTGCTTATGAACACTGCGATCATTCCCTTATAATCCGAACCAAGATCAAAGATCCCTTCCCAAAAGATCAATACGGTCCCCACAAAGGCTATTATGAAAGCAAGAATAAAATTGTCCCGTGGTTTTTCCTTAAAAATAATGTATGCCCCTATTGTGGCATAAACGGGATTGGAGGCCATAATGACCATGGCGATAAAGACACTGACCGTCTTTAGACTGTATATCCATAATATTAGATGCAGGCTAAAGATAATACCTCCTAAAACCATCCATAATAAAGTCCTCATCGTGACCTTGCCAAACCCAGAACGGATATCCTTATTGGCAACAACGGCAAATATAGCTGCTGCAATTATAAGACGATAGAATGCCACACCGTATACGGATGCATTTGCGAGCTTTATCATAACGCCGGCAAGTGACAGCATGACAACGCCTACGAATAAAAGCCATGAATTAGCTTTCTTGCTGGTTATTTTGGTGAACATTGTTCCTGCCTCACCCATTGATCATAATGGAAGATCCTTAGTGTTTCGGTAATCTTGGACGAAGGAGATAAGTTTATAAGGTCACCAAAATCCTGTGGTATAATTTTTAAGATCGCAAGCAATCTTTGTTCACAGAACAAAGCCACATTATTGCTATTCGCCCAATCCTTTGATCCATCGGCAAAAGTCATTAGTTCGGAGTAAGTAAGTTGTAAGCCATTAGCAACCCTTACTGCAAAAGTATGGGGGACATTTAGTATCGGCATCAGCCTTGGCAGAATATCTTCCATGCTCATAGCTTTGGTCTCTAATGACCCTAGGTCCGTTTTATCATCAAGTAACACAGCATCATTTATTCCAAAGATACCGGATGTCAGCCTTCTAAGCTCAACAACATGCGCAAAGGTCTGCAACAATACACCTATATCGTCCACTAAAGTCCTTATATATGTACCCTTGGAACAAGACACCTCTATATCAACATAGGGAAAGTTAAGCCCCAGAAGTTCTATACTATCAACACTGACAGCTCTTCCGGCTCGTTCCACTTCTACTCCTCTACGTGCAAGTTTATACAACGGGACACCTTCTTTCTTTATCGCTGAATACATAGGTGGTATCTGTAATATATTCCCGCTAAACCTGTTAAATGCTTCAAGTAGTTCCTCCTTTGATACCGTGAAAGGAGATCTGTCACTTTGCTGTATGACCACTCCTTCAGCATCAAGAGTATCTGTTCTTTGGCCAAGTTTTATCCGCGCAAAATATTTTTTATTACCCTGCATGATAAAGTCAGATAGCTTTGTTGCCTCTCCAACACAAATAGGAAGCACTCCAGTGGCAAGAGGATCTAAGGTACCTGTGTGCCCTACTTTTTTATTAGAGGATATCTTTTTTATCCTATCGACTACCCAAAAAGAGGTTTTTCCTTTAGGCTTATCTACAACAACTATAAAATCTTTGGAGCAAACCATAAGGGTAGATAATTAGACGTAAGTGACTTAAAATCAACCATAAAAGCCCTTGATTTAATGTCTAACATAAGATATAATATTAATTAAGTAATGCTTTGTCTGCATTTAGAGCAAGCTTAAAATAAAAAAGGGAGGTATTTTAGTACAGTGCATAACAAAATTAAAATACTCGCTTTTTTAATAGCTCTCTTTTGCTTTAATGCATGTTCACCTCGCAGTGACGATGATTCCAACAATAACAATAATTCAAACAACAACAACAATAACAATAACTCAAACAATAATAACAGCTCCATCGGATGGACATTGGTAGGTTCAGCAAACATCTCCAACAGCGAGGCTAGTTCACCTATCATAAGAACCTACAATGGTGCCCCCTATGTAGCTTTTTTAGATGACCCTTCCGGTACAAGCACTGCCAGGATAATGAAGTACAACTCCGGCACCGCAACCTGGAGTGACATAATGGCCAGCGTTTCTCCAGGCACTGATCATATAGCTTTTGAGATAGATACATCTTCTGGAACTTTTTATGTTGCGTACAACGATGGAGTTACCGGTGAACTGGCTGTAAAGTCATCTACTGGTGGCCTCTGGAGTGATGTTGGAGTTCCAGCAATAGCTACAGGCGTGATCGGAAGTCTTTCACTTTCTCTAAAAGCAGGGACAGCACCTTACGTAGCTTATTATGATTCTGATCTCGGTGCTGTCAAAGTTCAGGAATATGATGCTGGAGCATGGACCGTTGTCGGTACCTGGGCTATTTCTGCAGATAAGCTTTCCATGACCGCCGATAGTACCTATATATATTTAGCCGCAAGGAACACTGCAGGTAATTTGATGAGGCTTGGTCAATACGACCCTGGTACAGATACTTGGACGGTAATAAATGCAC
This sequence comes from uncultured Bdellovibrionales bacterium, assembly GCA_964452945.1. GTDB lineage: Bacteria > Bdellovibrionota > JAFGOL01 > JAFGOL01 > JAFGOL01 > CAYVOB01. Next base: position 6,181 of record CAYVOB010000073.1, read on the forward strand.
CAACAACGGATCAGATCAACTATCTTTCCATCTTTGCAAAAAGCGGCTATCTGTACCTTGCTTACGTAAATGATTCAAATGAACTGGTAACAAAAGCTTACGATATTGTAGCGCACACCTGGGCCAGCATTGGAAGCGTCGACGGGCTGGTGGCAGAGAACGTGGTTTTGGCGGGTCCTTCAATTTATGTTCATAACAACGGTTTAATCCCGCATGATGTAGTTTATATTGCATACAAGGACTTTGACAACGCTTCAAAGGCCTCTGTAAAAAGTTGCCTTAACGAGCTTACGAGCACCTGGGGTGCCTTAGGAGGCCTAGGTCTTTCGTCAACAAGCATCAGCGGCATCTCTGTTCACTATGAAGACCCTAACCCCTATGTGGCTTATATAAATGCTTTAGGGAATATTGAGGTCAAAAAATATTGAGCACCAGGTCCAGCACCTTAAGAGGGTCCCTGCCAATTGCTGTCTCATCAGAAAGTACAAGACCTTCGAAACCGACATTATTTATACTATAAAGATGTTCCAGTTCTGCCTGTGTGGGAGAAGGATTATCGACCATACTCCATAATAGTCGCCCTGCTATGAACTTTGGTTTAGACAGTTCTTTGGAATTTTTAATGAACTCCTCCTGTATTCCTTGTAACTTATCAAGACCAGCTTGAGAGCCCATATCACCACGACAGAACCAAAGCTCATCAAAGTTCCTGTGTATATTGTTGAGATAACACATTGCTTCTGGTCGTTCTATTTTTGCTATAAGTCTTTTATTTTTTACAAGCGGCCTAAAGAGTTTGGCTTCCTCTCCATTATGAACAAATGAAACAGCATACTCTACAAAAGCAAACTTAAGACTGGCTCCTATGATCTTTTTATCAGCATCAGATATCTTGGCAAAATGCACCGGATGGTCTTTTCTGTTGATACTCTTGAATGATGACAGTGCACCATTCTTTATTACTGCAGCATCTATTTTTTTATCACTAGTGTTGATAACTTCCAGTTCTATCCTTGCATCATTAAGATATAACCTGTCTTTAGGTTTTATTGCCCTAAAGAATTGTTTGTCCGGTAGCGGGATATAACCAACATCGCTGGACACAGTGTCATTAATTATACAAACTATCGCCGGCAAAAAAGCCGTATCCTTGAACTCCCCTATCCTAATCTTAGCTCCCTGTAGATCGATCACAACCGGGATCTTTGTAGCTTCCAGTTCTTTAAGTACCAACCTAAGTTGTGGAGCATCCATATGACCGGAATTAAGTCTAAATCTTGAGGCTTTTTTTGAAAGCTGCTCAGTGATGTTCTTACTAAGGCTTGCAGGCCCTAAAGTCGCTGTAATGTGCATTGATTCCTCTTGGATCACTTAGGCACTTTAACGCTTGACTACAAAAAAAGCTATGCTAAAAGCTGTATGTTCTTTCGGTGGGGAGGTTAGCTCAGCTGGAAGAGCATCTGCCTTACAAGCAGAGGGCCGCAGGTTCGAGCCCTGCACTTCCCACCACTTCTTTACAGACCTAAGGTTGATTCGCACATTTAAAACTAAGTTCCGTCATATAATCTTTATCGTTAGTCATAGAATGTCCAATAACACCAGCATCACCCAACACATCCAGCGGACCTGTCTCTGTGTGACCATAATTATAATTGTGATGATGTGCAGGTGAATTAAGAAGTATTGCGCCTTCCGAAGCTCCTTTTATAGCATTCCTCGTCGCTTCGTCCATTTTACCTGTATAAGTTGTGCTGTTTCCC
>CAYVOB010000074.1:0-7935 GCA_964452945.1 uncultured Bdellovibrionales bacterium
AGAGATCGTAAGTTTTCCTAAAGCCGTGGTGAATTCAGGCACGATAGTCCTCATTAGAGGAGAATGGAAAGGTGCGCTTACATTCAACGGTATAGCTTTGATCTTTAATTCTTTTAGGCTGACAAGCAGCCTGTCAACAGCCTCGCTAGACCCAGAAACAACTATCTGATCATCCGAATTATAGTTGGCTGCAGAAAGTTCATTCCCATTAGGATCAGCCTTTCTGATCTCTTCATTCAAAACAGTCTCTTCACATCTTATAACTGCTGCCATCTTACCCTTACCTACAGGAACGGCTTTTTGCATGAGCTTTCCCCTAAGGTTAACTATGCGTACAGCCTCCTCAAAATTAAGGGCACCCGCCGCAACAAGTGCAGAGTATTCACCAAGACTATGACCTGCGACATAATCAAAGTGGATGCTCTTTTCTCTTTTAAGCACCTCGAACATTGCAATACTCGTAGTAAGTATTGCTGGTTGGGTAAATTCTGTTTTTACTAATTCGGTCTCAGGACCCTCAAAACAAAGTTTACTCAAACTAAAACCTAAAGCCTGGTCAGCCCGCGAAAAGAAGTCTTTAACATAAGGATACCTGTCTCCCCATTTAAGGCCCATCCCAACGTACTGAGAGCCCTGTCCGGGGAATAGTAGTGCTGTTTTCAAGCGACTATTCCTCCTCGTTTTTTGTTATAACCTTTCTTCCCTTGTAAGTCCCGCAGCTTGGGCAAGCCTGATGAAGCAGCTTTTTTTCCCCGCACTGTGAGCACGTTACTGATCGAACTTTTGTAAGCGCATGATGGGACCTTCTCATATCCCTTTTAGATTTGGACGTTTTCTTCTTTGGTACTGGCACGGTAATCCTCCAATTTATCTAATGTTAATAACATTAGACTAATACATTGCTACTTCTTTAACTTCAAGTTTTTAAGATTGTAAAATGCTTTTTTACTTTCCTCGTCTAAGTCCTTTTTGACGCTTGCGTCAACACCCTTGCAATCCGGCTTGCAGAGCGGATAATCGGGTAAAGCCAAGATTATTTGCTCCCTTAAAAGCTCTCCAACATCTATCCTGTCACCCCTAAATAGGCCATATTCAAGGTCATTTTCACCAAGCTCATGCTCCCCGCCGTCCCCTGCATAGGTGCCATCCTCATTATAAAGGAACATCCTGATCTTATTGGCAAAATCAACATGGAAGGATTCCAGACATCTAACACAAGGAACATCCCCGTTCCCCTTAAAAGCACCTTCAATTTCTACAAAATCACCCTTCTTCTCAAGACTTAGCTCAAATTCAAAGTCTTTGACCTTTATGTCAAGACTGGAAAAGGACTGGCTAAGCCACTCCATATTATTGATATTGCCTGTAATTTCAAGTGGTTGGCCTTGTTTTAGATTGGAAACAGTTACATACATAAGGTCTTTTTTAATATTCGAACCTGTCCCTGTCAATACCATTCAGGCAAATGCTAAAGCTTTTAGGTCTTCTTCCGATAAGCATAGTCATGAAGCTCAACATTGTTAGTCATAATTATAGGAATGTTTTAATTGTGCTCTTAGCGCTAGGTTCGAGCTATATCCAGGCACAGCAAGCAAATATTGTAACTCCGCAAAACGCACTGCCAAAAATGTACCAGGATCTTTTAGGGGACTTAGACAAGACCATACTACCTGAAGGCTACGAATATGTTTTGTGGGCTCCGGATTTTATACCAGAAGAGGGAACTGTTCCGGGCTATGTAAAAGTGGCTGTACCTAGCAATGTATTAAACCCTAATGCAAGTACCGACTACAAGGATTATGCAGCAAGTTCGGTAAAGTCGACAATACTAAATCTAAATCTTTACGACGCCGAAGGTAACAACGCAACGGTCAAAAATGGATCTTTCATGTTGGGTGGAAGTATTATGATCTCTCCTCCTACAAAATGCTACCTTACTGTTGATGAGTTCAAAAAAGATAAGTCGATCAAGATAAATTCATTAGAGGGGCCAAAAGCAGCAAGTTCTTTCAAATATATAGATACGCTAAAAGGTGAACTAAAAAAACAAAACTCAATCGTGGTGGGTTTGGATAAGCTTCACTGTGGCACAGACAGTTATCGTCCATGGATAGATCTTATTGCCTACGAAAAACCCATTTATTGTGCAGTAGATTTCAACTTTAAATGTGCGACCGTTGATGAGCTGTCGCTGATCGATAGCTATAAGCCTTTGTCGGCAAACTACCTTGCTCAAAAATACACAAACCCTGGAGGAAGGAACCTATTAAATGAGATACTACCGGATGGTTTGGATCCGGTTGCAGGAAACAAAGATGTCGGTATACCGATCGGTATATTCAATGACCTTGAGACCATAGAAGAATATGCAAATTCAAAAGAGAGCATGCATAGTCTTTTTAACAGGGTCTTGGGGCAATCAATGGCTCAATCTTTGATATCTATTATGGCAATGCATGAGGCCTTCGATAAAGGAGTAACTTGCGGAACCGGTAGAAAAGCTGCTCTTACATCTTATATAAAGGGCAAGGTTGCAGAACACTACGAGCAGATAAGTTCTCTTGTAGATACGCTCATATCCAAATACACAAAGATAGTTCCTTGTGGAACGTACTTTTTTGAGGCGACATCCGTAGAAAAGAACTCAAAAGAGTTCAACGCTGTAATAGATGAGATAAATGCATATTGCAGAAAAGCATTCCATGAGTACCAAGCGGCCACCACCTATTTTACCTCTTCTGCAACAACATCAACATCAACCGACCCTCTTTCAGGGTTGGATAGAGGATTGGCAGGGTATGTTAACTTTTCACAGAACGCTCCAAAAGACATCGCCAAACTGAATGCAGAAGGAGCAAAGGTATCTGATGCTAACCTCACTGCAGCTAAATACCTGTTGGAACAGCTGATGAAAACAGCTTATTTTAAATTCTTCTACGCCGGCACCTTTTCATCCGCCGTTGGCAAATTCGACATAAACAAATGTGTGCAAGGAGCAAGCAAGATAAGCTCGCTCACAATGGAGCCAATAACATCAAACGTATCTGAGCGTCTTACTATGCTGCAAACATCCGCTGCCGAACTTGTAGAAAAAGCCTCTGAAAGCATAAACGACATCCTGGAGACAAAGAACACAATCGTCTACTCCTCCGATGTAGACACAGAAAAGAGTAATCATAAGGAAAGAAGAGAAAAACTGGTAGAATATCTACTTTCATACACCCTCGCCTTCAAACAATACCAATCCATAATGCTTCCTAGCTCTAGGGAATTCCTGTTGAGCACAAAACTTATTGGTGAAGTATATTCCAATGATGCAACAAGAGCTAATTGGAACAAGGCTATCGGTATCGGTGCAAGCATCATCGCTGTTGCAGGCGGAATACTGGCATTAACAGGTATTGGCGCACCTGTTGGTTCCTTGCTTACATCGCTTTCTGCTGCTATCAACTCGTGGGTGGTGTTGGCTGCAACAACATCTATAATAATGGTGAATGCCGGTATCAACTGGGACAAGGCCGTAACGGAAGAAGAATATGCACAAATAGCCGGGGCGACTTCTTTAAGAGAAGATGAATACAACTATGCCGACCTTGTAAAAGCATTAGAAGAACAAAGTTCCGCCTTAACAGAAGGGGTGACTAACATCGCATTTTTGGCACTCCCTGTAGGAGCATATGGTGTATTAAAATCAATGCCGACCGTTTCAAAAGTATTGGGTCTTGGCAAAACCGCAATAGCGGAGGAAAAAGCTCTAATTGCCTTCGATAAAGGCTCTAAACTTTATAAAGAATCTGGGCTCATAGACAAGGACTTTGGATCCTTCCTTTCTGCAAAGATGGAGGATGATGCACTGTTCAAATCCATTATTGGTACGGCTGATGATCCAGCTCAAATAATGAAGAATGCAGCTGCAGTAAAAACGGAAGCTGAATATAACAACTTTATAAAAGAACTGAACAAAGCAATAAATGAAAAAGGTGTTGTAGACTACAAACAAATAGAACTGGCCACACTACCAACAAAAGAAGCACCAACAGTCTCAGCAGTAACAAAGACGGTTCCATCCACTACTGTTGCGACAACAACCAAGGTAGCAGAAAATTCTTTGGTATACGACTACGATGATCTTGTTTTTGTTCAGGACGCATTAAAGCTTTATAAGGAAGGCGATATCGTAAAATTAAAGACCATAGACATCTTCCTTGATGAGCTTAAGGCCGCTTGTGGGACTAAATATGAAATAATTGCGGCTTCTGATGAATTCAAGGCTATAATGTCCAAATTTGACGAAATACATAAATTCGAGCCTGTAACAGAAGTGGAACAAGCCCTAAAGATAGATCAGATAGCAACGGCCAAGGCTGAATTAAAAGCTTTGCTTGAAGAGAATGGAATAAATTTTAAGACCATAAAAGAATACGACGACATGTTGAATCCACTTGTAGACAACTACGTACTTGGAAGTAAATCAGGAAATTGGGAAGACGGTAAGTTCGTAGCTGGCAGATATTTTATACCAGAAAAAAAAGATGCAGCTTTTTATGTAAGGCCAGGAAGTATACAAAGATATATGTACAATGAAAAAACCAACAGCATGACACCACTTACTGGTTCAATGAAGAACAGTCCTTATTACACTCCACCCACAAAGACCGTCATAGATCCTAACAGCAAGATATATTATAAGGGTGAATTATATGTCCCTACAGAAACTGGAGCTGTTACATATCGCAAGGTAGGCAGCGGTGATGGAACAAAATATTTCTACAATCCAAAAACAAAGATAATGGAATCCAAGCAGGATGTAATCAACAAGGCAATGTATTCCACTGCAGAGGAAAAGAGCATAAGTAAGCTCACCCAACAGGAAAAGGTCGCTTACCAAAAAGAGAGTGGCAGTGGATCAAAGACTTCTTTGGATGACTATTTTGAGAGTAAAGAGCTCAGTACTATAAAGGTAGAAACAAAAGCCGATGGGATTACGAGCACAAGCTCTGTACCTACTGCACAAAAAATAACCAGAACGAATCTTGCAAAGATAAAGGCTGACCCAGGTCAGATGGAGAAAGGCTTTAAGTACATTATAAGTAAGGACGGAGAAATATACCTTCTAGATGCAAACACTACACTAGAAGCAGAGAACGCTTTCATGGCAAAAAACAATATCACTGAAATAATCGATAAAGGTACCATAAGTAGTCTGGAAACAAAGGACATTAAAATTACCGGTACAAACACAAAATTTAACGCCAAGGATTATTTTATAAAACAAATAGAGGCCAAGGATGCAAGCTTCTTCCCTAAGACGAGCTATTCAAAGTTGACGGTTGGTACTGAAAGTGGAAAGCCCGACGTAAAAACATACTACAAGGGAGAGGAAACAACCGTACCAATAAAATATGAGAGGGTATACAGGGAGTTTGGTGAATCCGTGGGGGATTCTGGCACTAGCATAATCACAAAACTATTTGGGCAATATTCTAGTAGACGCGCATACAAACTAAGCCCGGAAATACTTGAAGGCGCAATAAAGACCGGTGAGCTTACCAGTGCAAGCAGGTCCCTAAAATATTTTATCAAGAACGATGGAACTATAGAAGTCTGTATGGATACTGTTAGGCACCAGGAGATCCTTAACAAATACGCTCAGAGTGAAACATCAATAAGGGGTTATGGATTTATTTATTCAGATATGCAAACTATCGGAGGAAAAAAAGTTCGCAGATTATACCTTTCTTCACGAGGAGGAAGCTCTGGTCTGGACCTTGACAAATATTTTGATGATTATTTGAGATACATGTATAAAGAAGCTGACAAGGAACTTCCTTTCTTTGAATCGGGTGGGAAACTATATTATCAACCAATAAGCAAAAAAGTAGATCTTAACCCTATGCCAGATGTAAAGAAGTACTATCTTAAAGAAGAGACAACGGTCCCTATAAAGTATGAAAAAACATATGGCAGTTTCGATAGGGAACAGTTGGGACACACAGTAATAGAAGATCTGTATGATCAATGGAGCACCAGGCTTCCGTATAAATTAACCCCAGAAATAATAAATGGCGCGGTAAAAACAGGAGAGCTCGGGACCAATGAACATAATCTCAAATATTTTATAAAGACGGACGGAACTATAGAGATAACCTCAGACCATGCCCACCACGTAGAGACAACAAACCTTTATGCAGGTAGGGATATCAATTTTATTAGAGGTTATGGCAATATCTACACCAGGGACCAGATAATAAATGGTGAAAAAGTAATGAGGATGTATCTATCACCCAGGAACGGAGCTTCCGGCCTTGACCTGGATAAATACTTTGATGATTATTTAAGATACCTTTATAAAGATGCAGGCAAAAGACTTCCTTTTATAGAACACGAAGGGGTGCTTTATTATAAAAAGATAAATCCTAACTCAAGCGAATATTGGTATGGCAAAGAACCAACAGAACCTCTTACCTATAAAAGACTGCCTACCGGTGGAGTAATGGACAACATCGCAGACCCTTCTGAGTATGGAACGTATAAGCTGATAAGCCTTCAAAAATTAAATACCGATGTAATAGATGCCTTGGCTAATGATGCAAAGGCAATAAAGGACATGGCCAACAAAACCCATGTAAAAGAATATAAGCTCTATGTTAATAGTGAGGGTACCATAAAAGTAGAAAGAACCAACAACCCACATAATTTCACTCTTTCAACTGGTGAATGGTATTCATACGGTAACATGATGATGGGGAAAGCAAAAACGATCGATGGCAAGTTGTCGTCTGAAATAACCATCAGTCAATCCACAAATACGGGCGTATTCAACCAGAAAAAATATGTGATAGATAAAATGATAGAACAATATACTAGCGCTAACAAAACCTGCCCCATCAAGCAAGTCGGATCAGAATACTATTATATATTTGAATAGGCCCTAAGCAACCCTTTCAACAGCCTTTACTTCTGGAACAGCTATTTTAAGGTTCTTTTCCACAAGGTTCTTTAGAGTCATTATGGCACCCATACAGCTAGAACAAGCTCCCTGTAGCTTTATCTTAACTACACCGTCATCCGTAACTTCAACAAGTTCAACATCGCCACCATGTGCTTGCAGTAACGGCCTTATCTCGTTATTAAGTGATTCCCTTACTTTGTCCTTTAAGAGTTTTTCTGTCATATTGTAGTTCTCCTATTTAACGATGGAATCGTATATCTTTATCAGTTTATCACCGCTAACAGCGTTCTTATCTGTCAGTTTTACTTCTATGGTCTTTCCTTTTTTTACGTTCAGTCGCAAACCCCAGCAAACCTGTTTGCCGTTACTACCAATTGCCTTTGTGACAAGCCATGTTCTTTTGAAACTGCTGGAACCATAGCCATGTTTACTTCCTTTTTCAGGATTATTCTCAAGGAACGAAACATCAGATGCAGGATAGTCTCTAAAAATGCTATTCCAAGCAATCTGTACATCCATATCTTTAGCATCCTTTAAAGAAGATCTTTGAATATAAAAATCTTTGTTCTTTTCCAATTCTTGTTTATAGCTCTCCATCGGATCCTTATCGACCACAAGGAACACAACCCCTTTTAACCACTCACCTGGATATTCCAATTTAAGGTCAGCCATCCAGCTTTCTTTGTCCCATTTCTTGGTTTGGTTGTCCCATTCTTCCTGGGTGTACTTTTTAACAGGTTCCTTTTTTTCAACAGCAGAAGCTCCAAGCGAGAACACGAGCACAGATACGAACAAAATAAAAAGTCTTTTCATTTTAGACCTCCTAAAGGTTACTTTGTATCCTCAAAGGACATCAGTTTATTGCCTATACTCAGTATGTCGCCGTTCTTTACATGCACTTCCTTAACAACGCCGTCTCGTGGAGCAAAGACCCTGTTCTCCATCTTCATAGCCTCAAGTATGAAAAGCTCATCGCCTTTTTT
>CAYVOB010000075.1:0-7843 GCA_964452945.1 uncultured Bdellovibrionales bacterium
AGTGAAAGGCGTATAATATATTCACTTTATGTCTGAGTTCTCTTTAGATAACGCAAAGTATCCCAAGGTCCACGCCGTAGATCGATATATGGCAAAAGGGTTGGACCTTATTATCATGGTCGTAATAGCGCTTGTGTTCTCGGTCATCTGGTACCCTGTTGGAGCTATCTGCGCGGTACTTTATGCCTTCTTTCATGACAACTTAAAGGATGGGGTTTCTCCCGGTAAAATGATCATCGGACTAAAAGTGATAAGGTATCCTCACGAGGAACTCCAGATGAGCTGGAAGGTATCTGCAATGAGGAATATGACCTTTGGTATATTCGCCATATTCGCCGTAATCCCTATGATCGGCTGGATACTGATGTTCCTGGTAGGCATACCTCTTTTGATATTCGAGGCCTATCTTATATACAGTATGGAATCCGGCTATAGGTTAGGTGACATCCTCGCTGGGACCAGGGTGGTCTCACAAAGGGAGTTTCAAAAGGAAAGGATGAATAGCGGAGAGCCAGAGGATAATGAGTGAGAACAAAAAGCTCTTTATAATCGATGGCAGTTCCTACATCTTCCGCGCTTTTTTTGGTGTTCCTAATCTAACAAATTCAAAGGGCCTTCCTACCAACGCTGTCTACGGTTTTTTGAAGATGCTAAAGAATACTCTGGGCATCTATAAACCAACGCACATAGTCATCGCACTTGATTCAAAGGAAGAAACCTTTAGAAAAAAAATGTATCCCGAATACAAGGCCAACCGTGAGGCAATGCCTGAGGAGCTGAGCGTCCAGGTACCCTACATAGAGGAATTGATAAACGCCATGAACATACCCAACATAAGGATACATGGCGTAGAGGCTGATGACATAATCGCAAGCCTTACAAAAAAGGCAGAAGCACATGGTTTTGATGTTGCGATCATCTCTGGCGACAAAGACCTGATGCAGCTCGTTAATGACAGGACCATCATGATAGATACCTTGAAGAATAAGATATATAATGTTCAGGGTGTTGTAGAGAAACTGGGCGTTGAGCCAAAGTACGTCGTTGATTATCTTTCCATCACGGGGGATGCAAGCGATAACGTACCGGGCGTAAAGGGCATAGGCCCAAAGGGAGCAGTAAAGCTCATCACTGAGTTTGGAACTCTCGAGGACATATACAGTAAACTAGACGCTGTAAAGAACCAAAAGCACCATACCTGTCTTAAAGAAAGTAAGGACAATGCCCTTCTTTCAAAGGAACTCATAATACTCAAGGACGATCTTGACCTTGAGTTCTCCGATGAAAGGTTCAAGACTGTGGAACCTAATATAGAGAAATTAAGGGATATCTATCAACAAATGGAGTTTGTGACAGAGCTTAGGGAACTTAAGGTAGCGCACCCAAAAATTGAGTTGCAGCCTACAAAAACGGAGTTCTTTGAGCCAGAAAGGGAAAAAGATACCAGTGAGATGATCCCTGTTTCAAAATATGCCGTACTCTACGGCGACACCTTAATAGGGCACGATCTTTTAAAACATTTCGACCATAAGGAACTGTCAAGATACAAAAAAATATTTGATACAAAGCTTGCTGCATACGAGTTATCACCAGGTGATAAGGATTACAATATCGACGATATAAGTATTAGGACCACTGGAGAGGAATACAGCCCGCAAAAACTCCCTGCCATAATGAAAAAATTGGACCAAGACATGAGAACGGTAGGCTTGGAAAAGGTCTATTACGACGTGGACCTGCCCTGTATACCTGTCATAAAGGACATAGAGGAGACCGGTGCTCTTGTTGATATAGGGGAACTTGAAAAAACCACCGCTTTTTTTGCTGATAGGATTGAGGAATACACAGTAAAGATACACAAAGAAGCCGGAATGGAGTTCAACATAAATTCCCCCAAACAGCTCGCCTATGTGCTGTTCGATAAGATCGGCCTGCCTTCATCCAAGAGAACAGAAACAGGCTTTTCCACCGACCAGGAAGTGTTGGAAGAACTTGCCGTCAGTTATGAACTCCCCAAAATGGTCATGGAGTACAGAGAGCTAACAAAATTAAAGAATACTTATGCAGACCCCCTGCTTGAACAGGCAAAAAAAAGTAATGGTAGGATACACACGACCTATCATCTTGACACAACAGCTACAGGAAGACTATCCAGTTCAGATCCGAACCTTCAAAACATACCAATACGCACAAGCTATGGCACTAAAATAAGGGAAGCCTTCATCGCCGACAAAGGGAAAAAGCTGATAAGCGCGGATTACTCACAGATAGAACTAAGGCTCTTCGCACACCTAAGTCAGGACCCGATAATGATAGACTCTTTCATAAAAGGAGAGGACATACATACCAGGACGGCCTCAGAGATATTCGATGTCTCATTGGAACTAGTTACACTTACACAGCGTCAAGAGGCTAAGGCCATCAACTTTGGTATATTATATGGCAAGACCCCTTTTGGACTAGCCAGAGAGCTAGGGATCCCGCAGGGTATGGCTGCAAAGATGATCAAAAAATATTTTGAAAGATATCCGGGTATAGCAAAAGTAAGGGAACAACTTATAAAGGACGCAAAAACCCGCGGTTATTCACTTAGTATGTTTGGACGACGTAGATATTTACCTGACATCAACAGCAAGAATATCGCAAAAAGGGGCTTTGCGGAGCGTAACGCCATCAATGCTCCTATTCAGGGTACCGCAGCTGACATAATGAAACTTGCAATGGTCAAGGTTTGGGAAGCGCTGAAGGAAAAACATATTGATGCAAAGATCATCCTGAATGTACATGATGAACTTGTGGTAGAAGTGCCTGAAGCAAAGGCAACCGAACTTGCCAAACTAATAAAGTTGGAGATGGAACACGTTATAAAGCTGTCCCCTCCGCTTATTGTAGAAGCCAATATCGGAACAAGTTGGCTGGAAGCCCACTAATTCTATTTATTTAAAATCTATAAGTTCAACGTCAAACACTAGGGTTGCCTTGGGCGGAATGACAGGAGGCGAACCCGCATCACCATAACCCAAGTTCGAAGGTATTATGATAGTCCTCTTCTCACCCTTCTTCATATCAAGGAACGCTTCATCCCAGCCGGCTATCACTTGGTGAGTCCCTACCCTGAATTCAAAGGGTTGTCCCCTGTCCACAGAACTATCGAATTTTTGGCCGTTCATCAGCATACCGGTATAGTGAGCCTTTACCATATTACCCCTTACAGGCTTAGCACCTTGTCCTTCCTTATTAACTACATACATCAATCCAGAAGCGGTCTTAACGGCAGTTGGCCACATTTCCTTTATCACCTGATCTTCTGTCATTGCTTTTTCCTCCACAGGAGCCGTTGTTTGTTTTTTTTCACAAGAAGCAAAAACTAAACATAAAGCAGCTAGTGTCACTAGTCCTGACTTTTTCATCACCTTACCTCCTACTACTTACTATTACTTATAAAAATTCTTGCTCTAAAGCTCTCCAGATAGTATTTTTTACATTCTGGTATCATGAATAAACATATAGCAAAGGGGTCCACGATGCAACAAAAACTATTTGATGAATTCGAGCAGCCCAAGGTGAAGAATCCTGTAACAAACACAAAAAAAATCAGCAAAATAACGACGACAAAGCTAAACACTACTGCCGGCCAGCAGGAACAGCACCCTGAAACAAATTACAATTTCAAGAGGCTTTCTCAAAAGGGAGAAAGGTGCTGGGATGACGTCGTAAAAAGATTCATCAAGGAACTTAAGACAAGGGACTGCAAGACCCCCGTAGAGGATATTGAGTGGCTGTGCCTCAATTATTATGCATTGCCTAACTCTCCTGCGCTGCTTACAGCGGGCACAAGGAACTTTTACGCCAGTGCTTGTTCCAGCTATCCGATAAAGGACACAATGGATGAAGTCCCCTTTTCCATATTGGACACTCTAAAAATATCGAGTATGGCAACAAAGGCAGGTATAGGGACCGGCTTTAATTTTTCCAATATCCGTTCAAAGGAAGAGCCTGTAAGAGGCAGAACTAACGTCACTGGAGGCCCTGTATCCTTTATAAGGGCATACAACGGCTTCTTTAAGGAGATCACACAGGCAACACGTAAAAGTGCAAGCATGGGTTTGTTACACGTTAATCATCCGGACATCATGGATTATATAAACTGCAAGACTGAGGACGGAAAGCTGGAAGGTTTTAACCTTACAACGATATTGGACGATAAATTCATGAAGGCTGTAGAAACCAACAGTGACTATGAACTAAAATATAAAACCAAAAGCAAGGACGGCCAGACCAAAAAGACCGTTAAGGCAAGAGAGATATTCGACGTAATGTGCCAAAGGATCTGGGACAATGGGGAGCCCGGAGTGATGTTCGAGGACACCATAAAAACGGATTACTTCGAGGACGAGATCAACATCCTTGCAAATCCTTGTTCAGAAGCGCTTTTAAGCCATGGAGAAGACTGGTTGGAACTTTGCGTACTGGCATCAATAAATCTTCCAAAATACATGATGTTGGATAAAGAAGAAAGAAGGCATGTGGTACATACCACAGTCAGCGTTCTAAACGATATAATAGACCATCAAGACTACGTCGTAGATTATCACAAGGTAGGTATGAAGGAAAAAAACAGGAAGATCGGTATAGGCGTTGCCGGTTTTGCGACAGTATTGGCAACAAGGGGTATCAAATACAGTAGCCAAGAGTCCTATAACCTTGCAAAGGATATCTTTGCAGAGATAGGCGGTTTTGCAGCAGAAGCTTCTGCTGAACTGGGTAACATAGACGTTGTAATAAGCGGGAAAAAGACAAAGCTAGGAAGATATAACGGATCATTGCTGTCTGTAGCTCCTACATCCACCTTAAGCAACATATTCAATTCTGTGAACGAGGAAGGTTGTTCATACGGAATAGAACCCTACTTCAGCCTAGATACACAGACCATAACTAACAGCTACGGAAAATTTGAAATAAAGGAAAAGATAATAGACTTCCTTGGCGGAAAGATCTCGCACATAGAATGCGCCAACGATCTTGACTACAAGGCCCATCTTGGACCGGTGGAGGCCTATTACAACTCCAATCCAAAAGGCTACGTGCAGGGTTGTTCAAAGACCATCAACTTTAAGAACAATGTCACGGTAAAGGATGTAGAAGAAGCTGTGCTTTATTGCTGGAAGCACAAGATAAAAGCTATAAGTTTTTATAGGGACGGAAGCCGCAAGAACCAGGTAATTTCCACTAAGGATTCGTACAACGCCTCTGGGAACCCCTCTTTTATAACCTACTCCGTAGCTCCCAAAAGGCCGGATGAACTTCCATGTGACATTTATCATGTATCCAGCGAGAAGGAAAAGTGGCTTGTACTGGTAGGGCTTCTTGAGGGCGTGCCTTATGAAGTATTCGCAGGCTTAGAGGAAAAGCTCAATATCCCTTCAAAATTGACCAAAGGCTGCATAAGAAAAGAGAACGATAAATACAATCTGATAATAGGTAACGGTGAGGATGAATGGAAGATAAAGGACATCCCAACAATGTTCGAGAACAAGCAGTTCGGTACCATAACAAGGTTAACATCCATGTCACTAAGACACGGGACTCCGTTAAAATTTGTCGCTGAGCAGTTGATACGTGATGGCGGTTTTGATGCCTTCAACAAAGCGATCTCGCGCGTGCTAAAAAAATACATCGCAGACCAGGAAGAATCCGGCATGAAATGCGAAAAGTGCGGCGGCAAAATGAGATACGTTCAGGGCTGCCTGACCTGTGAGTGCGGTTACAGTAAGTGCGGATAGGACTGATCCCTTAGAGTTTACGCAAACAATACAGTAGAAAGGTACCTTTCTGCCGTATCACATATTATCGTCACTATTGTCTTACCCTTGTTCTCTGGTCGCTTTGCGAGCTCCATTGCAGACCACACGTTGGCACCGCTGGATATTCCAGAAAAAAGACCATCCGTTAACATGAGCTCCCTTGATACCCTTACAGCATCATCAGCCTTGACGGTGAGTATCTCATCTACAACAGCCCTATTGAAAGTCCCTGGAACGAATCCGGCACCTATTCCTTGTATCTTGTGAGGCCCTGGCTTTCCGCCTGATAATACCGGTGAATCGAAAGGCTCTACAGCGACTATCTTTATGGAAGGATTGAACTCCTTTAATCTCTTCCCAACTCCACTAATTGTACCGCCTGTCCCCACACCAGCTACGAAAACATCAACCTTGCCGTTGGTTGCATCAAGGATCTCCTTTCCTGTGGTCTTGTAATGGAACGCAGGGTTAGCAGGGTTGTTGAACTGGTCCAGCATTATTGCATTTTGATCCTTTCCCAAGATATTTTTTGCCTCGGCGACTGCTCCGCTCATCCCTTTTTCTGCGGGAGTAAGAACTAGCTCGGCCCCTAAAGCTGCAAGTATCTTTCTTCTTTCTATGCTCATGCTCTCTGGCATTGTAAGTATGAGTTTATATCCCCTGATAGCGCTAATATATGCAAGGGCAATCCCTGTGTTCCCACTTGTTGGCTCAACTAGGGTCATTCCCTTTTTAAGACGACCGGATCTTTCTGCATCATCTATCATGGCAAAGGCGAGCCTGTCCTTTACACTCGCCATGGGATTCCTGTTCTCGAGTTTTGCCATTATATTGCAGTTAAGGTCAGGAGACATCCCATTAAGCTCCAATAACGGGGTATTACCTATCAGCTGAACCAAGTTATTATAGAGTTCCAATGTCTTCCCTCCATAGTTCAGGATTATTTTTTATAAAATCATCCATCATTCGTTTACATTCTTCCAGGTCCAGATCCACCACTTCTACTCCATGCTCCTCCATAAAAGACCTAGCACCGTCAAAGGTCTTGGACTCCCCTGCTATTAGTTTTTTTATACCGAACTGTACGACCGCACCAGCACATAGATAGCACGGCATCAATGTTGAATAGAGTGTAGTCCCCTTATAAGTCCCTATACGTCCCGCATCCATTAAACAATCTATCTCCGCATGTATCATAGGGTTCTTCTCCTGCACTCTTTTATTATGCCCTCTTCCTATGATCTTCCCCTCCTTTACAAGCACCGAACCTATGGGTATGCCTCCCTCCTTCGCTCCTTTTCTGGCCTCTCCTATAGCTTCTCTCATGAACTCATCCATATTAAACCTCACTGTTTGATGTAATCCTTTATCACACCCTTCATTGATCCTATCCTAACCTCGGCTTCGAACTTGACCGGGACTTTTTTATCATCATCGGTGACCCAAAGGTACATCTTGCCCTTGGTGAACTTTTCACCATCACGCTCTACAGTAGGATGCAACATCAGTGCCTGTACTTCACCAAGCCTGGTCCAAACCTTTTCTGACTTGACCACATCAATGGTCATGGTCCAGTTCTTACCATTATCGTGGATAACGAACTTGAATTTTTCACCTACCTTAAGAGGCAATGTCCTCACATAATACAACGATGAAAAAATATCTTGAGCCATTGGCACAAGTTCATCTATCCTATTTATCTCGGTAACGTTCTTGTCTTTATCTAGCCTCTTTTTCCAGAACTGGGATCTTCCGTTCTTATGATCGTAGTTCAGTACCATTGAGTCATTCTGCTTTGATTCGTCCATGGTCAGGGTCATCATCTCTTCGGCCTGCATCATACCCGCTCCACCACCATGGCGATCGCCTGCCCCGACGCCGCGCACAGCGTCGCAACCCCGAACTGCTTGTCGGCGCGCTCCAGCTCGTCCACCAAAGTTCCCAGGATCATCGCCCCGGTCGCCCCCAGAGGATGGCCCATGGCAATGGCGCCGCCATTCACGTTCATCCGGTCGTGCGGCACTCCGGTCTCATCCATG
>CAYVOB010000076.1:0-7682 GCA_964452945.1 uncultured Bdellovibrionales bacterium
GCCTTGTGAGTAGCCTTCCAAATCCTTAATTTCCGAAAGCATACCCATCAGTATGGCGGGCCCCACTACACTCGCTGTAATGATGGCACCCGTCTTATTCTTAGATGTTTTGCACAAATATTTTTCATCCACCTTTGTTGAATGAAGAGGGTCGTTCTCTATGTCCAAGACCTGCCCGCCGACCATTCCATCCAAGCCGGAAGCATTCCCGACGTAGGTGATTGCTGAGACCACATTGGAAGAATCATAATGCTTGGAGAGTTTGGTAAGGACCACGAACGCTTCTGTCAAAAGAGCATCTCCAGAAAGTATGGCAACGGCGTCGCCATAGACCTTATGGTTGGTTGGACGGCCTCGTCTAAGATCATCGTTATCCATCGCGGGAAGATCATCGTGAATTAGACTGTATGTATGTATCATCTCCATCGCACAAGCGAATGGTAATATTTTTTGGTAATCATCCTCGCTAGGGTTCTCTATACCGGTGAGCATCTCCCAGGACGAAAGGGCAAGTATGGGTCTTAATCTTTTCCCACCTGACATTAGGCTATAATTCATAGAGTCAGCAAGGGTGGCAGAAACAGGATGATTCTTTAGTATCCCGCTTAACGCTTTTTCCACAAGGGCCCTTCTGGACTTAAGATATGTTTTAAGATCTAACGACATGTCGACATAATAACCAAAAAACTGCCATAGTTAAATACAAATATTCAACAAATAACACGGTTTAGCCCTTGCTTTTGTTAAGGCATGTACGCTTACGTATGGACGGCAAACATAGATAACCTTGCTCCAAAGACCATAAAGGTGGAGGTAGCAGGATATAATGGACTACCCGGCATAAAGATAACTGGACTCCCCGATACTGTTGTAAAGGAGAGCTTTTATCGAATATCAACGGCCTTTAGGTCCTGTAAAATAGAATTACCTCTAAAAAGGTTCGTCATAAATTTTATACCGGCAGATGTGCCAAAAAAGGGAGCTGGCTTTGACCTGCCAAGCGCAGCAGCAATATTAAAGGCCATAGGTGTTAGACCCGTCGATGCGTTCAATAACTATATGCTCTACGGGGAACTTTCGCTTACCGGTGAATTAAGGTTTGTTACGGGAGTGCTTCCCATACTCAATCATGCCACCGGTTCATTTGATAAGGTCATTATACCTATGCTTAACGTCGAAGAAGCTTTGTTTTTTAAGGAGCGGACCATCCCAATAAAAGACCTTCATGACCTTATCAAGCTTTCTAAAGGTGAGTTCAACGGACACGAGATAAAGAGTTTGTCTTGTGGGCCGGAGCAGAGTTACAGGGACCTTGCCGATGTTGTAGGTCAGCCTCTTGCAGTGCGAGCAGCAGAGATCGCTGCCGTTGGTAGACACCATATGCTTTTAATTGGAAGCCCTGGGTGCGGAAAGAGTATGATAGGAGAAAGGATGCCCGGTATTATGCCTCCACTTACAGAAAACGAAAAATTAGAGGTCAACAGCATCTATTCCATGGCGGGATTATTGAGTGGCAATAATTCGACCATAAACACTAGACCCTTTAGGTCACCTCATCACACCATAAGTGACTCGGCATTAATTGGAGGACAAAGGATAGGAGAGATAAGTCTTGCTCATAAAGGGATCTTGTTCCTAGACGAGCTAAGTGAATTCAAACATAACGTATTGAACGCCTTAAGGGAACCGCTTGACAAAGGGAAGATCAATATTTCTCGTGCTAATTATCATAATACACTCCTAGCGGACTTTTTACTAGTCGCTGCATCAAACCCCTGCGACTGCGGGAATCTGTTAAAAAAAGATGGCTCCTGCAAATGCACGACCATGAGCCTACAACGGTTCAATAGACGACTTAATGGGCCGCTTATGGATAGGTTCGATATCAAGGTCGTAATGTCGCCTCCAAAGGTAAAATATTCAGAGCTTTGTCATGATAACAATACTGGTAGACTTAGCACCAGCGAGATAAGAAAGCGTGTCATTTCTGCACGGGAATTCCTAAAGGAGCTTAAGACTAAAGGGATAAAACAACATTTGAACGATGAGTCAAAAAAGATACTGGACAGATTCATTGCTACAAATCCGGCCAGCATAAGACAGGTCAGAAAGATCATCTCGCTTTCAAGGACTATCGCCGGCATGGGCCACAAAGACCTCATTACAGAAGCAGAGATGCTTGAGGCTATAAATTACTCGAATGCTTTTACGCGCGCATGATATATCTAGTAAGCATCATCATTTTCATGCTTATCTTCGTCACATTAAGTAGACTTTTTATATTCAGTGTCAAATTCTCCAAGAACAGAAAAAGGATCCGTACACTTGAGAAAAAACTCCTGTGGAACATACCATCATGGCTTGTTTTCTTTTACTCCGCAGCACCCGTTATAGGAACTGCTATAATTAGAAAAAGAAAGGACCTAATACTAGAAGCTCAGCTTTTGCTGTTTTTAGGAGAGCTTTCAAGTAACCTTATTGGCGGTGTCTCAAGCACAGACACTATCAGCGCGATGCTCCCTGAACTTAAAGCACCATTAAAGAATAAGCTGTCGCTGTACCTTGTCCTGTCGAAACAACAGGGTTCCATAAAGGCACTGGAACAGTTAGCCTTAAGAGAACACAACATCTTTATGCGCATGTTCTTTATAATGCTCTTCAACCATATAAAGAACGGCGGCGCCATATCAGAAAGTATTAAAAAGCTACAAAGACTACTGTTCTTAAGGACCAATATCAAACAAAGGATCAGCGCTCAGCTTTTGCAGACAAAGATACAGATAATCGCTGGCACCATACTCCCATATTTTATGTTCATGATCATGAGCTTTTTATACCACGACATGATCCAAGCGGTGTTCCATTCCACTGTTGGCATAGGCATGTTTTGCGTTGCTGGGGTTTTGCATTTTATAGGTGTCGTGGCCTTTATCAAGATCTGTCGTTTTAACATGAATACAGAACTTACCGGTTCAATGCTTTTTGCGTACATGTCTTTTTCGCTTAAGAATGGCATCGCCGTAACGGCCAGCCTTAAGGATGCATGTGGGGCCGGCCTTGCCGGCCCCAAGACCATTGCCGTAGTTAACAGCTCTGGTTCCACCATGGAAACGATCCTGTCTTTATCCGAGATAAAAGAGGCATACATAAAGAACCTTGCCGCCATCCTAAAAAAAGGCCACAGCCTTGGCATAGGGATAAGTAGTGAACTCTCTGAACAGGCACAAGACATCCTGGAAAAATTGGAACAACGTGCAATACGCTTTCAACAATCCGCTCCGGCAAAAGCCTTGATACCCATGCTATTCTGCATCTTCCCAGCGACTTATTTAATGATACTAGCACCTGTGATAGTGCAGGTAATGGGATGATGCTCATGGGCGTTGTGTCAAAAAATAGGTTGACAAAGTGTAACCGTGGGAGGTATCATTAATGAGCAAAGTAAAAAGAGGCGGTTACGTCTTTATTAAGTGGAAAGGAGACCATGACCCTCTCCATGTCCATATTTATAAAGACAACTTTCTTGTAGCAAAAGTAGATCTAACTAAACTTGAGTTACTAGAAGGGAGCATAAATAGTAAAATTTTGTATATTTTAATTACGTTGTGCCAGGAAGGTAGATTATGAAACACAGGAAATTTAAGTTAGTCAGATTTAATAACAAAAAGAAAGTCTTTCATCTTACTTATACTTCTGGTCTCGAGATAGAGTGCCCATACTCAGCCTTAAGCATAGAGAAAAATGTAATAGAGGCAGGTCCGGATAAAGAAGTTGGTAACCATTGTTTTTATTTTATACTTGAAGATGGGGAAAAAGATTACATAACTCATGATCAGCCCTTGTACATTATTAGGCATCCCGATTATGTTAGAGAAGAAGTTCTGTACAATGTTACAGTGGAACTACAACACATTATAGTCCTTAAAAAGATCCCGAAAAGAGAACTCGCCAGACGACTAAACACTTCTGTTACCCAGGTAAACAGGCTTCTTGACCAAACCAATTACAACAAAGACCTTTCCAGGCTTATAGAAATTGCGACTATAATTGGTTACGAATTTAAGTGGTCATTAAAAAAAGCGGCTTAAAGCAGCAGAAACTACAATACTCCCCAAAAGTGGACACCATATAAACAATTACTAGTACTTCAAGCTGGTATTAACTTTGCTCTTTTCTTTATAGGGTTGACTTCCCTATATTAAATATGATATATATTAAATATGACATATGGACAGTTTCGGAGATCAAGTGGGTTACCAAGAACCTTAAGAAACTACCTAAAGATGTTCTTTTTAAGTACAAATTTTGGGTAGAAGTTATAGTGGTTGGTGGCCCAAGGAACCTCCGTAACTATCCGGGTTTTAGGGATGAGCAGCTTAAAGGCAACCTTAAGATGTACAGATCATCCAGGCTTAGTCATAAATATAGGATTCTTTATATGGAGGACGAACAACAAAAAGAGATTGTTGTTCTAAAAATCACAACACATGAGTACAAGGAATAAAAAATTTATGAATATAAGTAGAAAAAACTTAAACCCTGCTGGTGCAACAATATTAATGTCGCCAGGAGAAATGGTTAAAACCTTTAGGGAATTAAAAGGCTGGTCACAGAATAGATTGGCAAAAGAAAGCGGAATTTCTCAGACAAATATAAGCGCAATAGAGAACGGTAGAGTTCAAATAGGAAAAGAAAGGGCTATTATGCTTGCGAGGGTATTCCACATTCATCCTGCCTCTATTATGTTCTCTGATTACAAAGAAGTCGCCTAAAGGATCTTTATCTCTTCTTCCAAAACGACCTTGAACCTGGCCTTTACCTTTTTTTTGATCTCTTTTATTAGTTTAAGAATATCCTCGGCAGTTGCATTGTCGGCATTTATTATGAAGTTGGTATGCTTTTTACTGACCTTTGCACCACCTATTGCAAAGCCACTAAGTCCTGCTTCCTTTACATACCACCAAGCACCATGGTCCAGATTATCTGGGTTCCTGAATACAGAACCACAGGAAGGATATTCAAGAGGGTGCTTATTCTCTCTATCCAAGATATATGAATCAGATAGTTTTTTTATTTCACTAGGATTGGATTTGGTCAGTTCAAGGATCACATCAGTGATAACCGCATATTTAGGAAGTTCAAGTTTTCTATATGACCATTTTAGATCATGGGATTTTGCACTATGTTCTCCCTCGTTGGTTATGTAGTGGACTTCAAAAACACTTCCTTTTATTTCTTCATTATACGCACCGGCGTTCATAGCCACACCACCACCTACCTGACCAGGAATGCCAGCCCAGAACTCAATGCCGGAAAAACCATTCTCAACACAAAAGTCATTAAGGTCTGCTTTTGTACAAGCAGCACCGACCTGTAAAAGAACTTTATTACCATCATCCTGCAATATCTTTATCTTAGTATCCTTCCAATTTAAAAACACTCCGTTAAAGCGTTCTTTTATCAACGTGTTGCTTCCGGCTCCTACCGGGTTAAAACGTAGATGCTTTTTTCTGCAGGTGTCTATTATCTTCTTCAATTCGTCCTTTGACTTTGTCTCTATGTAAAAGGAAACAACACCTTCTACTTTATACCCGTGTAGCGAACCAAAATCGTAACTCCTTTTACAGGGGATAGTATTAAACATATTTACTTATAGCCTCTATAATTATTTGCTCAGCCCTTTTATCATTTACAAAAATCGGTTCTAGTTTTTTTATCATCTCAACAAGTGCTTGCTTGTTACCCATGTAGGAATTTATCTTTTCCAACAAAACCTCTTTATTAAGATCATTTTGCCCAATGAGTTCGCAAGCTCCACGGTCCTTAAGGAACTTTGCATTAAAATATTGGTGATTATCCGCAGCTGTAGGAAGCGGGATCAAAATGGATGGAAGTTTTGCTGATATCAATTCAAATATTGTGGAGGCACCGGCCCTTGAAATAACCAGATCTGACCTGTCATATATCGAGGCTATATCATGGGTATAGTCAAAAACTTCGTGTTCAAAGATGGCATTCTTGTATTCCTGTCTTACCCTTTCATAGTCGGTCTTGCCCGTCTGATGGAAAACACAGACCCCTTTTAACTTGTTCAATAATGGTATTGAATCCGTTATGCATTTATTTATTGCAATAGATCCTTGGGAACCTCCGAATATGAATATATTAAAAGAACCATTTACAGGCTCGCCCTTTAGTTTTGCCATACTCTTTTTTGAAGGTTTAATGGAGCTCCTTATAGGGTTTCCACAAACAATGATCTTTTCCATATCGTCGTACTTTGACAAAGGAAAAGCAGTAAACACCTTTTTTGCAAAACGAGCAGAAAGCCTGTTGGTGATCCCCATTACAGTGTTCTGCTCGAGTATAAAAACTGGTCGTCCCAACATCCACGAAGCCAAAAGTACCGGACCCGAACAGAACCCGCCTACACCCACCACGGCTTGTGGCCTGAACATCAAGACAATAAGAAAACTTTGTATTATGGATACTGGGATTAGGAACATGGAATACAATAAGATGTGTAAACGTTCCCTGTTCAATCCTCGGGAGTTTATATACTTGATAGGATATCCGGCCCTGCTTATCAAGGTACTCTCTATCCCTCTTCTGGTACCTACAAAAAGTACCTCACCGGAAGGAGATTCTTTTTTGAACTGTTCTATTATGGAGATCCCTGCATTGACGTGGCCTGCAGTTCCGCCTCCTGTAACCAATATCCTTTTCATTTTTCCATACTCCTTGAAATATTGAGAAGCACACCTACAGAACCCATAAATATTACGAGTGCAGTACCGCCGTAGCTTACGAACGGAAGAGGTACTCCTGTTGCAGGCCCTAATCCGGTAACTACGAACAAGTTAACTATTACCTGGCAGGCGATTATGGCTGTTATACCAAAAGCTAAAAGTCTTGCAAAATCGTCCTTGCTCCTTATTGCCACCCTCATTCCTCTATATATGACCAGAAAGAACAAACTCACTATTGTAAGAACGCCAAAAAAACCTACTTCCTCCGCAATTATTGAAAATATGAAATCGTTATGAGCTTCCGGAAGATAATTCAGCTTTTGGATGCTGCCACCCAAACCTCTTCCTAAAAAACCTCCGGAGTGAAATGCAAGAAAGGACTGTACCACCTGATAACCGTCACCGCTGACATCCTTGAACGGATCAAGAAAGGTCTGGACCCTGTCCGCTCTGTATTTTCCTGATAAGAGGACAACTATAAGTAACGGTATGGCCGATGCTGCTATATAGACCAGATGCATTATCTTAACACCTGATGCGAACATTATGAAGAATATCGCCGCCGATAACAGCATTATAGCACTGTAATTAGGCTGTTTTAATATCAGCAGCAACATCGGTAGAACAAAAATAGCAGGAACAATTATCCCTTTAAAAAAAGACCGTACGTGCTCCTTATGTTTGGTGTAATAGTTGGCAAGGAACAGAACTATCGCATATTTTGCAAGTTCCACCGGTTGAAAGTTCAAGGGACCTATACCCAACCACCTTTTAGCACCATGTGAACCGTGTCCAATAACGAGCACCAACACCAAAGATATAAAAGAAAGGATAAAAGCAACAGAAACCAATTTTTTGAATATCCTGTAATTAACAAAACTAAGAAAAGTCATTAAAGCAAAACCGAGGATCGAATAAAAAAGATGTTTTTTA
>CAYVOB010000077.1:0-1257 GCA_964452945.1 uncultured Bdellovibrionales bacterium
GGACCCAATAACTGGTGAAGTTAAAGAATAAAAAGTTCAAGTTTTTCTACTTGGGCGTCCTTGTTTTTCTTAGGCGGTTCGAAACTCATCTACTAGGGGACGCCGGCTAAATGTGTACATATCTTTTACAAATCACAGCTAACGGTGATACTGAAGGCTCGAAATTAATTTCAATATTATCAACAACTTGAAAGCCTGGCATTGCCAGGCACAAGGCTTGCATGCCTATAATTGGCGGAGATTGTCTTTTATGAAAAAGGTCTGTCTCACAATTATACTACTGATGTCTGTGAACGCTAATGCAGTTAGAGGCATAGTCATATCCTGCCCACAACAAGTAAAATCTAATTTCAGCATGGATGCCTCGAAAGGACAGATGTACGAGATAGTTCGTGCCCTTGATTTTAAGTTCAGTAAGAATTATTTGAAAATATTCTCTTATGATGCAGGACAAACTTTTAGCTCAAGTTTTTATTATGAAGAGCCACAGATCATAAAGAATAAGGATAACCAGGAAGAGTGGGGTTATATATCGGCCATAAAATATATCTTGAATGACCAGATAGAATATAGCCAAGGTAAGAGGTCCTTTAGTTTTACAATTAAAAAGAATTATGCAGGTGCCAACGCTATATTCTACGGCGATAAAATTGACGACTCGGTTATCATAGAGCCGCGTTCCCCTGACGATAAGATAAAGATGGATTACTTCTTTGAGAACGCCGGCAAAAAAAGGCAAAGTGAGGAATCAGAAGAAATTGGTCTTACAATAGCTGAATACTCTTCAATGCCTTCTGATCTCAACAATAGTTTTTCTTATTATTATGAACTAAGGTGCAATATCTCTTTCTTTAAGCCCGCTGAATAAAACTAATACCTAAGCTTGCACCGCAAATAGATTACTTTAAATCACCGTTTAATTTTTTTATCGCATTTTCTATTGGTATCGACCACAACATCCATGGAAGGAAATTATCAGGTGTTGACATGGATGAGGCTATCCCAAGCACCTTGTTGATGCCATCCAGTTCACAGTACATTGGCCCGCCAGAGTCACCTGGAGCCGTGTAGCTTGTAGTTGATTCATAGGGTATGGCCACATATCTATATCTTAGATCGTTCCTTATAGCGAAGGCCTCATCAAGGGTCAGCCCCAAATTCTCAAGGTCGCTTTTATTTTTGATCTTTACCTCTCCTGCAGTCAGGGTCGTACCCTTTGAATAGCCTGCCATAAAAAACTTTCTTTATTCGACCTTG
>CAYVOB010000077.1:1267-6110 GCA_964452945.1 uncultured Bdellovibrionales bacterium
AGGTCCCTTATACGAGCTATGTCCTTACTGCTTACCGTCGTTGGTATAATTATCCCTGTAAGCTCCTGGGGGAGTTGTATCATCGCGAGATCATGAGTTGAAACAAGCTTCATAAGTTCAAGCTGTTTGTCTGTGTCTGAAGCGCTCAACTCTGTATCCTCTTTATGACTTGCAATGAACTCATTAAGGGCAGCTTCCTTTGCCCTGTATTGTTGGTCATAGGCGGTCAGGAACGTACCTGTTATAGGTTCCTTGTTGGGGCAGAGCACAGAAACGGGTTTGGCCGTCTTTATGATGTTATTCTCTGCTACACCAAAGCAATGTGCGGCAGTAAGTATCTGGTTTGCCGATATCAGTGTTCCTGAACACGGAAAGGTCTTTGCTTTTTGGCTCTCACTACCTTGTTGAAGGGAGAAATTTATCTGGCACACAAAAGAAGGGTTGTCCGTTTTGCTCAACTTTTTTCCCTTTGTTGCCCCAAGATCTGGGCTCAAGGATGAAAGGACAGCAAGTGTCAGCAATATGATCATATGGTATCCCCCTTAGACATTTATTATAGCATATGCTTTGGCGCTGTGGTAAAAAAGATAACCGCGTATGAAGGTAGTTGCTGCAGTAATAAGGTCCCCTGAAGGTCTCATACTAATAACCCAGCGAGGTAAAGGCATGAGCTTTGAGGGGAAGTGGGAGTTCCCCGGTGGCAAGATCAAGGATGGAGAAGACCATAAGGAGGCCCTAAAAAGGGAGATAAAAGAGGAACTGACCCTGGACATCAATGTTGGGGAAGGGGCCCTTGAATGGAGATATGAGTATCCTTTTGGGACCGTTGACTTTTTTGCCTTCAACTCAGAGGTCTCAAGGGGGACTTTGACCCTTATTGAGCATATGGATGCAAAGTGGGTTAAGCCTTCGGAACTAAAAAGCTTTGACTGGGTGCCTGCAGACAACAGTTTGGTGGACCATTTGATCGGAATGTATTAGAGTGTAGCGGTGGAGGTTCGAATATGGGTAAGCTCTTCAGCGGATTGGGAACGGCCATCATAACTCCTTTCAAGAAAGGAGTAGAGATAGACTATGGCGCATTTGAGAGATTAATAGAGTTCCAGATAAAAGGCGGCGTGGATTTTCTTGTCATAGCGGGAAGCACAGGCGAGGGAGCTACCATTGACGATAATGAGCTGTATGATCTTGTCAAATTCGCAAAGGAAAAGGCAAAGGGCAGAGTAAAGATAGTTGCTGGAGCAAGTGGAAACAATACGAAAGTCCTTGTAAAGAAGATCCAAAAACTGAACGACTTGAACGCTGACGGATATCTTGTTGCAAGCCCATATTACAATAAACCCACACAGGACGGATTGCTTTTGCATTACAGCGAGGTAAGTTCGGCGGCAGGGAATATCCCGATAATACTTTATAACGTGCCTGGTCGCACTGCAGGCTCCATTGCCCCTGAAACAGTGGCAAAGCTTGCGGAAAAGCACAAGAACATAGTCGCAATAAAAGAAGCAAGCGGCGACGTAGAATTTTCCATGGATGTTTACAGGAAGGTAAGTGAAAAGAACCCGAACTTTGCGTTCCTTTCTGGTGATGACATAGTTGCATTCCCGATGATAGCCCTTGGATACAACGGATTGATATCCGTTGTTTCAAATGAAGTTCCATCACAGATGAAGCAATTCATAGATGCTGCCCTTAGCGGCGACCTTGCAAAGGCGAGAAAGTCACATTATGAGCTCCTAGATCTAATGAGGGCGAACTTTGTGGAATCAAACCCGGGACCGTTGAAGTATGCCCTTAAAAAGATGGGCTACTGCGATGGTAGCGTAAGGCTTCCCTTAAGTGAATTCAAGGATACAAAAGAGTTCGATGAAATATTGAAAAAGTTCTTATGAAAATAGCGTTCAAACATTCTTCTGTTGTCCCCGTTAAAACGTATGGCGGTACGGAAAGGGTCTTGTATTGGTTGATGAAAGAGCTTGTAAAGATGGGACATCAGGTGTTCTTACTTGGGCCGGATGGTTGCAAGGTCGACGATATAGGTGTTACTCATCTTCCATATGATACAAAAATAGAGAACGGAAAATTCGATGTGGTGCATTTTTTCGAGCCTGCAGTGGAACTCCCCAAAGACGTTCCTGCGATCACGACCATACATGGCAATGGAAAACCTGGAGAGATATTTAATGATAATAGCGTCTTTTTGTCTAAAAAACACGCACAGAACCACAATGCCACATGCTATGTGTATAACGGGATAGATCTTGATTCCTATCCATTCGAGCCATCTAACATGAGAACATGGAGCACCTTTTGTTTTCTTGCCAAGGCAAAATGGAGGGTAAAGAACTTAAAGGACTGCATACGTGCATGCAAAAAGAGCAACAAGCATATTTACGTTGCTGGTGGAAGGACATGGAGCCTTTCAAGGTATGTACATTCCCTGGGCATGGTGACAGATCCGGAGAAGCTCCTCCTTTTAAGAAGATGCGATGCGCTTTTATTCCCTGTACGCTGGCATGAACCTTTTGGTATAGCGGTTCTGGAAGCATACTCGCAAGGAATTCCTGTTGTATGTTCTTCCTATGGCAGTCTACCGGAGCTTGTTAGTAGCAGAACCGGAATTGTATGTAATGATTACAAAGACTTTGAAGCAGCACTGGCAGGAGACAATAATACTTTTGACTGCAATGCTATAAGAAAATATGTTGAAGAAAACTTTAGCAGTACTAATATGGCCAAGGCCTATCTGATGCTATATAAACGTGTGATGAACGGCGAAAAACTCAACGTGGAGCAGCCAAGGTACTTGGGGACCAGACACCCGGAAAAATTACTGGATTTTTAAGAGGGGGTATTTTTTATTATGTCTAAGATATCTCTGGTCATCATAACTCTTAACGAAGAAAGGAACATCGAGCGCTGTATAAGTTCTGTCCCTTTCGTTAGTGAGATCATAGTCGTTGACTCAGGAAGCTCTGACAATACCGTAGAAATAGCAGAAAGATTAGGTGCAAAGGTCTATAAGAATAAATGGGCAGGATACGGTGCACAAAAGAGTTTTGCCGCCGAAAAGGCCAGCGGTGATTGGATACTTTCTCTTGATGCTGATGAGTGGCTCAGCCCAGAACTTGCTGCAGAGATAAAAGAGCTTACCTCCAGGTGTGAAAATGGAGTGTTTGCCATGTCCCGCTTAAGTACTTTTTTAGGAGAACCAATACATCATGGAGGCTGGTTCCCCGATTGGCAAATACGTCTATATAGCAAAGGCAGCGCTTCTTGGGACCCTAATGAATCGATACACGAGAGTCTGAAGACACAATATGATGTCCGCAAAATATCAGGCCTTTTGTACCATGAACCGTTTGAATCTATAAAAGAACAAATGGATGTTAACTTTGTATATGCACACTTGATCGCTGATACAAAGTTTACAAAAGGAAAGAGGATAAAGTACCGCTGTTGGATACCGATAAGGACAGTTTTTAAGTTCTTTGAGAACTACATAATTAAGGGCGGTTTTAGGGATGGGACCCCGGGGTTCATTATAGCGTGGAACTCAGCGCAGTCATACATGATACAACTCTACAGCATCCACAAAAAAACAAAGGGTGACAACACTAATGTCTAAGTTCTGCCATTTGCATCTTCATACTAATTATTCTCTTCTGGATGGAGCCATCAAGATACATGAGCTAGCCAAGCATCTAAAAGAAAATGAAATGAAGTCCTGTGCCATCACTGATCATGGAGCGATGTTCGGTGTCGTTAAGTTCGCAAAGGAGATGAAGAAGGCTGGCATAAAGCCCATCATAGGCTGTGAAGCATATACCACAATGGGCTCCAGGTTCGAAAAATCTAATGAGATATTCCATCTTGTGCTCCTGTGCCAGAACAAGGAAGGTTATAAGAACCTTGCAAGGATGCTGACCCTTGCATATACGGAAGGTTTTTATTACAAGCCCAGGATGGATAGGGAGATAATAGAAAAGTACAGCGACGGTTTGATCGCGCTTAGCGCTTGCCTCAAGGGAGAGATCCCGTGGCTCATAAAGAACGGAAGGGAAGGTGAGGCAAAGGAAAGGGCAAAGTGGTACAAGGACGTGTTCAAGGACCGCTTCTACCTTGAGATGCAAGATAACGGCATAGAGGAGCAATATCTTGTAAATGAGAAGCTGGTACAGTTCTCAATGGAACTTGGTATTCCCCTTGTTGCCACAAATGACTGCCATTACATAAAAAAGCAGGATGCTTTTGTTCAGGATATCCTGGTCTGTGTTTCCACCAAGAAAACTTTGGACGACGAGAACAGGATGAAGATGTCTACTGATGAGTTCTATGTCAAGAACCACAACGAGATGGCAAGCAACTACTTTAAGGAATATCCGGAAGCCATAAACAACACCATTAAGATCGCAGACCAGTGTGACTGTCATATAGAGAACAAGCACCACTTCCTTCCTCTGATGGGTAAAACAGAGGCTGACAGCGCCAGCGTAATAGACAGTCTCTCGAGGGAGGGGTTGGGCCAAAAGGAAATACCTAAGGGCCAGGAAAAGGTCTATGAGGACAGATTGAACTACGAGTTGTCCATCATAAAGAAGATGGGCTACTCAAGCTACTATCTAATAGTCGCTGATTTCATAAACTGGGCAAAACAGCATGGTATCCCCGTAGGGCCCGGAAGAGGCTCGGGTGTAGCTTCTTTGGTCGCTTATGCGATAGGAATAATCAACATGGACCCGATCAAATATGACCTCATCTTTGAAAGGTTCTTGAACCCTGAGCGTATAAGTTTGCCGGACTTTGACGTAGATATCTGCCCAAGAAGACGCGAAGAGGTCTT
>CAYVOB010000077.1:6120-7649 GCA_964452945.1 uncultured Bdellovibrionales bacterium
TTATCTGATACAAAAATATGGTGCTGACAGGGTTACAAAAATAGCCACCTTTGGTTTTTTAAAAGCAAAAATGGCGATCAAGGACGTTGGCAGGGTGCTTAGTTATTCTGTACAGGAAGCACAGAACATTTCGGACCTTGTGCCAAAGATCATAAAGGATGACGACACCCTACGGGACATTGTGAACAAGGAACCTGAGCTCAAAAAAGCCGTTAACAGCGACCCGAGGATAAAAAAACTGGTAGAGCTTGCGGCAGCAGTTGAGGGATCAACAAGAAGCTATGGTATACATGCTGGCGGAGTTGTAATATCCAGTGTTCCTCTTACCGACGTTGTTCCTCTGGTCCTTGCAAAGGATGATGTAGTTGCCACGCAGTTTGATATGGAGGACCTTGACACGGTAGGCCTGATAAAGTTCGACCTTTTGGGACTTGAAACACTGACTATCATCGACGATGCAATAAAACACATAAGGAAGTTCAGTAAACCCGATTTTGACCTTGAAAAGATACCGCTGGACGACGCAAAGATATACGACATGCTATCGCGCGGGGACACCATGGGTGTTTTCCAGCTTGAATCCGACGGTATGCAAAAACTACTTAGGGACCTTAGACCTGACCGCTTTGAGGAAATAATCGCTGTAAACGCGCTCTTTAGACCAGGCCCACTTGAGGGAGGAATGGTCGATCAATTCATAAATAGAAAACATGGGAGGGAAGAGGTTGATTATCCGTTCCCTGAGCTTGAGAGTATCTTAAAGGAGACCTACGGCATCATAGTCTATCAGGAGCAGGTACAAAGAATTGCATCTACCCTTGCGGGTTATACACTTGGTGAGGCGGACATACTGAGACGTGCAATGGGGAAAAAAGATCCTTCAAAGATGGCCGAACAGCGAGATATTTTCATAAACGGTGCAAAGAACAAAGGCCATGATGGCACCAAGGCAGGGGATCTTTTTGACCTAATGGCAAAATTCGCCGAATATGGTTTCAATAAGGCCCACGCTGCTGTATATGCGCTTAATGCTTACAGGACTGCATACCTTAAATGTTATTATCCCGCAGAGTACCTATCGGCGTTCCTTACAGCCAAGATGGATAAGGATATAGAGGAAGCAGGGGTCTACATTGCCGACGCCATGGCGCACGGCATAAAGATACTTTCACCGGACGTTAATGAAAGCATGTATGACTTCCAGCCAAGGGGCGATAGCATAAGGTTCGGTCTGGGAGGTATAAAGAACATCGGCAGTGCTGCAATAGATAACATCTTGGAAGAACGTGGACAAAAGGGGCTGTTCCAGGGTTTTGTAGATTTTTGCTGTCGTGTGGATTCAAGAAAGGTTAATAAAAAGAGCCTGGAACATCTTATTAAGGCAGGTGCATTCGATTCTTTTGGGATAGATAGGGGTATCTTGTTCAATAACCTGGACAAGGTCATGAACCATGCGACATGTGAAAGACAGGATATAGAGGCAGGTCAATGCAACCTTTTTGGAGGTGGCGCTGGAGCCAAGGAAGGTC
>CAYVOB010000078.1:0-7509 GCA_964452945.1 uncultured Bdellovibrionales bacterium
CTGCTTCTTCACAGGCCTTTTCCTTGTTACGGACATAAACTGCGGAAGCCGGGTTATCTCCAGCCATGATAACCACAAGCCCCGGCTGTATCTTTAGTTTTTGAGCCTCTGCCTTCATTTCTAAGAGCAGGTCTTTGGATATCTTCTTTCCATCTATTAGTACTGCCATTAACTATCTCCTTGGATTCTTTTTGATATAACATACAAAGACCATACAGCCAAATACCTTTTCAAACAGTACATCTGCTGCTAGAATCCTCAGCATCATGAGCATTAACTGGGACAAGTTCACACAGACAAAATACGCTTGGGGTATAGTAGGTCTACTGTTACTCATCTCTTTGATCTCAGACAGGGGTATAAGGTACCTAATAAAGCTAAGATGGGAAATACACTCTATAAAAAAAGATATTGCGGCACTACAGGAACAGAATAAGGCACTGGAGGAAAAAGCGGCTCTTACAAGGAACAACCCAAAACTAATGGAAATATATGCCAGGAGCAAACTTGGTATGGTAAAGCCTGACGAAACGGTCTACGAAATTAAATAAAGCAATGTAATGTATCTTTCACTACTCTTCTGCAGCGGGGTCATCCACATATCTATTCAATAAAGGGTCTCTTGCAAGCAGCCTGTACCTTTTACGAAAGAAGGCCTTTCTCTGTATATCCTTTGGACTATATTTGATCGGACTGGGCAGTATTATAAGAAGCTGAGTCAGCTGTTCAACGCTAAGATTATGGACACTGGTCTTAAAATAATGCTTGGAGGCCGGACCTATCCCATAGACCCCTTTACCGAATTCAACGTTGTTAAAGTATAGCTCCAGTATCCTGTTCTTGCTCAAGATCAGTTCCATTTCAAGGGCTAGGAGCACCTCCAGGTATTTCCTCAAGTAGTTCTTATTTGGAAGCAGGAACAGCGTCCTTACCAGCTGTTGAGTTATGGTACTACCGCCAGCGATGGTCTTATTGTATCTTTTGTTTATCTTGTAGGCGGCCATCATCGCATCAAGGTCTATGCCATAGTGTCGTTTGAAAGAAGGATCTTCAAGTTTTATGAGGACCTTCTTTATGGGAGGGTCTATCTCCTTCAAAGGGACGAACTCGAACGGTTTGTTCTTAACACCCTGCACATATTCCCTGTAAAGAGAAAGGCTAGTGACCCTTGGGTTCGTATACTTGTATATGAAGATCACCACAGCGCCGGTAGCAAGGAATATCAAATGGAGTAAGATGACCCATTTGGCTAGAATATAAAGGACCCTTTTAGTTTTTTTTCTGCTCACAGTTAGATTTAATATAAAAGATAATATTATTTGTCAAAGAGCTTGCGATAAATATGGTATTGTAGTAATAAATTTTTATGGACGATGGCCCTAGATCATACTGTGGTGGAAAATATGAGAAACCGGGACAGCAATTACAGCACTCCGTTCTTCCTATCACAGGTAATAGGCAACACCG
The DNA here is from genome assembly GCA_964452945.1 of uncultured Bdellovibrionales bacterium. Classification (GTDB taxonomy): domain Bacteria; phylum Bdellovibrionota; class JAFGOL01; order JAFGOL01; family JAFGOL01; genus CAYVOB01. The sequence continues at coordinate 1,468 of CAYVOB010000078.1, forward strand.
TCGTTGATAATAAGAGTGCTCCCGTAGGTAAACTTTCAGATATCATCGTAAATCTTTCTTACACATATCCAAAAGTTGTCGCTCTGGTAATAAAGAATGAAAAACAGGACACCACGATACCGATAGCTAACGTTGAAGCTGCCACCGTATTCCAAAAACATATTGTACTTAAGATCTCAGAGGTTGAACTCCCAAACCTTACAGCTGAGCTCCCGGACAATACTCTTGCTTTAAAAAAGTCCGTACTGGACCAACAGATAGTCGATCTTAACGGTGCAAAGGTCATCAGGGTCAACGACCTAAGACTTTTAAAATCCGAAACAGAGATCAGCGTTACCGACGTTGATGTTGGTTACAGAGGACTGATGAGAAGGCTCGGCGTGGAAACCCTGTTCGAGAAGATGGTGTTCGCCGTAAAACCAAAGAACCTATCGCTGTACTCCAACAAGTTCGTGTCCTGGGAATATGTACATCCGGTGGTTTCCTCAACACAGGCCGATTCTTTAAAATTGACCGTCCCAAAAGAACAGTTCAAGATGCTGAATCCTGCGGATATAGCGGACATACTCGAGGAACTGGACTATGAGCAAAGGAAAAGCCTCATCAACCAGATACCTGATGACATCGCTGCACAGGTACTTAGCCAGACTGACATAGAGACCACACAAGAACTTATAGAGACACAAAAGGATGAAAGAGCAGCAGACATACTTGAACAGATGGCCCCTGACGATGCTGCAGACATACTCGGAGAAATGCAAGAGGATAAGGCAGAAAAGATCATCAACCAGATGGACCGTGAAGAGGCAGAGACCGTAACAGAGCTATTGGAATACGAAGACAACACGGCCGGTGGATTGATGACCACTGAATATCTGAGCTTTTCTCCAAACACTATCGTCGTTAACGCAATACAGGAACTCGTAAAGGCCTCCGAAGACAAGGATATAGAGACAATATATGAGGCCTTCATTGTTGATGAAGGTAAATTGGTCGGTGTAGTTAGCTTAAGAAGTCTTATGCTCTCACAGGGTCACAGGCCACTATCGGAAGTAATGAATAAAAAACCGATCGCTGTAACACCCGATGAAAAAGCAAAGGACGTTGCTGTGCTGTTCTCAAAATATAACCTGCTGACCCTCCCTGTCGTTCAGGAGACGGGGGAGCTTGAAGGCATAATCACCGTAGACGACATCGTGATCTTCCTAATGAGGAAATGGCAGTAATGAGGGGAAAGTTAAAGTACTTTTGGGCAAGCTTAATAGTATTTTTAAGCATCCTGGGGCCAGGTATAGTAACCGGCAGCGTAGATAACGACGCTGGTGGTATAACCACCTATTCCGTTGCAGGAGCTAAATATGGTTACAATCTGTTATGGACCTTATTCCCCTCTTTCATAGTGCTTTTTGTGGTCCAAAAAATGAACGCAAGGATGGGTGTTGTAACAGGCAAGGGACTGGCGGACCTGATAAGGGAGAACTTTGGTGTAAAGATAACCTTCTTCCTGTTCGTTGGACTCTTGATAGCGGATATCGGGAACACGGCGACTGAATTTGCTGGAATAGCTGGAAGTCTTAACATCTTCGGCGTCAGTAAGTACATATCTGTGCCTATATGCGCATTCCTGGTATGGATACTTGTTGTAAAGGGCGACTACAAGACCTCTGAAAAGATATTCCTGATATTCAGCGTATTCCTGCTTTCATATGTAGTATCAGCGATAATGGCCAAACCGGACTGGCAGGAAATAGGAGTGGCCATATTTGATCCAAAGGTGACAATGGACCAAAACTACGTACTGATGGTGCTTGGCATAATTGGAACTACGATCGCACCTTGGATGTTGTTCTATATGCAGTCTGCGGTCATAGAGAAGGGTTTGAGGATAAAACACTACAAATTCCTGGTCACAGACGTGTTCATAGGCAGCATACTTACCATCGTGGTAGCTTTTTTTATAATAGTCGCCTGCGGGGCCACACTAAACAAGAATGGCGTAAATATAACTGAAGCTAGGGACGCGGCTGTTGCCTTAAAACCTTTTGCAGGTGCACTTGCGTCACACGTCTTTGCGTTCGGTCTCTTTATAGCATCAATATTCTCTGCAATAATACTCCCGTTAGCGACCTCTTTCTACGTATGCGAAGCCTTCGGTTTTGAAGCAGGAATAGACAAAAAATTAAAAGAGGCACCAGCCTTTTATGCTTTATTCGCCGCAATACTTACTATCTCAGCAGGGATTATCCTTATACCTAATGCTCCCCTTATAACCATCACTATATGGTCACAGGTATTGAATGGTGTGCTACTGCCGGTAGTACTTATATGTATGATGCTGATCGTGAATGATAAGGAGATAATGAAAGAACACGTGAACGGAAGGTCTGACAACATCATAGGTTGGGGAACCATAGTCATATTGATGATACTCACGGCGATACTTACCCTATTGCCGTTAGTAAGGGCGATATTCTAATGGAGGATAATAAAATGAACAAAAAACTCTTTGGTTGCTTGCTTGCGTCGTTACTTTCAACATCAGCCTCTGCAAAAAACACTGCATCCGATAATGAGGGGCAAATAAAGGCCTTCATTAAGAATTACGAGACTAAAGTCGATCCTGCATATCAAAAAGCAAAAAAAGCTATGTTTAATGCCAACATCTCTGGAAAGGATAGCGACTATCAGAAGAGCTCTGAATATCAGATCGAAGTTAGCAATATCTTTTCTAACCGCGAGGATTATGCAACCCTTAAGAAGCTAAGAGCGCTTAAAATAAACGATAAGGACCTAAAGAGAGAACTCGAGTTGATATATCTTGCATATACCGGCAGTCAGATAGAGCCAAACAAACTTGCAGCGATGATAAAACAGCAGACAGAGATAGAGAACAAGTTCAATACTTTTAGGGCTGAACTTGATGGTAAAAAAATATCTGATAACGAGATAGAGAATATCCTTAAGAACTCCGACCGATCTGAGGAAGTGGAGAAGGCATGGAAAGCGAGCAAGGTTATAGGTAAGACGGTAGCCGCTGATATAAAGAAGCTGGTCCTGATGAGGAATCAGGCTGCAAAACAACTTGGTTTTAAGAACTTCCACCAAATGATGTTAAAACTGAATGAACAAGACCCTGCTCAAATAGAAAGATTGTTCGACGAACTTGACTCCTTAACAAGACCTGCCTTTGCATCACTAAAAAAAGACATCGATAAAGCCATGGCAAAAAAGTTCAACATCCCTGTCTCAAAATTACAAGCATGGCACTATCAGAACAGGTTCTTTCAGGAAGCTCCAAAGATATATGAGCTGAATCTGGATAACTACTATAAGAACAAGGACATCGTCGAACTCACAGAAAAATATTATGCCGGTATTGGGATGCCTATAGATGATATTATCGGTAACAGCGACCTGTATGAAAAAAAGGGTAAATACCAACATGCCTGCGAGGACAACATAGACAGGAGAAAGGACATCAGGGTCATCTGTAACATAAAACCTGACGCTAACTGGATGGACACTTCTCTCCATGAATTCGGGCACGCTGTCTACGATAAATATCTGGACCAGAGCATGCCTTGGACATTTAGGGAAGCTGCACACATATTCACGACAGAAGCTATAGCTCAACTATTTGGAAGAATGGCCTCCAACCCTGCGTGGTTACACGATGTTGTGGGTATATCCAAGGAAGAACAGGAAAAAATATCTGACACCAGCTTTAAGATCCAAAGGCTAAGACAGCTTGTATTCAGCAGATGGGCACAGGTAATGTACAGGTTCGAAAAAAGCATGTACGAAAATCCAGAACAGGACCTTAATGCACTGTGGTGGAGACTGGTAGAAAAATATCAGCTGGTTAAAAAGCCGGAAGGAAGGTCTGAGCCTGACTGGGCATCAAAGATACACATTGCATCCGCTCCTGCTTATTATCACAACTATCTACTAGGCGAATTACTGGCATCACAGCTCAACGCGTACGTAGTAAAGAACATAATAAGATCAAAAGACATAAAGAACCATAGTTACGCCAACAACAAAGAAGTTGGTAAGTACTTTATAGACAACATATTCTCACCAGGAAGGAAATACTACTGGAACGACATGATACAAAAGGCTACCGGTGAAAAGCTGACGGCCAAGTACTACGCGAATCAGTTTGTAAAATAATTACTAAGCGTAAGGCAAAACTGTACTATAGTTTTTTTAAGTAAAACCTTTTTCTAAAATATAAGGCTACGCTCACCAAGCCTATCAATACAGGGACCTCCACCAATGGACCGATCACAGCAGCAAAGGCCGCTCCGTGACCAATGCCAAATGTCGCTATAGCAACAGCTATGGCAAGTTCAAAATTATTAGAAGCAGCTGTAAAAGAAAGCGTGGTTGATTCTTTATAATTAGCTCCAAATCGCTTGCTAAGAAAAAAGGAGATAAAGAACATAATAACAAAATAAATAAGCAACGGAATAGCGATCCTTATTACATCCAATGGTAATTGAACGATGTATTCCCCTTTTAGGGAGAACATCACTACAATTGTAAATAAAAGCGCCATCAGGGTTATTGGACTTATTTTTGGTATAAACTTTGTGTGATACCACTCTTTGTCTTTTATTTTTATGAGGACTAAACGCGTTATCATTCCTGCAAGGAAAGGAATGCCCAAATAAATAAAAACACTCTTCGCTATTTCTCCTATAGTGATGTTTACCACAGATCCCCGCAAACCAAACCAAGAGGGTAGCACTGTTATAAATACATAAGCGTAAACAGAGAAAAATAAGACCTGAAATATAGAATTGAACGCAACAAGTCCCGCACAATACTCTGTATCACCCTCCGCTAAATCATTCCAAACTATTACCATCGCTATACATCTTGCAAGACCTATAAGTATTAACCCTATCATATACTCCGGCTTATCGTGTAAAAATATAATAGCTAGAGTGAACATAAGAATAGGACCAATTACCCAATTCTGAACAAGAGACAGTGTAAGGACCTTTTTATTGATAAAAACACGGTGCATTTCCTCATATTTTACTTTAGCAAGAGGAGGATACATCATTAGTATTAGACCAACGGCTATGGGTACTGATGTTGTTCCAATGTTAAATTTATTAATAAACGGAACTACGGATGGAAATAGATACCCCAACCCTACACCAATAAGCATCGCTAGGAAGATCCAGATCGTTAAAAACCTATCAAGGAATTTTAAATGCTTGGCCATCCTACTTTACCTCCTTAACTAAAAACGATCATAATGTAATAGAGCCCAACTATTATAAAAACAACGCCTGTGGCTTTTCTTGCATACAGTTCCAGCTTGCTGGCTTTGTTGATCCATGAGCCAACAGCTTTAACGCCAATTGCTATTAAAACAGCAAAAACTAAAACTGGTAGTCCGGTAGCAAAGCCATACACAAAGGGCAGAAAAGTGCCAATGTCCGAACTTAAAGACAACGGGATCAAACTACCAAAAAATAAAGCGGCAGAAACGGGGCAAAAAGATAAAGCAAAAATAAACCCTAAAATAAAAGAACCAAGCGCTCCTGACTTTGAGAGCTTTTCAAATCTATCTTTGGATATAGACAGGCCTTTCATATTGAATTTTATGACATCAATCAAAAAAACACCTACCAGTATCAAGATCGGCCCCAATGCCATATTCATATATTTTTGCAGAAAGTTAGCGGTGGTTGGAATCCCCATAAAGGACTTTATAACAATAAACCCTACAAAGGAATATGCAAGCATCCTGCCTATCGAATAAAAGATGCCGGAAGCAAGAACGAATCTGGGGGAAATGATCTTTTTAGAGATAAATGTAACAGAGGCAATATTTGTCGCTAAAGGGCAAGGACTTATTGATGTTAGGATACCAAGCCAAAATGCAGTAAATATAACGAGCATGTACACCCCTGTTACTTGGCCCTTAAATATTCCTCTACTTCGTTCTTAACATAGCTCTTAAATTTTTCTTTATTCCGAGCGTACTCCCATATCTTGTCCAGATTCTTATATTGAACTTGT
>CAYVOB010000079.1:0-7349 GCA_964452945.1 uncultured Bdellovibrionales bacterium
GTAGCACCAGTTTCTCCTGTAGCACCAGCAGCACCGTTACAAACATACTGGGTCCCTGTTATTTCACTAGGTTCAAGGCTGCCATTACCGTCCATGTCTAGACCAAATTCGATTGCTTGCCCATCGTTAACTTCGCAATGTCCAGAAGCTCGTTCGACAGGTGTTATAGCTCTTACGTTCACTAGAGCATTGTATCCGTTTACTCCATCTGCACCATCAGCGCCATCTGCACCGTTAGCACCGTCTACGCCATTTACTCCATCAACACCATCAACACCATTTGTTCCATTGACGCCATTGGCTCCGTCGTTGCCACTACCGCCATCAGCTCCATTGCAAATGTATGCCGTTTTTGTGATCTCGTCGGAGCTCAATATCCCGTTGTCGTTCAGATCTTGTCCAGATTCTATTTTTTGACCACCTAAAGTGCAGTTTGTCCCAGTCTCTTCAGCCACTACGTTGACCAAAGCGTTGTGTCCAGCTGTTGACTTTACACCTAAGCAACCCGTTAATGTTGTTGTAAATAGAATGTATAGAACACCAGAAATCAAACTTTTATTCCACATACGTACCTCCATAGGCCTTAAGCCCTTATCGGTTTATTAAAGTAAGTCCTTTAGCCCTCCACCTGGTAACAACACAAATTAACAGAACTATTATAAAGCATTATATCAAATAATATATATTTTGTCAAGATAGATCTATAATTGTTCAATATCCTTATAATTATATGTAACACCTAGCTTTCCCTTTTATTTTATATGCCCCTGGGATAGCATATGTTTACAGGGGGGAGCTTAATGCGTGATAAAAAAGATAAGGTCCTGACCAATAAACTTGATCAATTCAGCAAGAAGTTCCGATCGATCCTTTATAGTGAGCCTAAACATTTTGCATATATTGGTTTCTACCTTGTGTTTATTACGGTTCTGGTACTGGGGAGCTGGTCTTTTTTTACTGTAGTCAACAAATCTTACCTGCTTAAGGGAGAAATAATCCAACTTGATCCTGATTTTTCTATAGGGATGCCTACCATATTTGAATTCAAACGCCATAACACACATATAGGACAGGAGGTGAAAAGAGGTGATCCCCTGGTCGAATATATCGACTCCAGAAAAGAAGTGCATACTTTTACTTCGCCGGTGTCTGGTACAGTATTCCACAGGGTAGACCTTAAACAGGGTGTGATCTATCAGGCGGCAACGGAGGTGCTAGTTATAAGACCTCGTGATAAAGACGTTGCTGTAAAACTTTATGTACCGGAGCATATACTGAACAAGGTTAAGACTGCAGATCATGTGGTCTACCATTTTGCCTTTTCGTTTAATTTAAAGGGATTACCTATTGAAGGTTTTATCCTTACTGAACCGATACTCGACAAGGACCAGTATGTGGTTGAGGCAAAGATAGACGACAAAAGCATGAAATTCTTGGAGGAACAGAGAATAAAGTTAATAACGGGGATGTTGGTCACAGCAGAGGTTGTTGTGGGTAAAGAGCGTCTTGTATCAAGGTTCCTGGGGGTTGATCTATGAGCAACAAAAAGATGCAGGAGCTCATTTTATCGATCAAGGAGAGATCATTATTTAATTTCTTTACTAAAGAGGACGTCTTAGAGCTTTCGGAATATGCTCGGCTAGCAGAGCTAAAGAACGGTGACGTATTTATAACACAGGGTCAGGAAACAAAAGAGATCGCTATACTATTGGAGGGTGTCGCGCATCTGTTTAATAAGCTTACTAACGGTAAGGAGTTCCATGCCGGTGACTTAAAACAACTCCGTTCTGTAGATCTGTCTGCTGTATTACTCGGTACTCCTTGGCACTATTGCGCTAGAATGGACACTGCAGGCAAAGTGCTTTTTATACAAACAGCTCCACTCGTTGAGCTCCTCAAAAAACATGAGAAGGAATATGAGTACCTTAAATTAATGACCACCGACGGAGAGGTACAGGATTTTTTGAGGCCAATAAAATATCAAAAAGGTGTCAACATCAAGGATATAAAGGAGTTTGTGCTTTCCTTTGAGCTTGTTAGCTTTGAAAAAGAGGCTGTTATACAAAAGGAGAATCAAAAGCAGGAATACATCTTTTTGTTGAAGGATGGAAGTGTCGATGTAACACAATTAAATGATAACACGCAAAAAGAGAACGTGCTTTCGAGCCTTGGTGCACCAGTTCTGTTTGGACAACAGAACTTAAAAGCGAGAGTAAAGAATCGTATCTCCTTATATACCTTTAAAACGGCAGAGGCTTGTTTGATCTATAGGATACCGGTGAAGGCATATTTAGCACTCTTGAAAAAATATCCGTTCGTAAGAGCTATATATGATGGCACAGAGGATGTGGCGCCGGAAACCAGGGAGTACGAGATAAAAAAACCTTGCTTTGAACAGCCTGTAGAAAAGAACGTGTTACAGGACACCGATGAAGAAGTAGCGGACGGTAATGACGATTTTGATTACGACAGGACTGTAAGATATAGAAAAAATTTTCCTATAGTAATGCAACACGACGAGATGGATTGTGCTGCAGCCTCTATGGCAATGGTATCAAAATATTTTGGCGTCGATATGGGGGTTTCATTCTTTAGGAATTCCATAGATGTAAGCCCTGAGGGTGCAAGTCTGTATGGTATTGCTTCAGCAGCGGAGAGGATTGGTCTACTTACCAGGGGTGTTCAGGTCGATCTTGAGGATCTTATAGACCTAAAACTTCCCGCCATAAGCACACAAGGTTATCATTTTGTTGTGATCTATGATTGTACAAAAAAATACGTTGTTATCGGTGATCCGGCTCTTGGTCTGAGAAAACTTACCCACGATGAGTTCAAGTCCAAGTGGAATAATATAGTCCTTTTATTCAATACGACTACGGAATTCTATAAGAATGAGGATAAGAGGGAGGGCTTTGGTATATATTGGGAGCTTTTCAGCCCCTATAAAAAGATCTTTGTTCAGATACTGCTTATATCCCTTCTGTTAAACCTTATGGGGCTCGCTACTCCATATTTTTCACAACAGATAATCGATAAAGTTCTCATAAATATGGACTTTGGCCTTTTGAATATAATAGGAGTGGGCTTTTTGATATTCGTTATTATGAGCTCTGTTTCGGGATTGCTTAGGAGATATCTTACCGCTTTTATGTCGTTGCAGATGGATATAGAAATGAGTGCTCAGCTTTTTAGACATCTTTTTAGACTTCCGGCATCATTTTTTGCTAGCAGGAGAACAGGAGATACCTTAATGAGGCTTAATGACATTCAGGTCATCAAGGGTTTTGTCTCGCAGCAGGGTATAGAACTCTTGATAGATATATTGATGTCGGTGGTCTATATAACAGCGATATTCATGTTGAGTGTACATATAGGTTTGATATTTGTTGCTGCGGTTGTGATCTTGATCTTATGTACCATTATAGCCTCTAAATTCATCTATAGGTATTATGCAGAGACTATAGCAAAGTCGGGAGAAGCACAGACGCTGTTGGTGGAAGGGATAAAGAACATAAATACATTAAAGGTTTTCTCCGCAGAGATACCATGGAGATGGAAGTGGGAAGAAAAATATGCCCAGTCGTCAATATGGCAACTTAAAATGAAGCATGTTGGCAATTTTTACACCCTAGTAGTTGAGCTATTTTACAAGGGTCTTCCCTTACTTGTATTGTTCCTTGGTGCAAAGATGGTCATATCCAATACGATGACCATAGGTGCGATAGTAGCGTTGATATCTCTGCTCGGCATGGCGTTAGGGCCTGTGTTGAACATATCTAATATTTTTATTGCTCTTCAAGAGGTCAGGTTCGGTATGTCAAGATTGAGGGATATCTTTGACAGCAGACCTGAAGATAGATTGCAAAAATATCTCCCCCTTTCTGCAGAAGCGGTAAAAGGGGATATCTCTTTTAGGGATGTTTCTTTTAGATACGGTAATGAAGAATCGCCCTTGATATTGAATAAGGTAAACTTAGACGTAAAAGCGCAACAAGTTGTTGCTTTGATAGGCAGAAGCGGTTCTGGTAAGACCAGCATGGTACAACTTGTTAATAGACTCTTCGAACCTTTTGAGGGTAAAGTTCTTATAGATGGTTACGACGTAAAACATTATCCGCTTACGGAACTTAGAAGGATCATCTCTGTGGTAACCCAGGATTCAAAACTTTTTTCTGGAAGCATATTAGAAAATATTTGCCTTGGTGATCAATTTCCGGACATCAAGAAAGCTATAGATGCTGCAATATTAGCTGGTGCTGATGGCTTTATCCGTCAGCATCCTGATGGGTATTTTAGACCCTTGACGGAGGACGGCACAGGACTCTCTGGAGGGCAAAAGCAGAGGATCTCCATAGCTAGGGCTCTTTATAGGGAACCAAAGATACTTATAATGGATGAGGCCACTAGTGCGCTTGATGCAGAGAGTGAAGCTGCTGTAAACGAGGCCATGCCTAATATTTGTAAGGGCAGAACAGTCATTATCATCGCCCATAGGCTCAATACTATAAAAAATTGTGACATGATCTATGTTGTAAACGAAGGAGAGGTCATAGAGGCAGGAACTCACAAGGAACTTCTAAGGAAAAATGGCGCTTATGCCCATTTTGCAAGGGTTACAGGGTAGTGTGGTCCTTGTGTTATAGGTGTCCAAAGTTTATACGTTTTATGATCGACACTATTTGTTTGCTGCCTTGTTCAATAGGTGGGATCGGTAATAATTATTATAGCTGTTGACTTGAGTGTTTTACCTATGCTATTTGTTTTGTAATTTTTTCAAAAAGAGAGGCCGGAGGATGATCTTAAAAGGGGCTTTATTCTTTTTACTTTTTCCTCTAAGTCTTATTGCTCAAGATATTCAGCCAATATTGACCAGAGATTGGTCAACCAAGAGTTCCATAAGGTCCCATGAGGTCTTAAGTGCGGGTACTGTAATAGATGTTAATGGCGATTACGTTGCAGGGTCCCTTAATGAAGAGCTCAAGGAAGGTGTTAATTATTTCCTAATTTACGATAATAATGGTCGCAAGGAACTTATTTATACTAATGAACTTATATTGCCAAAAAGGTTCGTGCCTGAACAAACATTCACCTTTGACATTGCTGCGACCCAGATAAGTCTTTTGAACAATATCTGTAAACTTACTAAACAAAAGGAAACGGATATCCTTGTTTATTCTGCCGGTGAGATCATTGTAACTAACGACAGGGTTACAGAGATCAATAACCGTTCTTTTATTTTTAGCGGTGGAAGAGACGAAGAGCACCTGGACTTTTCGATCGAGATACTTAAAAAGGTTGGTTTGGAACTTGAACCTAACACTAATCTAGCGAACTACACAAAAGAACAATATGGGCAGGATGCTTCAAGCAATCGATGCTACGCTCAACTCATCCTTCTCAGGGACCAGGAGAAGAGCGTCTATTTGTCCAAAATATCGAACCTATATGCTGGTCTTGCAGATAAATATCCTGATCCTAAGATGCCAGGCTTTGTTGATGTAGAAGAACTTTCTAGTAAAGGGTTTGATAACCTATCTGAGTTCTTTGCTAGAGTTCAGGACGATGGTAGCAGTCTGGCTGTTGTTACAAAAGCTTACTTTGGGGATCTAACAGAATTAAACAGTATAATAGCTGACGCTGATAAGGTGCTTAAAGAGGAATCCCCTGTTTCTAATGGTAAGGAAAGAAGTGAGCTTGTTAGGGAGATTTTTGATCAAGCAGTAAAGGATTATGGAGAAACCCCACTGGCAGTCCTCAGTATCCTGAGTAACAAAGATATAGTACCTGAGAATGGGATAGTGCTTGTTCTTGGCTCTGGAGTGGATTTTTATGAGTGGCTTGTTCCTATACTCAAAAGGTCTGATGTTAAAGTTGTTGTGTCCGAAGCATCCAGACAAGTGATGGAGTCAGTCCTATATTTTGATAATCTGCGATATGGAGATATATCACAGATCCCGAATATAGTTATACCAAAGTTCGCTGAAAGGATGTGGAAGGAGTTGAATAAGAGCAATCCTGAACTGATAGAGAACGGTATCATAAAATCCCAGGAAGCACTTGCAGAAGCAATAAAAAAACAGATAACTTTCCGCGATGCATACAATAGTACCGGTAGCAACGTAAAAGATGTGGAAGCCGATCTGATAATAAGCAGGCTCCCATATAAATATGATGTCTACGGTACGCTCAAAAAAGATGGTTTTGCCTGGATAGTTACAGAAAGGGCCTTGGACGTGGATAAGCCAGATCTTGAGCTCTTTAATGATCCTACAACATTCAAGACAGCAGGATATGATGTTGTAAAACTACCAGATAATAGGGTTAACACCCTCCTTGGTAGCAGTGAGAACGCAGTAAGTATGCCTGGCCGTTTTTTGGCCTTTGACCTTAAGGGAGAGGAAAGATCATTCTTACTTTTCCCCGTCTACGATCCTTCAAAATACGAGGAACAAAAAAAGAGCCAGTATAGTGACCTGTACCTTGTAAGGAACTATAAGATTAAGAACGTAAAAGGCACATACCTTACTGCAGGTGATATCTTCAGCGAAGGTGAAGGAAGAATAAAATTGCCGGAACTTCCTTATGGCGGGAAGGTCCTTTATGTACTTTATGAAAGCTCCGATGGTAAGGTAAAGATGGCATATAGCAGTGAGGTCCCTGACCTGGATGTAGATCTCAAAGCCCCTGATGCAGAAATACTGGTAACACACAGAAGTCTTTATAATAAAATAATCTCAAGAGAGAATGCTATTAACGGCGTAGTTGGAGCGGGTGAGATAATCCTTATGCCCAATGGGGAGATCCCCTTGATTACTAACCGTTCTAATACCTTCCGAGGGAAACAGCATAACCTTGATTTTGCAGCCAAGTTCTTTAAGGACCACGGCCTTGCTATCTTAGACAACACTGCAAAAACAGACTACGATCTGGGAAGGCCAGCAAAAGATCACTCAACGAGCCTGGAACAAGCAAAAGCACTTGTAAGGATAGTTCAGAACCCGACAGCTTTTTCTTATTACAAGGACCTAATAGATACGCAAAGAGAACTCGCGTCCATCATGAAAAGCTCCTTTAGACCAGGAGGAGCACTGGATGAAGAGAAAATACTAGGCCGAGTGTTCCCTTCTACCATATTGGGTTTTATTTCAGAGATAGAGTCGATGTTGTCTAGCGGTGAAGGTATTGCAGTGAGCTTTGAAGCATGGTTGGAGAATAGCGGAGGGACATTCCCTTATACGGAACGGCTAGATGTAATAAAACAATACATAAAGGATAATAAGGGGACCAAGAATAGCCCAATAATACTGCCTATAATCATCAGCAATAGTTCTGATCCTAACAGGGAAGAA
>CAYVOB010000080.1:0-7256 GCA_964452945.1 uncultured Bdellovibrionales bacterium
GGATAGAACAACCGCTTTTTGATAGCGTACTGGGGCTTTCTAAGGGGAATAAATATCCCGAGCAATATATAAGTGATCGGATATCAAAACTGGAAGAGCTTGTTGCGTACAAGGTCGCTGATTGGAAGCTTAAGCAGAATGGTGATCTTAATATCAATGTATCAAAGAAGAAAAAGATAGAATAACTTTTGTTCGTTAACAACAATAGCATCAGATCTTCCAAACTTATGGATGAGCTTGGTTTTAGGGTACAAGATGCTTACTGTGAGGATCTTTGCCCGGTCATAATCAATAAGGTAAGGCGATATTACGCAGACCAGGGCTTCTACAATGCAAATGCCGAGCTAAAGCAAGAACAGCTTGAAGATGGAAAACTTAGAATAACGGTAGCTATAACAGAAGGTGAACCGACATATGTCTCGTCTGTGAGTTTTGAGTCTGAAGGCATAATGAACTCACAGGACCTGCAGGATATGATCGGTATAAAAAAAGGAGATAGGGTCAGATATTCTTATCTACAGGACCGTTTGAAAAGATTAAAGGAATATCTGTTCAATAGTTCTTGTTATTCAGCTTCAATATATAGGAATTCCATCAAGGTCTCAAAGGATGCAAAGACAGCCTCTGTGGAAGTTGGTGTAAAAACCGGACCAAAGTTCGATATAGTATTCCGGGGCAATGATACCTTCCCAAATCCTCAGACCCTTAAAAAGGTAATGGATATTACGAGTACTGACGTTGTTAGCAGGGATTATTATCCGGTCCTTGTTAAAAAGATAGAGGACTTTTACTATTCTATGGGTTTTGTAGACCCCAAGGTCACCGTTACAGAAGCTCTTAGTGAAAAGGCCTGGGAACTTAGACTTATATTTAACATCATAGAAGGTCCTAAAAAGTATTTTGGCAATGTACGTTATAACGTACAAAGAGCGCCTATGTATGTCAGTATGCTGAGGACTTACGTAGAAGAAAAGAAGCCTGATCTTTTTGAAAGAGGGTTTTTTGTAAGAAAGGAATTTGAGGACATAAGGAAGGTAATAGAGGATTTTTTTGCGGAACACGGATTTTTAAGGGCGAGGGTGGTCTCTGTTAATTTTAAGGATGTATCAAAGAACAAAATAGACGTAAACTATGAGATAGATGCCGGCTCCGAAACGCTCATAAGAGACATACGTATATCTGGTAATACTGTTTTTACCTCCAAGGAAATAATCTCCAGGCTGGAACTTACGGAAAATACAGGTCTCAAGGTACGTAACTTCAATACAAAGATAAATGAGCTTATTGATACATACAAACAGCTAGGTTATGCAGATGCATACATAGATAAGGCAAGCATAGTGTCTTATAGCGAGGATTATAGACTAACAGATATACATGTGCATATTTACGAGGGCAGTAAATATAGGATAGGCAAGATATTTATAGAAGGTCTTGTTAAGACCAAGGGACGTGTTGTTACAAGGGAGTTTGAGTTCGAGGAAGATGGTAAGGTGCTGACTTACGAGCTACAGGAGACAGAGAACAAACTTGCAGGATTGGGTCTTTTTGGGTCCGTATCAGTTATGCAACTGCCTGGCAGTGTTAAGGGACCCGGATATAAAGATATCCTGGTCAAGGTTGAGGAAAAAAAGTCAGGCACTTACGAGGTAGGTTTTGGTTACAGGACGGATGATGGTATTAGGGTCTCTTCAGGTGTTACTTACGGTAATCTTGGTGGCTGGAACAGAAGGATAAACCTGAATGCGGCAGTTGCAAGAAGGCTGGACAACCAATACAGGTTCATTCAGTACGAAGTCGCTTCCGGATACTATGAACCATATTTTTGGAACCTGCCTTTGGATTTTAGGGTGACTGTTGATTATAAAAAGGAAGACCTTACCGATTATGGAAAGAAAAGCTTGAA
The DNA here is from genome assembly GCA_964452945.1 of uncultured Bdellovibrionales bacterium. Taxonomy (GTDB): domain Bacteria; phylum Bdellovibrionota; class JAFGOL01; order JAFGOL01; family JAFGOL01; genus CAYVOB01. Next base: position 1,907 of record CAYVOB010000080.1, read on the forward strand.
CTTGTCTTTCTATTTTGAGAAGACCATAGGTTATAACACTTTCATACTTACAAATTCTTTCCAAAGGATAAATGTTTTTGATGCACCGGTGCTTGCAGACAATAATACTTATTGGAAATATTCCATTAGGCAGACTTACAGGCTGGATACCAGGGATTCCTTCTTTAGTCCTAACAAGGGCCTTTACTTTAATGTATATGGAGAATGGGGGCGTTCCTTCAAGAGTTCAGCGATAGCCAATTACGTTAAGGTCGTTGAACAGGCAAGGCTCTATATACCTATACTCAAAAGCTGGACGATCGTACCTTCTTTCAACTCTGGATACGTTAAGGGCTTAAAAGGGGATTCGATCTTATTGGATGAAAGATTCTCGCTGGGTGGTATGGATAATATCCGAGGTTACAGGGAAGGGATAATAAATGACCTTACTCCTAATATAGGTTCACAGTACTTTTATTCGAGCTCTATTGAGATCAGGAGAAAATTATTCTGGAGATTCGTTGGGATCGCATTCCACGACATAGGCAATATCTCCTCAGAAGATCCAACGCTGAATGGACCTTTCAGCTCCGTAGGTGGAGGCATAAGTTTGAGGCTTCCTGTAGGTTCCTTGAGCCTGCAGTATGGTTATATATATAAACTAGATAAACGTATTCCGCCTGACAAGATCGGGCGACTACACTTTTCTATAGGTACATTTTAAACCGGTGTTATGGACATAAAGGATATAAACATACCAGAGGAGCTTATTGCACAACACCCGATGCACAAAAGGGATGATTGTAAGCTGCTTACGCTGGAAAAAGCTACTGGCAGGATCGGGCATAAAAAATTCAAGGACATTATTTCTTTGTTCAAACCAGGTGATGTGATCGTCCTAAATGATTCAAAGGTTGTTAATGCAAGGTTCCATGCACGTAAAACGACTGGAGGAGTGGTTGAACTATTCCTTTTGAGACCGGCAACAAAGGGGTTCATCCTTTGGACCAGCCTCATAAAAGGGAAGAACATTAGAGTGGGGACCATACTAGTTTTAGATGATGCAGGAATAAATATAGAAGTAGTGGACAAGATGGAAGACGGTACATATCAGGTCCGTTTTCCCAAAGGCATCGATGTAAGGTCCGTTATGGAAAAGTATGGAAGGCTTCCGTTGCCTCCTTATGTAAAAAGGGAGCCTGACACAGAGGATGAAAAATATTACCAGACCGTATTCGCAAAGGTTCCAGGCTCTGTTGCTTCACCAACAGCGGCGTTACACTTTACTCCTGAGCTGCTTTCAGAGATAAAGACCAAGGGAGTGGATATAATTTATGTTACATTAGAGGTCGGTTATGGCACCTTTAGTGTTGTAAGGGACATAGACAATCACGTGATGCACGAGGAATCATATTCAGTAGATCAGGATGTGGGAGTGTTGTTAAGAAAGTGCAGAAAAGATGGTAACAGGATATGGGCGGTGGGGACAACGGTGGTAAGGACATTGGAATCCGCTTTCAATGATCAACTTGAACTTGTAGAACCAAGCGGTGCTACAAAACTTTTTATAAGACCGGGATACCATTTTAAGGTCGTTGATTCACTTATCACTAATTTTCATCATCCATCCACTACATTGATATATCTTGTTGCTGCGTTTGCAGGGGAGAACAATATCAGTATGTCCTATGAAGAGGCCGTACAAAAGGGATACAGAATGCTGTCGTACGGCGATGCGATGGTCATTTTTTAACCTCGACTTTTTTTAGGTCTAGTTTCTTCTCATATTCTTCCTTCAACCTTTTTTCCTCTTCTGTCCTAAGGTCTAACTTATCTATCTCTATTTTCTGGACGGTCTCTTTTAATTCTTTGATAGACCTATAGTCCTTACCGTCCTCACCTATGTCTATTTTTGCTATGTCTTTTCTAAGGGTAAGGTCTCCTAGTGTTGGTGTAGGACCTGTAGGGGTGTTTGAATAACTTATGTATTGTCGTCGTATCTTTTCAACCACCAAGAGCCTTAATGCATCCATGGGGCTTTTGGTTTCGTTATATGCTTTTAAAAGGAGTTCTATGGCGTCACCTTTAAATAATAGATCAAACTCTTCTTGTCCCAGTACTTGTGCTTGTAAGACTTTTTCCAGAGGCGTTCCATCTATTGTCGCCTTGTTATTCATTAACTCTAAATACTTATCCAGCTTCTTTGTTATAGCTGCTTCTCTTCTGGAAACAGTGGTGGAGGAAGAGCTTAAGATCCTGGCTGTTTCTTCTAGTGTCTGCGGGGAATTAGAGGCTATTCTTATCCCTAATATGTATTTGTCCCTTGTGTCCTCCAGGTTGGTGCTTGAAAAATCTGTTAATACTTGCGGGTCCAATAGTACATATTTATTGGGGATGACTCCGATCTTTAAATAATTATCATAATTCTCACGGATCTTGTTCTCCCATCTCGCTATATTGGTGGTAGATATACCTCCAAGTTCTCCCGATAGTTCAAGTAAGGTCTTTGGGTCTTTAGCGATTATCCTTTGCTCAAAAATGGCCTTCTCCTGCTCTGTAAGGGTCTTTGTAAAGATCTGCTCCGACGTAGTTTTTTCTTCCTCAGAAGTGAACTTAATAAAGCTACTTGGGTCTTGTAGGTATTGGTCCAGTTTGCTCTTTATCGTTTCTTCTTTTCTGTAGATGGTAGAACTTGATTTGTTGATATCTTCTGTGACTTGATCTATAGGCAGAGGATCACTCGTAGCTACTCTGTTCTTTAATATATAGCGGTCCTCTGGTGATTTAAGCACATTATCGGCAAATTGATCCAGCTCTTTTTGATCGATCAAGGTGTATCCGTTAGGGAGCTCACCGCTCTTTAGATATTTTTTATATTCCGACCTTAAGCTATTTTGCCAGTTCAGTATGCTGGCAAAACTTACACCTAGTTCTTCTGATAGGGCTTTTATGGTCTTTTTCTTTTTTATTATCCTGTTCTCAAATACTTCTTTGCGGTCTTTGTCTAAGCTTTTTTTAAAAAGCTCAGGTGTTCTTAATGGTGTGAATGTAAAAGTTTTGTTAACTTTATCTTGAACTGCTGTCCATATCTTACTTTTGAACTCCATTGCATTATCTGCAATGTTAATAAGGTCCAAAGATCTAATATCATCGGATGATATTATAAGGTCTAGCTTGGGTTTTAAGTCCTCCCAATCGCTAATGTAGTAGGAATCGTCAGCTTTAAAGATAGTTTCGTACATTGACTGGATATTTTTTGCGGCATCGACTGCAAGCTCATCCTTCAACCCAAGTTCCTCATAGTAATGTGCAAAATAGAACAGGTTACTTAATTCAGCAAAGAGATCGTGCCTGATAGTTGAAAGATAGGTAAGTTTTTCATCGAGGTGCAGTTCTTTATCGTTGTATTTTATATAACTTGTTGAAAGAAAGTACTTCTCCTTGATGTCAGGATGTCTGTTAATATATTTCTGTAAGTTCTTGATAGCCTGCCCAGGGTTCTCAAATAGGTCCTTGGTGGATATTTTGTCTTGATCTTTATTATTCTCTGTTTCGTTGGATCCAACATCCTTGTTGTCTCTGATCAGCCCAGCGGTCTCATTAGCCCTGGTAACAAGAATGGAACCATCTTCGTTTATAAGGACCTCAAACTCACCAGCCCAAAGTATTTTGGTTACTTTGCTGTTCTGTTGTTCTATCTCTTTTAAGAGTTCTGAGTGCCTTATCCATGGGTTCACCAGGGACAGTATTTGTCCATGCTCTTGGGTTTGTAATAGGACGCCGTTAAAATACCTTGTCTCCGGAGTATTGCCAAAAAAATCCTCTTGTGCGTATGCGTTTATGGAGGCTGCAGCTACTACCGCTAGTGTTACAATAATGTTAAATATCTTCATGTTGGCGAAAAGTTATTATCATAGACCAAATAGCGTAATCAAGAAAAAAAGACTTGCTTACTAGATATCTGTTCCGTATAGTTTAAATTAACCGAGCTAGAGTGCTTAACCGTAGATTTTTCCTGCTCTTTAATATATATCTTTAAGGCTTGTAGGAGGCACCGATGAACATAGCAGTTATTGGTACAGGTTATGTTGGGCTTGTTGCAGGGACCTGTTTTGCAGAATCTGGTAACCGTGTTGTGTGTCTTGATATAAATAGATCAAAGATCGAAAGGTTGTCTAAAGGGGATCCGGTCATTTATGAGCCGGGTATAGAGACACTACTTAAAAAGAATATAAAATCGCAAAGGATCAGCTTTTCCAGTGAACTATCAAGTTTTATTTCTGATGCTGATGTAATATTTACGGCGGTGGGGACTCCTACTGGTGCTGATGGCAACGCCGAACTCGAGCAACTATTTAATGCTGTAAAGAGTTTTGCTCCCATGCTTTCTGGCTATACCCTGATAGTGAATAAATGTACGGCTCCGGTTGGGACCGTAGAAAAGATAAAAGAGCAACTTTTAAAGTATGCGCCAAAGGAAGCTCAATTTGACGTGGCATCCAACCCTGAATTCCTTAAGGAAGGTGTTGCTGTCCAGGACTTTATGTATCCTGATAGGGTTATCGTTGGCGTAGAGAATAAAAAAGCAGAGGCTTTGCTCAAAAAACTTTACGAGCCGTTCCTAAGGAACGGGAATCCTATGCACGTTATGGACGTAAGATCGGCGGAGCTCACAAAATATGCATGTAATAGTTTTTTGGCCACGAAGATATCTTTTATGAATGATATTGCCGAACTTTGTGAAAAGCTCGGTGCTGATGTCAGCTCTGTAAGGCATGGGATGGCTACAGATCATAGGATAGGAAAAGCCTTTCTTTACTCTGGGGTAGGTTATGGCGGTTCGTGTTTTCCAAAGGACGTTAAGGCGTTAATAGGGATAGCAAAAGATCATGATGTTGATCTATCCATAGTGAAAGCGTCAGAGAAAATAAACCTGCTGCAGCGACACCGATTTATAAAGAAGATACAAGACCACTTTAAGGGCAATATAGAAGGAGTTACTTTTGCCGTATGGGGGTTGTCGTTCAAGCCTCAGACCGACGATATGAGGGAAGCTCCTGCAATAACGATAATAGAGGAGTTGTGTAAAGAAGGAGCAAAAGTCCAAGCTAGTGATCCGGTTGCAATAGCCAATGCAAAAGAGCTCATCAAAGCTGATGTTGAATATTTTGAGGACCCTTTTGAGGCACTTAAAGGTGCTGATGCTCTGCTTGTACTTACCGAGTGGAGCGAATATAGGAGCTGTGAACCAGAAAAACTGAGTCGGTTCTTTAAGGGCAAGGTGATCTTTGACGGAAGGAACATATGGTCAGGACCAGAAATACGAGAGGTCGGTTTTAAATATTATGGCGTAGGGAGAAGTTAATAATGA
>CAYVOB010000081.1:0-7256 GCA_964452945.1 uncultured Bdellovibrionales bacterium
CCAACCAAAGCAAATATTATTGAATATTTGAGTTGAAACGAATTATTTATGAGAAAAATGGACCTTTTAGCCCTTTTTTTGGGTGTTTTATCCAAAATGGCGGTCTCCGTTCTAATGATTATACCCTTTTGAACCCATGTAGCAAGCGCCTGTTTATTGACACTTTAGGGGTTTATGGCTTTGACCAGAGCCATTTTACCTAATAAAATCTAAAAAGTATTAACCCTGGGCCGTAATTACATTGTCTTACCAGCATGAAAGGAGAAAAGGACTTGGATATTAAGCAGGTAAAAAAGCTTCGAAAGGGAAAGGACCTGGTAACCAACCTTATAGATATCATTGCAAAGTTAACCCTAAAAAACTACGAGCAGTTCAACGATATGGTAAAAATAGTAATGAAGGCCTTGAACGAGAAAGACCCCTACACTCAGGGGCATTCAATCAGGGTTACAGAATATGCCTTAAAGATCGGTGAGGCGATGGGGCTGGATAAAGACAAGATGAAGGAACTCGAACTAGCCGCAGTGCTCCACGACATAGGAAAACTCGGAATCCCGGATAAAATACTAAAAAAGCCAGGAAGGCTCACCAAGGAAGAATTTGAGGTAATGCGACAACACTCCGACAAGGGAGAAAAGATGCTTGAGGGTATCAGCGACTTAGAACCATACAAAAAATATGTCAGGGCACATCATGAACGTTACGACGGTTCAGGTTATCCTGACGGTCTAAAAGGTGAAGATATCCCTCTAATCTCAAGGATAATATTTGTAGCAGATACTTTTGACGCCATGACCTCTGATAGGCCCTACAGAAAAGGCCTTTCTCTGGAAGTAACTATTGATGAACTAATAAGGTGCTCCGGAACACAATTCGATCCTTCAATAGTTGAGACCTTCATAAGGGTTATTAAGGAACAATATCTGGACCAAGAAGCTGTATAGATAGATCCCTTATCAATATTTTTCCTGAGTATGTTCTTTACCATCATAAGTTAATATAGTGTTCTCATTCTGTACTATAGTTCTAACATTAACAGTCCTCTTCCATACCTTATAAAGGTTTTCCATTACCTCTTTAGCCTCGGATAGTTTTAGGTCAAAACCCTCGTGTCTGTGATTTAGCAAAAGCTCTGCCCTATTCCTAAAATTTGCATCTTCAACGGACATAAATGGCTGCCCAAAGTTGGTAAGAGAGAATAACAACTTGTTCTTAATGTCCTTGAATGCTCTGCTGGCGATCTCCCACTGCCCAGACCTTTCGTTGGCCTCGAAGGTGAACAATTTAAATTTTTCTGCGAACTCCATAGTAAGATAATCATCTATAAAAGTCACATCGTTACAGAGCCTTCTGACCTCAAAGATCTTTTTCCTTCCAAGTCCCAGCTTCTTATCCCAGTGTTCTTTCTTTCTGTAGTCGTCGCACTCTTCCCATTCTTTACCGAATTTGCCTTTATCCCATCTATCCTCTATGTCCCTCAATAATTCCAGACCCAATTTATATGGGTTTAAAGAGCCAGGGCGCATGAACACTGTACCGCTGTGATGATCTGCAAAATCGACTATCTCAGAATCCTTTAATGCTTTTTGGGTCATAATCGTAGAATGCCAGTAACTAGCCCAGCCTTCGTTCATTATCTTGGTCTGTCCCTGAGGAGAGAAATAATATGATTCCTCCCTGATTATAGAAAGTACATCTCTTTGCCAGGTCCGTAGCGGTGCAAATTCCTGCAGGAACAATAAGACATCTTTTTCCGGGCTTGGGGGGAATTTTTTACTTTTCTCTCGCTGCTTTTCTAGTTTCTCTTTCTGTTGCTGTAGGAATGCGTCAGGGTTTATGTACTTGTCCATATAGCCCTTGCTCTTAAGCTTGGGAACCCTTAACGGTGGACGCTCATCGTCCTCTTCTTTTTCTTCCGGTTTATATATATTGTCAGGTTTTTCTGCCTGATAATCTATCAGGTTCTCCAAAGAAAGACAGGTGTCTATGAAATCCTCTACAGGCTCTACACCATACTTGTCCATATAGTTCCTTACCCTTGTAGCATGGTTGGCCATCTCATCTATCATCTTTCTGTTCGTCTTATCAAAGTACATGTTGCACTTAAAAAAATCACAGTGCGCATAAACATGTGCCATAACAAGCTTTTGATCAACGATGCTGTTGGATCTCATCAAATAGGCATAACAAGGATCATTGTTGATAACCATCTCATATATCTTGTGCAACCCGAATTGATAACTTTTGGACAACCTGTCATATTCCATACCGAAACGCCAATGAGGATAACGTGTAGGAAAACCTCCCAATGCAGCTATCTCATTCACCTGTTTATAGTCGATGATCTCGAACACGGTCTCAAAAAAGTCCAGGCCATAATCCTTGGCATGGCCCCTTATCTCTTCATTAGCCTTTTGTAGTTCAGGTGTAAGTTCAGAGCCAAACATCATTTTCCTTTCCCCAAAAAGTCCTTTATAGAACCCATTATAGCCTCTTTATTCTCTATAGTTGAAAGTATAAGGTTCTCATCTTCCAAAAAATTCTCCCTTAGGTCCTTTATGAACTGTCCTGAACCGTAACGGCTGACCACTTGTCCATAACAGAACATATTGGATTTAGGCAGTATCTCATTCTTTAAAAGTTCCACACATATCTTTGTATCCTCTGTGGACCAGTTGTCACCGTCTGAAAAATGGAAAGGATATATATTCCATTCCTCTGGCGGGAACTCGCGGTCTATAAGGATATTACAAAGCTTATAAGCAGAGGATATCAAAGTACCACCACTTTCCTTTGTGCGGAAAAAAGTTTCCCTATCGACCATCCTTGCAGAGGCTTCATGTACTATGTAACGTGTTTCTATATCCCTGTACTGGCTCCTTAGCCAGGTATCGATCCAGAATGATTCCGCTCTGACTATTTCCTTCTGTTCATCTCCCATACTACCCGAAACATCCATCATATAGATTATGACGGCATTGTTCTGTGGAAGCACAATATCCTTCCAACCCTTATACCTAAAATCTTTCTTCGTTGGTATTACTATAGGATCGTCGGGGTTATATTCGCCGGAGCTGATCTGTCTTTTCAAAGCCTCTTTATAGGTCCTTTTAAAATGTACTAGTGACTTCGGCCCTACAAGATGAACACCTCTGTACACCCTTTTTAGGGCTTCGATCTTATTCCTCCCTTTTGGCTGTATGTTAGGGAGCTCTAGTTCTTCACCGAGCATTTTTGCAAGCTCTTCAAAGCTAACTTCTATTTCCAGTTCTTCTTGTCCAGGTTGGTTCCCTGCCTGACCGGTACCTTCCTCTGGTTCTACTGGCCCAAGAGGAGTTCCCACTTCACCCTCTCCTGAGCTCACACCACCAGTCTCTGGAAGTCCGTACCTAAACCTTGGGAGCTCAATGTGAGGGACAGGTATGGAAACATAGTGCTTGCCCATACGTCCTATCATCTCACCCTGAGTAATATAGTGCTTAAGGTTTTGTCGTATCTTTCCTTTAACTATGTCGCGGAACCTTGCGTGGTCCCTTTCTATTTTTGAAACCATGTTCCTCTCTAAAGGTTAGCTCTCTTTTCTTATATCGCCTCTTGCAAAAATGGATGCAACAAAGTTAAGAACGTCGGTGGAACAGATTTCACAATATCCATAGTTCTTTATCAACCTTGACTTGACGATATCTATTTTTTCCTGCGTTTCCTTGTCTATTACCCTGGTCACAAGAGAGGACAATTTGATGGTGTCTTTTTGATCTTCAAAGAGCTTTAGTTCAAGAGCTCTATACAGACGCTCATTGGTCCTGTAGTCGAATTGTTTTCCATCCAGAACAAGAGCCGCTATGTAGTTCATTATCTCTTTCCTAAAATCATCCTTTCTGCTCTCTGGTATATCTATCTTCTCCTCTATTGAACGCATTAATCTTTCATCAGGCTCCTCATTCTCACCAGTATACTTGTTACGTACCTTTTCCTTTCTGGTGTAAGCCTTTACATTATCGATATAGTTGGAGCAAAGGCGTGCTATAGCATCGTCATCAGCTGATATAGCCCTTTGTACCTCATTCTTCACTATTTCTTCGTATTCCTGCTTAACTATAGAAAGAAGTTCCAGGAAATATTTTTTAGTATCCTCGGATTCTATAAGGCTGTGGTGCTTTAAGCCACCTTCAAGTTCATTCATTACCATAAATGGATTTACACAGCCAACGTCACCATAGATATCAGATACCAACGCATTACTTACCTTGTCTTGTATGTAGCGAGGAGAAATACCTTCCATACCCTCGCGTCTAGACTCCTTCCTGAGCTCCTTTACATCTTCTTCTGTAAAACCGGTGAACATCTTACCATCGTATAGCTTTAATTTCTGTAGCAACGATATATTAGCTTTCTTTGGCTGTTCAAGACGAGTGAGTATTGCCCACATCGCAGCCATCTCTATGGTGTGAGGAGCAATATGTTTACCTCTTACCGAGCTCTCATTAAAGTCCTTTTTGTATATCTTTATCTCTTCGGTGAGCTTGGTAACATAAGGAAGGTCTATCTTCAAGGTCCTGTCCCTTAGAGCCTCCATGTATTCGTTGCTTTGAAGTTTTTTATATTCGGGCTCATTTGTGTGTCCGAGGATAACAAGGTCTATGTCTGCCTGAGAGAATTTTTTGGGTTTTATCTTGTGTTCCTGGCTGGCACCAAGAAGATCATAAAGGAACGCAACATCCAATTTCAATATCTCTATGAACTCAACCATACCCCTGTTCGCGATATTGAACTCGCCGTCAAAGTTGAACGCCCTTGGATCCGAATCACTACCGAAAATGGCGATCTTCCTATAATTTACGTCGCCAGTAAGCTCGGTCGAATCCTGGTTCTTTTCATCCTTCGGTTGGAAGGTACCTATGCCCACTCTGTCCTTTTCTGAGAGTATAAGCCTGTTGACCACTACATGTTGTATAACCTTGTTCCAGTCACCGTCGTAGCGTGACATCAGTTGATTATAGATGTACCTGCAACTTGGGCAAAGATCCCCACTTATTGTCACTTTATTATCTGACTTTTTACCTTTATTTACTTCTGCCAGGAGTTTTGACCTTAGGTCCTCAGGAATAAGTTTTAAAGGCTCTTCGTGTATAGGGCATTTGAGGAATCTTTCTCCTCCCAGCAACTTGTCCTGTCCAGTAGGCGGATTAGGGTCTATCCACTTGAAGGTATACATCGCTCCTTCATCCTTTTTAGAATAGAGCTCCAGCCCCTCTTTTAGCAATCTCACGATAGTACTCTTTGCCGAACCAACAGGACCGTGCAAAAGCAGTACTCTTTTTTCTGGGCCATAGTTCTTGGCGGCAGCTTTAAAGACGTCAACAAGTTTCATAAGAGAGATTTCCAGACCATAAACAGCATCTAATCCGTTATGATCCTCGTCCTTAAAGAAATTATATCTTTTTATGGTCTTTTTTACGTCTATGAACTCTTCGTAGCCGTATGACATGATCATGTCATACATCCTCTGGAAGGCATTCCTGGTCACCTGGGGTTTTTTAGTAACTATGTCGATATAGTCCTGAAAAGTTCCCTCCCAGTTATACTCCTTGTACTCATCGATGTTCTGGTTTTCCTTAATGAAGGCATTGATATCAAAACTGCTCATATCCCCTCCCCTCTTTAATTTGCTTAACGCAATATTAACACTTTGAACTAAAAACGCCAATATAAACACTGTCCTTGTCTATAACTGCGTAGGTTGAGTCCTTCCCAAAGAACCCGGGGTTTATGTAATATTTAGTATTGCCGCCATTGTCGTACTTACAAAGCTGAGGAACATGGGTATGGGCGAACACCACATACTTGAACAGTTCTTTTTTTAGGACATTCCTTTCTGCGGATTCTCTATAGACACGTTCGTTGCTACTAAAGATCCTTTTATTATGATTTATCCTCCTACTGAGGGAGGAAAAAAGACCTGCTGTCTTGTACAACACTGCCTGCGGTACAAGTTTTGATAAGAACCTAAAAGCATGGCTCCTCAGAATGGCTCGCAAGAACCTATATTGACGATCATGGGGATCAAGACCATCACCGTGATAAGCAAATACAGCTTTATCCTCTTCAATTAATTTGGCCAGACTGGGTCCTGTGGACAAATATGGGTAAGGTAACTCAAAATTAAAATCATGATTACCATAAAGATAGTAAGACTCTATCCCTGCTGAATACAATCGCCTGAACGATTTAAAGATCTCCGGATATGTTTTTTCCATGTAAGCCGAAGGACCATAAAAGAACTCAAAGAGGTCACCAAGTATTATCAAACTACCTGCTTTTTGTTCAATAACATAGTCGACAAAGGCCAGGAATCTTTTATATCTGGGATCTTTGGGCCCGGATATATGGACATCAGAAACAAAAAAGACCTTTTCCATTACAAAAACCCTTCTACTAATGCTATCATAAGTGGTGTCATGGGTATATTTTTCTTTGTCATAATATCGCAACTACTGAGTTCAACAGCCTTGAACGCGTCCAGTACTATACTTAGCCTACAGGAAGGCCATACGGCGATCCTGATAGGAAAGAACAAGGGGCTGTTAAAGATCGTAAAGAGGGAGAAAGGCGAATATCGCAATATAGACGAGTTCTTTATTTCCTATGGACAAAAAGACGGTTCCAAAGCCAAGGAAGGTGATAATAAAACCCCTGAAGGAATATATTTTGCAACAAGGATACAGACCAAGAATGACCTTAGGGAGGACCTGCCTAAGGAACTATATGGTACCTATGCAATACCCTTGAACTATCCAAATCCAATAGATGAAAAAAAGGGGAATTCCGGTCATGGGATATGGCTTCATGGGACAGATAGCGAGGAAAAATTAAGTGGAAAGAACATCACAAAAGGCTGTATCATAATGGAGAATATAAATATAAACCAGTTGGTGAAGAACATCAGGGTAATGAATACCCCTGTGATAATAAGCTCATCTTTAAAGGACATCGAGCTGAAGAGCGATCTTCCAGAAAGGACAACAATATCGTTCAGATCAGCCTCTGAAAACTACAAAGTTACGGTATTGGCATCAGAGGGGCTGGAAAAAAAAGCTAAAGTATTATATGAAGAGACAAAATGATCGATACCAAAGAAAACAAAAAGATAGTTATAGCCATATACAAGAACTTTAAAAAGGATCCATGTATTCAGGATAACTCCCAAGTTATTAAGCTTGATAGTGTTAATAAATTCCGTTCTTATAATAGGGTGT
>CAYVOB010000082.1:0-7222 GCA_964452945.1 uncultured Bdellovibrionales bacterium
ATTGTATGATGCGCTGGCAAGCTGTGCATAGGTAAAGGATACATAGGGAACAGAAAAAGAATCATCCGTTACAGCTAGGCTGTAACTCATGTTCCCACAATACAATCGAGCTTTCAAAAGGTAGGTCTTCTCTAATTGTGTTGATGGGTTATTGGGATTGTAAGCCTTTGCCTTAAGGGTAGCTGTAATGAAGTTAGGGCTGTTAGTTGCAGTCCCAAGTGGAGAGAAGGTAACAGCGTATGTAGGCAAAGTCGTTGTTATGTAAGGAGATTGGATCGGAGGTGAATATCCTAGAGGGTCGAATCCTGTAGGTCCACCCGTTATGCTAAATCCATTATTTGAGTAAACCATGTTGCTGTTTGTTAGCGAGAGGAAACTCAACGTCGGGAAAGAACCAGAAGTTACAGCCTTGTGTATATGGATCGTATTTGATGCAGATTCTCCAGGGCAAAAATCTCCAAAGTTAAATTCTGTAGGATTAGCTGTATAACTTGAACCTACATATAGCCTCATTAAGTCGTTGTTAGCAAGGCACTGGTTGTTCACAGGATCAAAAAAGCATGCTGAATCACAGGTGCAACCTGTGTGGTCCACATTGTTTACGCTGGTACATGAAGAAGAAGGTGGTTGAGGGCAAGGTAGACACGCAATGTTATTTCCGGAACCAGACAACCATTCATTTGTGCCGTCACAGGTTTCGCAAGTCAAAGTAGCAGGATCAAAAGAACCTGTTGAACATACACAGGTAGTAGGATGATTTGTAGGTGATGGAGTAGAACCTGCAGGACAGACCTTGCAGGAGTGTGATACTAGATCATAGAACTGGTTAGCCTGAGAACATTCTCTACACATGTTTAGCGCATTATCAAAAGTTGAATTGGCTGCCGTACCAACACACTGACAAGTTGTCGGGTGGTTGACGGGTGTAGGTAGTGATGGTCCATCAGGTGCTGCTGCTGGACAAGTTTTACATCCATTATAAAAATACTGACCTGCAGTACATGTTACGCAGGAGTTACTTGATGGAAGAAAGAAGGAGGAACCGCAGTCACAACTTGTTGGTTGAACTAATGGTGTTGGTGTGGAACCTAAAGGACATGTTAAGCATGTTGCTCCATTAAACCAATTTCCAGGCTGGCACTGAACGCAAGTGTTTGTTGAACTGCTAAAATATTGAGTGCCAGGGCAACTGCAAGAGGTCGCATTGCTTGAAGGAGTTGGTGTGGCACCAGATGGACATGTTTTGCAAAGATTTACCGCGCTGTCGTACCACTGCCCACCTTGGCAGGTAATGTTGATATTGGGAGCGTTCACACAGGTATTACTGGTGATATCAAAGGTACCTGCACTACATACACAGGTAAGACCATTTGGATGTGCAACAGAGTTAACGGGGCATGCTTGGCAGGAAACACCATTTGCTATCTCACCCTGCAAACAAACCAGGCTTTCATCTCCGCCACCACCGTTTATACCGGTGCCTTTTCTTCCTCCACCGCTATCGAATAAACCGCAAGCAGAGATCATAGCTGTGACAAAAACAACAGAAAGGAGCCTAAACATCAAGTTTGCCTTCATAAAAACGTACCTCCTTTTTATATCCACATTCTCAAGGCTTATATCTTACTATAAACATGTGAGAATTGTTAGTGCCACTAAAGGTTTTCCCTAGTACGGTGGTCTTGTCCGTTGCCTTATCAGCTATCACGCCTGTGCCGGTTTCACTGTAACTGGAGCCATTTACCAATTCTTGTACGATGAAACCCTGATTGCCAAAAGAGGTATCAAGAACTCCGTTCAGGTTAAATCTTGCGGTTACAAGATAGTGAGCGGAACCGTTCTTTGAGTAGCCTGCTATAACTAGTCCATCCTGGAATAGGTCCACACTAGTACCCGTTTCATAGTTTCCTGGCATAAAAACAGGTATGCCGTCCCCGGTTATTATTATCCCATCCAAGCCGAAATTATTATCCAATGAACCAACACTGCTGAACTTTGCTACGAATAATCCAGGGTTGATATTGGCTTCGTTTATTGATCCTGAGACGTAAACCTCTCCACTGTTGCCTATGGCCATATCTACGGTTTTGTCGCTACTGTTGGAACCTCCAATATTGGCAATGTTAGCCCCGATCCATCCTACCCTATTTGGATTACCTCCGCCTACGGGCGTTCCAAATGTAGGATCATAAGATATAGCTGTTCCAAGAGTGAACCTTGCAGCAAATACATCTGACGTATTAAGGTTTCCTGCTACGACTATTCTGCTGGTACCGGAGCTGTCATCTATCTTCATTACTTTTACTTCCGGATTAAGTCCAGAAATGCCTCCTGCCAGGTTGGCTCCCAAAATTAATCCAGACGTTGATCCATTCTCTCCTATTGCGATTATCCTAGGTCTATACGAGAGCGTACCGCCAGAGTTGACCCTGGCTTTTGCGGCGATGATTACTTTTTTAGCACCACTGCTAGTTATAGTCGCTGTGCCAATATCTGCAAGGCCAACTATAGATTCTCCAGATGAAAGTGTGAGCATAGCGTTAGTGATAGTTGCCACCCCAGAGACCCCAAAGCTTGTATCAAGAGTTCCTGTTTCAGCATCGAACCTAATGATGTAGATATTCGCACCATCGTCTGCACCGACCAGTATCTTACTGTCGTTCTGCAATGCTATTCTGTGTCCTCTTGTTGTGTATCCGTTAACTGCAGGGTAGAACGTTATGTATCCACCGCCGCTACTAGCTCCGAATAATGTAAAGCTGCTTGATGGTGTAATGTTGAAACCAGTATCTTTAGTGCCGTTACTGTTGTACTTGAATATCGCCATCTTTGCTGAGTTGGTGGTGCTTGTGGTAGCGAGCACTATCAATGAACCGTCCTGTTTTTTGAGCATTTGTAGTGGGTAGATGTTATCCGATGATATCCCCATGTTGGCATCCAAGCCTATTTTTTGTTTTAGCCAGCCGATACCTCCATTTAGATCAGAGGCTGACTCGTTTATGAGCCCTGTGCTAAAGGTGTTGTCAAATACAGCAAGGTTGATAGCAGGTTTTGTAACTTGATCGTAAGCAACTTATATTATTTGCAGGGTCTTTAACGAACACGTTAAAAGTATATGCTAATCCGTTGTTGCCTGTGTTTACTGTGTGAGAAACTATACTAGGGGCCCAATCCTGTATTACTGTACCATCATCGCTTGAATCTAGATTGCAAGATGGTCCCGTGCAACTAACCACTCTATATAGAAGAGGGCTGTTGTCATCGGTTGCGTTAGTCCAGGCGATCGTCAAAGGGAACATCGAGCTGGAAAGAGTGAGAACTTTACTGGATATACTAGGTGCTGTTGTGTCTCCTGTACCAGTTCCTCCTCCAGAGTTAATGCAGGTGCCAGAATTTATGTCACATGTTTGGCCAGCTGGACAGTCACTGTTGATAAGACATTCCTTACAAGTACCCGTTGCTACCTCACATAACGTCCCTAGAGGACAATCATCATTTTCCAAACAGAAACTTTGTACTGGTGTGTAGCAGTTGCCACTTTGTGTACATATCTGGTTTGGTCCACAGTCGCTATTAGTGACGCAAGGAGTGGTCGACATACAGCCTACACTCACGTGATTTTCGTCGGTCCATGCTAGACTCCCTTCTGTACATGAAGGATAGCAAAGGCCATCACCGTCGAATCTTATATTGCCTTCTGAGCAATTATATGAGCCTCTTCCCTTTGCTCGTCCTCCACTTGTATCGAAAATGGAACACGACGACAAGATAACGATGATTATAGCTGGCACAAAAGTTAATAAGAGGGATCTTTTCATGACTACCTCACCACCTACGTACGGTTATATTACATTATATCAAACCATTATGTTTTTGTCAACATATTTTATATATGCAAGTTCAGTTTAGGATGAGCTATACTTTGGATGTGTTAACTCTTTGTAATAAATGAACTTTGTTTATCTAAGGAACAGCATCTCCCTATATTTTGGAAGCCCCCACAGGTAGTCCCTGGTATTCTGTTCAATAGTATTAGATAGAGCGTGGATATTCTCCATCAGTGGTAACAATGTTGTTGAGAGTAGTTCTGACTGTTCCCAGCAATTATCCATTTGTTTGGTCTTTTTATGCAAGACCTCAAGCTTCTCTGTTTTTTCTGCCAGCTCATCTGCTGTCTTAATAAGAAGGTTGGTGTTGTTCTTTCTGCCAATTACACTGCTGGTCCTAGCTCCTAACTCTTCCTCAACTGCAGGAAGCACAAAGGTCTTTATCATGTCTATAAGGCAACTTCCTTCTATCAGCGTAGCCTTGGAATAACGTTCAAGTACGACGTGCATTTTTGCTTCTATCTCGTTCTCTGTATAGATCTTCCCCTCAACAAGGAACGAATAATTATTCTTAAACCACTTATAAGCTTGTGGAGTGTTCTTTAGTATAGGTAAACCCCTCTTTTCAGCCTCGGCTTTCCATTCATCTGAGTAATTGTTCCCGTCAAAAAGTATGTCCCTGATTTCTGGCATCAATGAACGTATTGTTTTAAAGACGGCTGCAGAGGTGTCCTTTTCGTCTCTTAGTATAGACTCTAATTTTGTACTTACCTGATCCATACCGTAAGAGATAACGGCGTTCAACATAGTTAAAGGGTAACTAATGGATTGTCCGGAACCAACGGACCTGAACTCAAATTTATTCCCGGTGAAGTCGAAAGGAGAGGTTCTGTTCCTGTCACAGTCGTCTAATTTTATTTTTGGAAGATGCGCTAGCTCAAGCGCCATCTGTAGTTCCTTTGGCGACTTTCCTGCGTCGACTCCTTTTTCTATGTCAGCTAATAACTTTTGCAACCTTTTACCGATGAAAACGGACATGATAGCTGGAGGGGCTTCGTTAGCACCGAGCCTGTGATCGTTAGAATGAGAGGCGATAGAGGTCCTTAAGGCACCGCCGTGTACGGCGATACCTTTTAGTATGGATACTAAAAAGATAAGGAACTTGTGATTTTCCTGAGGTGAATCAGAAGGGTCTAATAGATTCTCTCCGCTGTCTGTAGATATGGACCAGTTGACATGTTTTCCGGAACCGTTCATTTTTGAGAATGGTTTTTCGTGGAATAGGACCACGAAATTATGTTTTTCTGCGACCTTCCTCATTACCTCCATTGTAAGCTGGTTATGGTCAGCGGCGATGTTTGCTTCCTCGAATATAGGCGCGAACTCAAACTGCGAAGGTGCAACTTCATTATGTCTGGTCTTGCATGGGATCCCAAGCCTGAACAGTTCAAATTCCATGTCCTGCATAAAGGCCATGACCCTTGGTGATATGGACCCAAAGTAGTGGTCTTCCATCTCCTGACCTTTAGGAGACCATCCCCCCAGTAATGTTCTTCCACAGAAGGTAAGATCCTCTCTTGCATTAAAATATGCTTTGTCGATGAGGAAATACTCCTGTTCAGCACCGACGGTAGTGTGTATGTGCTTTGTTTGTTTGTCCCCTAGCAGGTCCAAAAGCTTTAATGCTGATCTTTGTATCTGCAGATTGGATCTTATCAAAGGTGTTTTCATGTCGAGGGCTTCGCCGTGGTATGACAAGAATACAGACGGTATGCAAAGCGTCTTACCATTAGGGGTTTCCATAAGGAAGATGGGAGAGGTAGGGTCCCATGCCGTGTATCCCCTTGCTTCAAAAGTGCTTCTTGTTCCTCCACTAGGAAAGCTTGATGCGTCTGGTTCACTTTGTATGAGTTGTGACGCAGAGAGCTTTGCTATTGGAGCCTTATTGGAATCAAAACTAAAAAAAGCATCGTGTTTTTCTGCGGACAGATCTGTCATTGGCTGGAACCAGTGAGTGAAGTGAGTTGCTCCCATCGACAGTGCCCAGTCCTTTACTGCGTTAGCTACAGCCTCGGCAGTTTCCTTTGAAAGGGATTTGTTCTGTGTGATGGTGTTCATAAGGTCCCTGTAACTATGTTCAGGGAGTGTTTGCTTTAGCTTGTTATAAGTAAGGACGTGTTCACCGAATATCTCTTGTATGTTCCTATTCCTGTTCTCCAGTATCAAAGGCCTTCTTTGCAGTATGGTTTGTGTAATAAGAGTCCTTATATTGCTTTTGTCCATTTTAAGTTTTTCCCCCTGCAATGTTTCAGTATGGTAAAAATTTATAACAAGTGAGGGGCAAGGCAACTCAATTTTTGAGTTCTTTACACTCTGTGTTTTCTGCGCCAGCAGCAGCTAGGTTTATCAATACTGCAAGACGTACACCAGCCTGGAGGAGTCGCTTGTTTACAAGATCGATATTATCGTAAATATATCTATAGGTTAGCGAATAACCGGTCTTTATTTTGAATGAATCAAGTTGTTCATATATCTTTGCGGTTATGTCCTGATCTTCCTTAATGCAGTCCAGAAGTTTATATTTTTCCCAGTCAGTCGTATCCGGGTTTTGCTTATATATAAAGGAAACGTATTCCGTGTAACTTAACTTTTGCGAATCGATCAGTTCTTCATCCCAGACCTTGTGAAGATCCCCTTTTTTATCGAACCATTTTACCTTTACCAAAAAACCGCCAAAATCATCTTTTCTACCAGCATGTAAAGGCTGGTGTATGTCCCCCATCAGGTGTACCAGGAATTTTAGTGCCTGTTGTTTTTCTGGCTTTGGTTTTTTTATCGAGATCAGTTTATCATAGTAGTTGCATATTGCGGTTAGTATATCGCCATCAGGGTTCTTTTTTATTTCAGTGTACGTCTCACCTTCGGGGATGTTTACATAATGATAAGGCTCTAGGTATTTAAAAGATCTATTGGATCTTATAAAGTCCATGTAATTACTAACTTCTGGGAGGGTATTGTCGTCCAACAGCTCTTTTACCAACTGTTTGCCTTGGATATTTAGACGCTGTTCAGCAATGCCGGCTATTACCCTGTGTCCTGTCTGTCCCCAGCCCCATGCGTTACACGTCAAAGTAAGCAAAAAAGTAGCCCATAGTGTTATTCTCATGCGATCGATTTTATAGTGTTTTAAGGATTTGACAAGGATACCTTCTTCCAATTATATTGGGGTCGTTGTTTAGTGGCATGCGCCGATAGCTCAGTGGATTAGAGCATCGGTCTACGGAACCGATGGTCGGGGGTTCGAATCCCTCTCGGCGCGCCAGAAACAAAGGTTCGTTTCGGTCACATAGGTTACACATTATTCCAAGGACATAGGTAACACTTTTTCGGCAAAG
>CAYVOB010000083.1:0-7182 GCA_964452945.1 uncultured Bdellovibrionales bacterium
GGTACTACTTTTGCTGCTCCATTAAAGGTAAAAGTAAGGCTTATAGTAAAAGACGTTGACGAAGATACCGGTGCAAGAAGCATAAGGGACGTAAAAGACCAGGAAGTCTATTTGGGAGATATCCCTTTGATGACCGACCAGGGTTCATTCATAGTCAACGGAACGGAGAGAGTCGTAGTTAGCCAACTACATCGTTCTCCTGGCGTTTTCTATAGTTACACGATACATCCATCGGGAAAATTGCTTTATACAGCCAGAGTTATCCCGTACAGAGGGTCATGGCTTGATTTTGAGTTCGATCATAAGGACCTGGTGTTTTGCAGGATAGATAAAAGAAGAAAAATGTCGGCGACCACACTGTTCAGGGCGCTTGGAATGTCGACGGAAGAGATACTCAACAGCTTCTACCATACAGAGAACATAATATTGGCCGAAGGAGGAAAGTTCGAACGTGAAGTTGACTTTGATCTTCTTGCCGGCATAAGGGCTGAAGAGGACATAACGAACCCAAGGACAGGCAAAGTCTTGGTCAAAAAGAACAGGAAGTTCACAAAGGTAGTTATAGAGAAGTTAAAAGAAGAGAAGGTAAAATCACTTTCAATAGAACCTGGCTCTGTTTATACAAAGATCTCTGCAGAGGACCTTTTTGACAAGCACACGGGAGAGATATTACTGGAGCTCAATGCAGAACTTACCGAGGACAAGGTAAAAGAGTTAAGGGAAAGAGGCGTAAAAAAGGTAAAAGTCCTTTATATCGACGGCATTAACGTTGGAAGTTTTATAAGGGATACCCTTGTTAACGATAAGATCACTTCTCAGGATGAAGCTCTTGTAGAAATTTATAAGAGGCTAAGGCCGGGGGATCCAGCAACGCTTGAGGCTTCAAAGAACCTTTTCCAGAACTTGTTCTTTGAACCATCGAGATATGATCTCTCAGAAGTTGGCAGGGTAAAGATAAATTATAAATTCGATATAAATGATGTTCCAACCACGTTCACTACATTAAGGAAAGAGGACATCATACATATTGTTAAGTACCTGACGGACCTAAAAGTGGACAAGGGCCAGATGGACGACATAGATCATCTTGGTAACAGAAGGATAAGAGCCGTTGGTGAATTGTTAGAGAACCAGTACAGAGTAGGCTTGCTAAGGATGGAAAGGGCTGTAAGGGAAAAGATGAGCATGCAGGACATAGAGACCCAGATGCCTTACCAGCTTATAAACTCAAAGCCTATTACAGCAGCGGTAAAAGAATTTTTTGGAAGCTCACAGCTTTCACAATTCATGGACCAAACAAACCCAATTTCTGAACTTACACATAAAAGAAGACTTAGCGCACTAGGACCTGGTGGTCTTTCTAGGGACAGGGCTGGTTTTGAAGTAAGAGACGTTCATACTACACATTATGGTCGTATATGCCCCGTAGAGACACCGGAAGGAGCAAACATAGGTTTGATCTCATCAATGACCTGTTATGCTCGTGTTAATCAGTACGGTTTTATAGAAACACCATATAGAAAAGTGGTGGACGGCAAAGTTAGTAACGATGTTGTCTATTGCTCGGCACTTGATGAAGAAAAGCACAAAATAGCACAGGCTAACGCACCTTTGGACGCTAAGGGAAGGTTCGAGGATGAATATGTTAACGTAAGAGAATCAGGACAGTACAGGATCATTCACAGGGATGAAGTAACGTTGATGGACGTTTCTCCTAACCAGCTTGTTTCCGTAGCTGCAGCGTTGATACCATTCTTGGAGCACGACGACGCAAACAGAGCCTTGATGGGTTCTAACATGCAACGTCAGGCAGTGCCATGCGTTGATTCCAATTCGCCATTCGTAGGTACAGGTCTTGAAAAGATATGTGCAAGGAGCGGCGGCGCCAGCGTAATATGCAAAAGGGACGGCGTAGTAGAAAGCGTTGATGCAGACAGGATAATAATCAGAGCATTAAAGGTAAAAGGTGATAGCGACGTTGGTGTTGATTTCTATCCATTGGTAAAATATAGAAGGTCCAACCAGAGCACCTGCTTTAATGAAAAGCCGGTGGTATCTGTTGGTGATGTGGTCAGAAAGGGTGATGTACTTGCTGATGGCCCATCCACTGATAAGGGTGAGTTGGCCCTTGGTCAGAACGTTCTTGTCGGTTTTATGCTTTGGGGCGGGTACAACTTTGAGGACTCAATACTGATCAGCGAGGAACTTATAAGGACAGACCTTTTCACGTCCATACATATAGAAGCTTTTGAGTGTATGGCAAGGGATACAAAACTTGGTAAGGAAGAGATCACTCGTGATATCCCTAATGTAAGCGAGGACAGCTTAAAGGACCTGGATGATACTGGTGTTATAAGGATAGGTGCAGAGGTAAAACCTGGTGACATATTGGTCGGTAAAATAACCCCTAAGGGAGAGTCCTTATTGTCTCCTGAAGAAAAGCTCTTAAGAGCTATATTCGGTGAAAAGGCACGCGAGGTAAAGGACTCATCATTGAGGGTAGGACCAGGGATAATTGGAACTGTAATAGATGTAAAGATATTCTCCAGAGAAGGCGCAGAAAGAGATGAGCGTCTTAGTAGCATACAGGATGAGCAGATAGCAAGACTTCACAGCGATAAGGATGCAGAAATAGAGATCATCAAGAAGGTCGCGTTTGACCGTCTAGAAAAACTCTTGGTAGGGAAAAAGACCACAGGAAAACTTTTGAGCGAAGATGGAAAGCAGGAACTGTTGAAGAGCGGAGAGACCATTACTGCAGAAAGACTAATGAACATACCTTTTGAACTTTTGAACTACATACCGTTAAAGTCCGAAGTGGAAGAGGAAGTCTCTGCCACAATGAACACCGTTAATTCAAAGATAGAGGTAATAAATGCAGCGTTTGAGTCAAGGGCTGAGAATATAAGGAAGGTCGATGAACTGCAGCCTGGTGTCATAAAGATGGTAAAGGTCAGCATCGCCATAAAGAGAAAATTGTCAGTCGGTGATAAAATGGCCGGCCGCCACGGTAACAAAGGTGTTATCTCTAAGATACTTTCTGTAGAGGATATGCCTTACACCGGAGATGGTGAACCATTACAGATAGTATTGAACCCTCTTGGTGTTCCTTCCCGTATGAACGTTGGGCAGATCTTTGAGGTCAATCTTGGTTGGGCAGCAAAAGGTATCTCAGAAAAGATCAACAAGATGATGCAGGAATGGAGTCCAGAGAACTTAAGAAAGTATATAAAGAACGTATATAGCTCACCGATGGTCGATGATGTTCTGGATAAAGCCAGCGAGAAAGAACTTAAAAAGATAGCACACACACTCGCAACAAAAGGTGTTTCCTTTAATACGCCTGTTTTTGACGGCGCAAGCGAGGATTCCATACAAAAGTTACTTGAATTCGCGGAGCTTCCAAAGAACGGTAAAACGGTCTTGTTCGACGGGCGTACCGGCGAACCATTCGATAACGATGTAACAGTTGGTGTTATGTATATAATGAAACTGCACCACCTTGTTGAAGATAAGATACATGCACGTTCAACTGGACCATACTCGCTGGTAACCCAGCAGCCATTAGGCGGTAAGGCACAGTTTGGTGGACAGCGTCTAGGAGAAATGGAAGTTTGGGCTATGGAAGCATATGGTTCCGCTTATACCTTGCAGGAATTCCTGACGGTCAAGTCAGATGACACTGCAGGAAGAGTAAGAGCTTATGAGGCTATAGTCAAAGGTGAAGCTATACATGAGCCGGGACTTCCAGAGGCTTTTATGGTCTTGTTAAAAGAACTTCAAAGTCTTTCGCTGAACGTTGAGCTTATAGAAAAGGAGTCTTTACAATGAGAGATCTACTTAATTTTTTCGATAAACCAAAAGATCCGCAAAGTTTTGCGGCCCTAAAAATCTCCATTGCTTCTCCAGAAAAGATAAGGGAATGGTCCAACGGCGAAGTAAAAAAAGCCGAGACTATCAACTACAGGACCTTTAAACCGGAGAGAGACGGCCTTTTTTGCGCAAAGATATTCGGTCCTATAAAGGACTATGAATGCTTGTGCGGAAAATATAAGAGGATGAAACACCGCGGTGTTATATGCGAGAAGTGCGGTGTAGAAGTAATTCAGACAAAGGTAAGACGTCAAAGGATGGGTCACATAGAGCTTGCAACACCTGTTGCACATATTTGGTTCTTAAGATCACTCCCAAGCAGGATAGGAACTATACTCGATATCTCATTAAAGGACCTTGAAAAGGTACTTTACTGTGAAGCATACATAGTAGTGGACCCTGGTGAAACGGACCTTAAGGAAGGCGAGATACTCTCTGAGCAGATGTATGAAGCTGCTATTGAGCAGTATGGAGAGGATTCCTTTGAGGCCGGTATGAGCGCAGAGGTTATTAGGAAACTTCTTAATAACGTCGATATCAATGAACTTGCAATAAAGATAAGGAAAGAACTAAAAGAAACAAAGTCGGATGCAGAGCAAAAGAAACTTGCAAAAAGGCTTAAGATAGTTGAATCCTTCAGATCATCACCAAATAAACCTGAGTGGATGATATTAGAGGCTGTGCCAGTATTACCTCCAGACCTAAGGCCGCTCATCCCCCTAGATGGTGGAAGATTTGCCACGTCAGATCTTAACGACCTATACAGAAGGGTCATTAACAGGAATAACAGGCTAAAAAGACTTCAGGAACTTAATGCTCCTGAAATAATCATAAGGAACGAGAAGAGAATGCTTCAGGAAGCGGTGGATGCATTGTTTGACAATGGCCGTCGTGGTAAAGTGTTCACAGGACCTAACAAGAGGCCTCTTAGATCTTTAAGTGATATGATCAAAGGTAAGCAGGGGCGCTTTAGACAGAACCTTCTTGGTAAACGTGTAGATTACTCGGGTCGTTCAGTTATCGTCGTGGGTCCTGAGTTGAAGTTACACCAGTGTGGTCTTCCAAAAAAGATGGCCCTGGAATTATTTAAACCATTCATCTTCAATAAACTCGAAGAGAAAGGATACGTCACTACCATTAAATCGGCAAAGAAGATGGTGGAAAGAGAAAAGGATGAGGTTTGGGACGTTTTGGCAGAGGTAATAAGGGAACACCCTGTGCTATTGAACCGTGCGCCTACACTTCACAGACTTGGTATACAGGCTTTTGAACCGGTACTTATAGAAGGTAAGGCGATACAGCTCCATCCTCTAGTATGTACAGCGTTCAACGCTGACTTTGACGGTGACCAAATGGCCGTTCACGTTCCATTGTCAGTAGAGGCACAGGTCGAGGCAAGGGTGTTGATGATGTCAACGAACAACATCTTGTCCCCTGCACATGGTAAACCTATTGTTGTGCCAACACAGGATATCGTTCTTGGTGTTTACTATTTGACCAGAGAAAGGGTCGGCGCAAAGGGAGAAGGTAAGTTCTTTACCGGTCCAGCAGAAGTAATATACGCATTTACAGAGGGTGTAGTAAGCCTTCATGCAAAAATAAAAGTAAGATTGAATGGTAAGGTAGAAGATACAACGGTTGGGAGAGTAATACTTTTCGATATTATGCCAGAGGTAGTTCCATTCGATGCATACAATAAGGTATTGGATAAAAAAGCTCTCGGTGACCTTATAGATTCTTGTTACAGATACGCCGGTAACAAAGCTACATGTATACTTGCAGATAGTTTAAGAACACTTGGTTTCAAGTATTCAACAAGGGCCGGTATATCCATAAGCTTAGAGGACATGATCATACCTACATCGAAGCAACAGTTCATAGACAAGTCATTAGGGCTCGTTACAAAGATAGAGGATCAATATGCAGAAGGTTTGATAACTGATGGCGAAAGATACAATAAGATCGTCGATATTTGGGCTAATGCCGGAGACGAAATAGCTTCTGAAATGTTCAAGGGTATAGCTTTTGAAAGGGTTACCAACAGGGAAGGCAAAGAGGTGGACATACCTTCGTTCAATCCTGTATTCATGATGGCCGACTCTGGTGCAAGAGGTAGTGCTGCTCAGATAAGACAGCTGGCAGGAATGAGAGGATTGATGGCTAAGCCTAGTGGAGAGATCATAGAAACCCCTATTACGACGAACTTTAGGGAAGGCTTAACCGTGTTGCAGTACTTCATATCAACACACGGAGCAAGAAAAGGTCTTGCAGATACGGCTCTTAAGACAGCTAATGCAGGTTATCTGACAAGAAGACTTGTTGACGTTGCTCATGACTCCATAGTAACGGAGGTTGATTGCGGAACAGTTGACGGCGTAAGAGTTGAATCATTGATAGAAGGCGGAGAGGTCATAGAAAAATTAAGTGACAGAGTCCTTGGTAGGACAGCAATAGAGGACGTAGTTGATCCTTATAACGGTACCTTGCTGATAGGTGCAGGCACCATTATAGATGAGGAAGGAGCAGAAAGGATAGATAACGCAGGCGTAGAGTTCGTACAGATAAGGTCCATACTTACATGTAAGGCAAGACGTGGTGTATGTGCAGCATGCTACGGCAGAGACCTGGCCCTTGGTCACAGGGTTAACGTTGGTGAGGCTATCGGTATAATAGCCGCACAGTCCATCGGTGAGCCTGGAACACAGCTTACGATGAGAACCTTCCACGTAGGAGGTACCGCTGTAAGAAGAGCTGAACAGAGTAAGTTCGAGTCAAAGTCGAACGGAAAGGTAAAATATATAAAACTGAAAGTGGTAAAGAATAAGGAAGGCAACTATACAGCAATGAACAGGAACGGTGAAATAGCTGTTCTTGATAATACCGGCAGAGAACGTGAAAGGCAGCCTATAGTTTATGGCACAAGGGTTATGTTCGAAGACGGTGCTGATGTTGCAAAGGGAGCTTTGATAGCTGAATGGGACCCTTATTCAACGCCTATAGTTTCAGAGATGAGCGGTTATGTAAAATACATCGATCTTATAGATGGTGTCAGCCTTACAGAAAAGGTTGACGAGGTTACCGGTCTTTCAAGAAAGGTCGTAACGGAATCCAGGGAAGTTTCCCCTAAGATCGCAATAGTCGATGAGAATGGCAAACAGCTGGAGAATAATTTTGGCCAGCCAACGTTGTATATGTTGCCAGTGGACGCTAACATAATGGTTAACGACGGTGATAAGATCACTGCCGGAGACCTCATGGTCAAGATACCAAGAGCTACTACAAAAACAAAGGACATCACCGGTGGTCTTC
>CAYVOB010000084.1:0-6946 GCA_964452945.1 uncultured Bdellovibrionales bacterium
AAAGGAGAACATGTTAGGAAAAATATAACTTTGAGGTAAGGACCAATGATAGAAAGATATAACCACAAGGGAACATCGAATATCTGGAGCGATGAGTCAAGATTTAATCGCTGGCTTGACATAGAATTAGCCGTTTGTGAAGCATTGGCTGAAACGGGGAAGATCCCCGCTGAATCTGTAAAAAGGATGAAAGCTAAGGCTAAGGTGGATCTTTCACGGATAAGAGAATTAGAAGAGACAACCAAACATGAGGTTGTTGCTTTTGTTAACAGCATTGTGGAACAGGTGGGCGAAGACGGATGTTATTTCCACTTTGGTGTTACGTCGTCTGACATAATGGATACTGCTTTCTCTATGATGCTTCGCGATGCCTTAAAGGAAGACCTTAAGGAGCTTGACGCCTTGATGGCAGAGGTTAGATCAAAAGCGATAAAATTAAAGGATCTTCCATGTGTGGGAAGAACGCACGGTATACACGCTGAACCTACAAGTTTTGGGCTCAAATTCGTTAATTGGTATGATGAGATGAAAAGGAACAGAGCCAGACTTGAGGAAGCCATAAATAATGTTTCTGTGTGTATGATATCGGGTGCTGTTGGAACCTATTCCTCACTTGATCCCAAGGTAGAGGACCTTTGTGCAAAAAAACTTGGTCTTAGGACCATAGGGGTGACCACTCAGGTAGTTCCGCGCGATATTTACGCAGAGGCTTTTAATGTCATCGCTCTTTGCGGAGCCAGCGTCGACAGGATAGCGATAGAATTAAGACATCTCCAAAGGACAGAGGTCATGGAGATAATGGAAGAGTTCTCGAAGGGGCAGACAGGTTCCAGCGCGATGCCTCATAAAAGGAACCCCATCTCTGCAGAGAATCTGTCGGGGTGTGCGAGGATATTAAGAAGCTATGCCGGTGTCGCTCTGGAGAATATAGCACTGTGGCATGAACGTGACATAAGTCATTCTTCTGCTGAAAGGATAATGGGCCCTGATTCGACCATACTATTGGCGTATATGTTGAAAAGATTGAGCACTTTGCTTTCCAGGATCAAAGTCGTTGAAACTGGAGTGGAGAAGAACCTTAACTTGACCCACGGGCTCATATATTCGAGTCTGGTCCTGATCTCTTTGATGGAGAAGGGTATGAAAAGGGATGATGCATATAAGATCGTCCAGGAAGATTCGATGAAATTATGGGATAAGCTGGAAAATGGAGATACTTCGATCTGGTTCATAGACATCCTAAAACAGGATGGAAGGGTTACTAAGTTGCTAGGAGAGGACGGAATCAATAAGATCTTTGATAAGAAGAACGTGCTCAAAAATGTTGATATTATATATAAACGTGTTCTGTAAGAAGGAGGGTTATGTGTGATGGGATCCCGTAGTTTTAAATTCATAAAAAGCGGCAAGGTGCGTGACATATATGAATCAAAGGATACAGATGAACTGTTGATAGTCGCCAGCGATAGGATATCCGCTTTTGATTGTATACTTCCAACGCCCATACCTCAAAAGGGAGTGATGCTCACTCAGATATCAAATTTTTGGTTCAATAAAACTAGACACATAATTAACAATCACATCATTGTAGAAAACCCTAAGGACTTGAACATAGATTCACCTTACAAGGACCTGTCTGAAAGATCTGTGATAGTAAAAAAAGCCAAGGTGCTCCCAATAGAAGCCATAGTGAGAGGCTACATCACAGGCTCAGGATTGAAGGAATATCAAAAAAAAGGTTCCATCTGTGGTATCACTCTTGAAAAGGGCCTTGTAGAGTCGCAAAAACTAAAGGAACCTATCTTTACACCGTCGACAAAGGCACCAATGGGCGCACACGATGAGAATATTCCTTTTGAAGAGGCTGTAAAACTTCTAGGAAAGGACTTGGCAGAAAAGGTAAGCAAAGTTTCCTTAAGACTTTACAAGTTCGCTTCTGACCATGCAGAAAAAGCAGGCATAATAATAGCGGATACAAAATTCGAGTTCGGTATCTTGGATGGGGAATTGATCATAGTGGACGAGATGTTCACACCGGACTCCTCAAGGTTCTGGCCACGGGAGACATATGCTCCAGGTAGGTCGCAACCAAGTTATGATAAACAATACGTTCGTGATTATTTGAACGGTCTTGATTGGGATAAAACGCCCCCGGCGCCAGAGCTTCCGGATGAAGTTGTCCGTCAAACGCGTCTTAAATATTCAGAGGCAGTTAAACTCTTATGCAAATGATCTTGGAAGGCGGACGGGCATATTCTGATTTTAGGATCGTCGGTCTGCTAGAAAGAATTAAAAGGTCCGTTTTGACTTCGGGTGTTGCTACGCTTGAAGCAAGGTTCGTGTACTTTGTTGATATAGAAAGGACGCTGGATAAGGGGACTGTGGCACGTATGATCGAGCTTTTGTCCGCCGCCGGTGAATTTAGAACTGGCCAAGGATTTTTTGTAACGCCAAGAAAGGGGACTATATCTCCATGGTCATCCAAGGCGACAGATATTTTTCATAATGCAGGACTGGTGGAAATAAGAAGGGTTGAACGTGGTATATATTTTGAACTAAAGGATGAGAAAGGAAAAGTTATCCCTGTTAACAAGCTATCAGGGCTGTTCCACTTTCTATATGATAAGATGACCGAAGGTGTTTATGACGATGTGTCGGATATATTTATCCAGCCTGAACCTGCACCTTTTGTCAATTTTGATGTGTTGAATGGTGGCAGGGCTGCTCTGGAAAAGGCCAATCTGGAGATGGGTCTTGCATTAAGCAAAGAAGAGATCGATTATCTTTACGACGTCTATACCGGTATAAAAAGGAATCCTACCGACGTAGAATTGTTGATGTTTGGACAAGTGAATTCTGAGCATTGCAGACATAAGATCTTTAATGCAGAGTGGATAATTGACGGAGAGAAAAAAGATAAATCACTTTTTGGGATGATAAAGAACACCCATTCAAAGCACCCGAAGGGTACGGTTGTGGCATATTCGGACAACTCATGCGTACTTGAAGGTTCTTTGAGCGAGTGGTTGGAACCAAGACGTAGTTCTGATAACGTATATGAGTTCAATAAAGAACAAATAGACATGATAGCAAAGGTGGAGACCCATAACCATCCAACGGCTATATCCCCATTTCCAGGGGCTGCTACTGGTGTGGGCGGGGAGATCAGGGATGAAGGTGCCACCGGTACAGGAAGTAAATCCAAGGCCGGCCTTAGCGCATTCATGGTGTCAAATCTTAAGGTCCCAGGTTTTGTGATGCCCTGGGAAAAAGACCATGCAGAGTTCCCCAACAGGCTTGCTACACCGCTGGAAATAATGTTGGATGGACCGATAGGGGGAGCATCTTTTGGAAATGAATTCGGGCGACCTCAACTTTGTGGCTTGTTCAAGACCTATGAGGATATGCATAATGGAAGGTATCGCGGCTACCATAAACCGATAATGGTCGCAGGCGGGATGGGTAACATTAAAAGGATACATGCAAAAAAGAAAGAGATAACCCCAAGATCATTGATAGTGCAGCTTGGCGGGCCTGCTATGAAGATAGGGCTTGGTGGTGGTGCAGCATCCTCAATGGATACCGGATCCAATGACGCTGAACTTGATTTTAACTCTGTTCAACGCGGTAATGCAGAAATGCAAAGAAGGGCACAGGAAGTTATAGATGCATGTGTCTCTATGGGCGACAAGAACCCTATACTTAGCATCCACGATATAGGTGCCGGTGGACTTTCAAACGGTTGTCCAGAACTTGTGTCAGAGACCGGAGGGAATTTTTATCTTAGAAAGATAAATAATGAAGACAGGTCCATGAGCCCTATGGAGATATGGTGTTGTGAAGCACAGGAAAGATATGTGCTTTCCATTGCACCTAAGGATATAGATACGTTCATAAAATTATGTGAAAGAGAAAGAAGCCCCTATGCTATAATAGGTGAAGCAGCCAGCGACGGTAAACTAACTCTTTACGATGAGCATTTTGATAATAGGCCTATCGATATAGATATAGGTGTAATACTGCATAAGCCTCCAAGGATGCTTCGTAACGTAAAACATCTAAAAGAAAAGCATCTTCCTTTGGACCTTAGTAAAATAGATATTGATGAAGCCAGGGACAGGGTCTTAAAGTTACCGGCTGTAGCGAACAAAACCTTTTTAATAACTATTGCGGATAGAAGTATTACCGGTCTTGTTGCAAGGGACCAGATGGTCGGTCCGTATCAGACGCCGATATCCAATGTGGCTGTAACTGCAAGATCGTTTAACGCCTACAACGGTGAGGCTATGGCTATGGGAGAAAGGACCAATATTGCTTTGATCGATCCTGAAGCCTCGTGCAGGATGGCGATAGGAGAATCCTTGACCAATATTGCCTGCACCAATATTGGAGAGATAGGTAATGTAAAACTTTCTGCAAATTGGATGTGTGCATGTGGAGAAGAGGGAGAGGATGCTAATCTTTACGATGCTGTAAGAGCTGTTGGAGAAGAATTATGCCCCGCACTTGGTATAAGTATCCCCGTTGGTAAGGATTCTCTTTCCATGAAGACGGTATGGAATTCAAAGGAGGGAAAAGGGCATAAGATAACAGCTCCATTGAGCCTGGTTATCAGTGCTTTCGCTCCGGTCAAGGATATCAAAAAAACAGTTACCCCTGAGTTAAAAAAGGTCAAAGGCTCAAGACTTATACTTGTGGACCTTGGACAGAAAAAGAACAGGCTAGGCTGTTCGGCTCTTGCTCAAGTATATAATCAGGTCGGAGATTCAGCCCCTGACCTTGATGATCCAAAAATGTTCGTGAGCTTTTTTAATGCTATGCAGGAACTGGTTGAAAAGGGTTTGCTACTTGCATATCACGATCGCTCCGATGGCGGGCTTTTGGTAACACTTTCAGAAATGTCCTTTGCCTCACGTATGGGCGTAGATATGGATGCAAACGTCCTAGGTAACAGTATTCTTGAGGCTTTGTTCTCAGAAGAACTGGGTGTGGTGATCCAGATAGCTCCGGAGCATATTGGCAAAGTAAATGAAGTCCTTAAAAAATACGATATTAGCAAGATCAGTTACGAAATAGGATCACCCAAGGAAGAAAAGCTCATGCCTTGTGGCGAAAGCCTAACGAACCTGAACAGGACCTGGTCTGAACTTACTTACAGGATGCAGTCACTCAGGGACAATCCTATTTGTGCAAAACAGGAGTTCGATAACATACTTGATGAGACTGACCCTGGAATGAACTTTAAACTTACTTATGATCCGAATGATAACTTTAAGATGAACCTGTCACTTACAAGACCAAAGATGGCCATCCTTAGAGAACAGGGTATAAACGGACAGCTTGAGATGGGAGCTGCATTCAAACGGGCTGGATTTGAGGCTGTCGATGTGCATATGACCGATCTTCTTACAGGAAGAGTTGATCTGAAGGACTTTAAAGGCTTGGTTGCATGTGGTGGTTTTTCTTATGGAGACGTTCTTGGAGCTGGTGCAGGCTGGGCAAGATCGATCCTCTATAATGAGCCTTTAAAAGAGATGTTCTCCAGGTTTTTTGCAAGAAAAGATAGTTTTGCCTTGGGTGTTTGTAACGGCTGTCAGATGATATCACAGCTTAAGAGTTTGATCCCAGGTGCGGATTATTGGCCGGAATTCACAAAGAATATATCGGAACAGTTCGAGGCAAGATATGTGACGGTGGAAGTGCTCCCTACGCCTTCTATATTCTTTAAAGGGATGGAGGGCTCCATAATACCTATACCGGTAGCGCACGGAGAGGGTTTTGCTGATTTTAGCAAGACAGGATCCTTGGATAAGGTCGTTAATAGCGGGTTGGTCGCCTTAAGGTATGTAGATAACCATGGTAGACCAACTGAACGTTATCCGTTCAATCCTAATGGTTCCATAGGCGGTCTTACTGCACTTACTACAAAAGATGGTAGGGTGACTATCATGATGCCTCACCCAGAAAGATTATTCAGGTCGGTGCAGATGTCTTATCGTCCTAAAGATCTTTTCACAGGCGAAGCTGGACCATGGCAAAGATTTTTTATGAATGCAGGAGGTTTTGTTTCAAATGCTTAATAAGAGTTTAATAGTTTTATTGATAGTGGCTGTAAGTGCTAGCATTCATAGCTGTGTTGGTACTAATACAGTGAATTACGATACAGATCTGTCTGTTGTTACAGAGTCAGGACTTACGGTAGTATCATCAATAGCTGATGACGCATCAACAGGGGAGCTTGGAGTATCTTCCATTGAGAACGACCTAATACAAGTAAATGAGTTCACCTGTGCGAATGGTTGGTCGACTTGCAGCAATGGAGTAAAGACGAGGGCTACCACCTGTAATAACCCAGCTGTGGAATATACAAAAGATATTGCACTCAGTTTCTTTAATAGTAACGGGACTGTAGATACAACGTGTTCCGGAGTCGCAACAGTGGGTAATTATGTTGTAAAGAGCGGTGAAGAGACTCTAGTTATTCCCATAAACGGTGATTATACCTCTACCAGTGGAGCACAGGATAATTATAGTGGGGTTTCTATAGGCGGTGGGGCAGAACTCTCAAAGAGGGCGGATGGCT
Organism: uncultured Bdellovibrionales bacterium; assembly: GCA_964452945.1. Lineage (GTDB taxonomy): Bacteria > Bdellovibrionota > JAFGOL01 > JAFGOL01 > JAFGOL01 > CAYVOB01. Next base: position 6,584 of record CAYVOB010000084.1, read on the forward strand.
CCATACTGATGCATATAAATGGTATCACCAAGATCCATACTGACAGGGACGGAGTAATTCAATGGACCAACTCAGTACATTCAGATCCTGCGAGTCCTTTAGTTCTTAATCAGCTTGCAAGGAACGGAAGGAAGATATCTTCAGGCACGATAATTGTGGATCACAACGAGTCTGATTTTACAGCCGCCATAACGTTTAATGACGTTACCTATACAACTACTTGCTGTTACCCTGTTGGAGGCACCATTACTGTTACACTAAGCGGATCAAGGACTGGTACAGGTACACTGACTTTTTCTTCTTTATGTGAACAATCATATTATAGCGGTGATATATCTGGAGAGACGCTGATGATGATCTCCT
>CAYVOB010000085.1:0-6942 GCA_964452945.1 uncultured Bdellovibrionales bacterium
AGAGTCCTTTGAGCAAGTCTTAAAGAGATTCAAAAAACAATGTGAGAAGGCCGGTGTCCTTTCTGAGGTAAGAAAGAGGGAACACTTTGAAAAACCTTCTGTAACAAAGAAGAAAAAAAGCATAGCTGCCCAAAAACGGCTAATGAAGAAAGCAAGAAAGTATTCAAGATAACTTTTTAAGAAAAAGATATTACTAGTGTCAGATTAAAGGGTTTAAATTTTGATTATACCCCGAGAGATCATAGACGAGATTCTAGCCAAACTAGATATTGTCGACGTCATAGGCGAACGTGTTAGCCTTAAAAAAACAGGTGCTAACTATAAGGGTCTGTGCCCGTTTCATAATGAAAAGACACCAAGTTTTATAGTCAATCCGGATAAACAGATCTTTAAATGTTTTGGGTGTAATGTTGGTGGTGACCTAATAGGTTTCGTTGAGAAAGTAGAGGGTATAAGTTTTTACGATGCTGTAAAAAAACTCGCAGAAGATGCTGGTGTAAAACTACCTGAACAAAAGAACATAAACCCTGCTATTAGGGAGCTTCAGGATAAGAAACAAGAGCTTATTAATATCAACATTATGGCCAGGGATTATTTTATATCCAGAATAAAATCCGGCCAGAACAAGGGGTTGGAGTATTCTATAAACAGGAAGATAAGTCCAGAAACACTAGCCATGTTCTATATAGGCTATTCTGATGCTTCCTGGGACGGCCTTTCTACTTATCTAACTAGAAAGATAAAAGAAATGGGTAAAGCTGTATCTTTAGGGCTTATTAAGGAAAAGAACGGAAAATATTATGATACATTCAGAGAAAGACTGATGTTCCCGATCATTAATCATAGGGGTGAGGTGGTAGCCTTTGGCGGTAGGCTTGTTGGCTCTGGGTCCGAGGATAGTCCAAAATATATCAATTCAAAAGAAAGTGATGTTTATAAGAAAGGTGAAGTTCTGTATGGCCTATATCAAACAGGTAAGAGCATAAGGGAAAAAGGATATGCGGTAGTAGTAGAAGGTTACATGGATTTTATAAGCCTTTATCAAGCTGGTATAAAGAATGTAATTGCCACACTTGGGACATCTTTTACAGAGAAGCAGGTGTTGCTCCTTAGACGATACAGCGATAGGGTTGTGCTTTTTTATGATTCAGATAAAGCAGGTATAGATGCTGCAAAAAGGTCTTTTGCTCCATTATTGGAGAACGGTTTCAAGGTAGATGCCTTATTTTTAGATGATGATATGGATCCTGATGAGGCTGTTCAGGAGCTTGGTAAAGAAAAACTTGAAGACCTTTTGGCTACTGCAAAACCGTTAATGAACAGGATAATTGTAGACAAGTTCTCCTCTTCCTTGAACATGAGTGACCGACCAAAAGTAGTGTCAGAAATATTGGCTTATATAGGTCTTATCCCAGACCAGGTAACCAGGGCCTTTTGGCTAAAAGAGTTGTCTCTAAGGAGCGGGATAACACCAAGGGACCTTAATGATCTTTTGAAGAATTATATGAAGGTTCAAACAAAGGTCACACAAAACGAAGCTGCAGCAAGGATATTAGGGGTGACGAAGATCCCTCACGTATATAAGCACACCATTAAGTCATTGTTTGTTCTGCCAGAGCTCTTAAGGAGCGTTTTTGATGAAGAGTGGGATGCATATCTGCCGGAAGATCTGCGGAATTTCCTGTTCAGCATGAAGGAGCTTTATCTTAAGAAGGGTAGTTTGGATGTATCAGATTGGATATACCTTTCCAAGAACACGAATTTTGCTTGGGTGGAGAATTTTTTAGCAAAGGAGACTATAAGTTCGTCACAGGATGGATATAAGACAGAAAAGACCGAAAGGACTTTTTATGGTTGCATGATAATGTTCAAAATGGCCGTCCTTGAAAAGAAGTGCCAGGATAGCCTTGGTAAGATAAAAAATGGAGAGCACTCAGAAAACACTTTACGTGAGTATAATGCGATTATAGTAGAGATAAAGCAGCTTAAAGAAATGTTAGGCACTATGGAATAACTGGAGGAAATATGAAGAGCGTTTTAGAAAAAGAAAAGGTCTCTTCCGTCAAAGAACTTTTAAAATTGGGTATAGGCAAAGGTTTCCTGACTTTCAAGGAGATAAACGATGGTCTTTCCCAGTATATAAAAGATAAAGAAGAGATAGACGCGATACTCCACTTGGTTGAACAGACGACCATAGAGATTGTTGAGAGTGAAAAGAAGTATATGCAGTCAAAAGCTGCTGGCGACTATATAGTTGAGGAAACTGCTGATGAGCCGGAAGCATTGGAAGGTCTTTTTGACGATCTCGAAACTATAAGCGGCGGAGTCAGTGATCCTGTTAGATTATATTTAAGGAAGATGGGTGGGGTTTCACTTCTTTCTAGGGATGGCGAGATAGAGATCGCCAGAAGAATAGAAGAGGGCGAGAACAGGATATTGAATGTTGTTTTCAATTCAGAGCTTGGTATCAGCGGCATAGTTGACCTTGCGGACAAGTTGAAGAAAGGGCGTTATAGGGTCTCGGATCTGGTTAAGGGTGGCGACGATATGGAAAATTCCATAAATGAGAGCACCCTAGAAAAAAAGATACTTGAAAGCATAGATCTTATACAGGAGCTCTTTGATATTAATAGAGTTACCGACGAAAAATGTAAGAAGATAAGTAAGGATGCTCAAAAGCAGAAGCTTCTGAAGGATATAGAAGATAACAAACACAAGATGAGAGAATCTTTTAAGGAGATCAACCTTAACAGAAAGACCATAAACAAGATAATAAGTAAGTTTAAGGTTTATCACCAACAGATAAAGCAGGCCGAATTTGCCATAAAGAGACAATTGAGAAAAGTGCAGGTTTCTACAGTAGAAGAGTTTGGTGACCTAAAGACCGCACTAAGAAAAAACTCAAAACTTGCAAATCAATATAAACATGAGCTGGGCATTACACCCGAGTATATGGAGGAGATCAGCCTACTTATAGAAGAGCACCAGAGAGTACTTGGTAAGATGGAGGCTGACTCAAAGCTTCATTTAAAGATATTAAAGACCTTGTGCCAAGAGATCATAGAGGGTGAAAAACTTGCAGATAAAGCAAAGAATGAGTTGGTAGAGGCTAATTTAAGGCTCGTTATTAGTATAGCGAAAAAATATACTAATAGAGGGCTACAATTTCTTGATCTTATACAGGAAGGCAATATTGGCCTGATGAAGGCTGTTGATAAGTTTGAATATAAGAGAGGATACAAGTTCAGTACCTACGCGACATGGTGGATAAGGCAGGCAATAACTAGAGCGATCGCTGATCAGGCAAGGACCATAAGAATACCTGTCCACATGATAGAAACTATAAATAAGCTAATAAGGACCCAAAGAGCCTTGGTACAAGAAATAGGCAGAGAACCAACCCCTGAAGAGATAGCAGAGAGAATGGAGATGCCTGTTGATAAGGTAAGAAAGGTCTTAAGGATATCCAAGGAACCGGTCTCGTTGGAGACCCCTATAGGAGAAGAAGAGGATTCACATCTTGGTGACTTTATAGAAGACACAACGGCAGTGTCGCCTTCTGATGCAATAATAAACCTCAACCTTTCTGAACAGACAAGAAGGGTCCTTGCAACACTTACACCTAAGGAAGAAAAAGTCCTAAGGATGAGATTTGGTATAGGTGAAGAAAGTGACCATACCCTGGAAGAGGTTGGTCAGGATTTTGATGTTACCAGGGAAAGGATACGTCAAATAGAAGCCAAGGCGCTCCAGAAACTAAGGAGAAGAAGCAGGTCTAAGAAGCTTAAACCTTTTATAGAAGGCTCACAATAAAAAGGCTTGCAGTTTTAATGCCCTTTGAATATAAGATTTTGTAGTTTTTCTTTAGAGAGGGCCTATAGCTCAGTTGGTAGAGCATCCGGCTCATAACCGGATGGTCCCAGGTTCGAGTCCTGGTGGGCCCACCAAGATCTTTTTATCACTAGGGGGCGTTTTGATGGAATCAAGCCTGTATAATGTTTTGAATGATATAAAAGAAATTGATGAAAAGATACGGGGCCTTAATAAAAAGAAACAAACCTCACCAGCAATACTTAGTAACCAGAGAAAAAAATTAGCAGAAACAGAGAATAGGTTCAATGTAAAAAGCACTGAATTTGGTGTTGAAGATAAGAAATATAAACATATAAAGAGCGTCGTTGCAGATGAAAAAGAAAAACTTCTTCATGCTGAGCAAAAACTTTCTATGGTAAAGAATACAAAAGAATATCAGGCTGCTTTAAAAGAAGTCAGCCAGCTAAAAAAGACCGTTACAAATCTTGAGGAACAACTACATTCTAAAGATATAGAAATAGAGAAGATGACCCAGGAGGTATTCTCTATTAAGACAGAATTAGAGTCTACATCTAAAGAGTACGAAGTGATCATGGTCCAGGTTAAAGATGAATTGAACTCAATAGAGAGTGAACTAAGCGATCTTGTTGATACAAAACAAAAATTCATTAAAAATATACCAGAAAACCTAAAGGTCCTTTATGAGAAGCTCTATAAGAACAAGAACGGTATAGCTATATCCATGGTAAAGGACAACCAGTGCAGCGTTTGCAACCTCTCTCTACCAAGACAATTGTGTAATGAAATCATGAAGGGGGATAAAGTTCATCATTGTCCTTCTTGTCAGCGGCTCATAATCTGTGTTAATAAGGACTAAAGCAAGAAGAGCGGATGGCCGCTTAAGGCCCTTAAAAGCCTTAAGAGGAAAGTCCGGGCTCCAAAGAGCATCGTAATGGGTAACGCCCATCCACCGCGAGGTGAGGACTAGCGCAACAGAAAGTATGTACAGGGTCTTAACGGACTGCTGTAGTGAAATCCGGCAAGCTCTACGAGGAGCAAGACCAAATAGGTGCATGTTCGAGGACTGCTCGTCCAAGATGCGCGGGTAGGTCGCTTGAGCCTTGGAGTAATCCAAGGCCTAGAGGAATGGTCATCGTAAACAAAACCCGGCTTACTGCTCTTCTTGCTTAATACAAAACTGGATGCAGCCCCCACAATGGAAGAATACAAATATATAGAAGTTGTAGGTATAGGGCGTGTAAAATTCATTAAAAGCAAACGAGCGCAAAGGCTTTCTATAAGGTTTAAGTACTCAGATGAGTTGATCGTCACCATTCCATATAGATCTAATTATCAGACAGCCGAGGAGATTATAAGAAGTAGATCTAGCTGGATAATAAAAAAAATGTCAAGATCACCGTCTTTAAATAAACTAAAGACCATTTTTGATATTTCTACGACCTTTGAAACAAAAAATCACAGACTTGCCATACTCCCAGAGAGCACAAATGCTATAAAAGTTAGAATCAACGACGGTATTATAAAGGTAAGGTATCCTTTTGATCAGGATATAAGAGATAATAAAATCCAAGAAGCTATAAGGGCCGGTATAGAAAAGGCATTAAAGCTAGAAGCACAAGAGTGGATACCTTTTAGGATAAGAAAATTCAGCCTACAGTATGGGTTTAAATACAAGGATGTAAGATTTAAAAATGCTAAAACTAGATGGGGGAGTTGTTCGCACGACAATAATCTAAATTTTAATATACATCTCATGATGTTACCAGAACACCTTATAGACTACGTTATATTACATGAACTATGTCATACTATAGAAAAGAACCATAGTAGCAGATTCTGGTCGCTGATGGATAGGTTGCTTGGTTTAAAAGATGGTAATTCTAAAAAAACAGATAAAGAACTCAAAAATTACAGAATTGGAGCTTGGTAAAAACATGTTGACAAGCATAGCAATGCAATGTATTGTGTAATACAAGATGCTAGATATAAACAAGTGGAAGACACAAATCAAGAAAGGCTACTTAGAATTATGCATCCTTGCTCTAATAAATAAACATACAAGGCTTTATGGTTTTGAACTTTTAGAGCTGCTCGATAAAACAGGGCTTTCTGTCAAGGAAGGGACCCTTTACCCTATACTTAATAGGATGACTGTCGACGGTACATTGGCCTCCGTATGGGAAACACAAAACACAACTGGACACCCGAGGAAATTTTATTCACTTACAAGGGATGGTAAAAAAGCCCTGGATGATATGCAAGGAGAGTTTACTAAAATGGTCGCTATACACGAAAAAATAAGATCATAGGAAGGTAAAAAAATGAAGAATGCACAGATAATTTTACAGGCACTTGTAATAGCTGGTTATGCGATAGGTTTATTTCCTTTTATGTACCTAACAACATGTTGGGTGGTTATACCACTAACGCTGGTTAACTTCATATTGGCAATTCCATCTAAAAAAATATCCTTAGATATACTCAATGTGGTAATGGCGCTGTTGGGGTTAATACCTCTGTTTGGATTTATACCAAGGATAGTGGGAATAATACTGTCATCCATGTCAATAAATGACCTAACTAACAACGAAACTAAATGGAATAGCGATATCGATCAGGAATAAGGAGGAATATATGGAAAAGAATATCAAGCTGGAACAGTATCTTGGAAGATTGGAAAAAGGGCTTGGACAGATACCCGTCAGCGAGAAGGCCGAGATAATAACGGAGATCAAAAGTCATATTTTAGAAGCACAGGCTAAGGATAGTTCAAAAAAATTAGAGGATATATTAGCTGCCATTGGTGAGCCGGAACTTGTCGCCAACAGATACTTGATAGAAAGGGGTCTAAAACCAATGAAAGCCCCGGCTCACCCAATTTTTAAATGGCTTATAATAGGGTTTTTAGGAACATTCACCATAATGGTGCTATTCCTTGTAGTTCTAATATGGAGATTTACACCGATAATGAAGATACAGGGTGATCAAGTCTCTCTATTAGGAGGCACCATAAACGTAGAAAAGGAGAGCGATACTTATTTTAATAGAACTATGAACATAGGTAAAAAAGAGATCTTTGAAGAAAAGATATTCGATCCAAAAAGGATC
>CAYVOB010000086.1:0-666 GCA_964452945.1 uncultured Bdellovibrionales bacterium
GCTTCAGTTGCATGTATATGTATATCTGTCTTTGAATAAAAGTCTTTGTCCAAGCCAAGCTGTCCTGCCCTGCTCCTTACATAGCTTATGGCGGCCTTTGCGCTCTCGCTCATTACCTGGCCAAGATATCCTGTTACCTCCACCATGCCACGTCCAGGCATCACGGTGACTTCCACTACGAGCATTTCTCCTCCGACAGAGGTCCATGCAAGACCATTGGTGGAACCTATCTGGTCACTCCCCTCTATAACACCGTATTTATACCTAGGTGCTTCCAGGAACTTTTCTATAAGTGCTTCATTAAGGATGATCTTTGTTTTCTTTCCTTTTGACTCCAATATGGCCCTTGCGGATTTTCTTACCAGTGTACCTATCTCCCTTTCAAGGTTCCTTACTCCAGCCTCTTTTGTATAACGTCTAATTACAAAGAGCATGGACTGCGTTGAAAAGCTTATCTGGTCTTCTCTCAACCCGTTAGCCGAGAGCTGTTTAGGCAGGAGATATTTTTTAGCTATATTGAGCTTTTCTTCTTCGGTGTAAGACGATAGTTCCAATACTTCCATTCTGTCCAAGAGCGGCAGCGGTATCGTGTACATGCTGTTAGCTGTAGTTATGAACAGCGTCTTTGATAGGTTGTAATCCAGTTCCAGGTACAGATCGTTAAAG
>CAYVOB010000086.1:676-6918 GCA_964452945.1 uncultured Bdellovibrionales bacterium
CAACAATGCCGAAGCAGGATCTCCTCGCTGATCGCTGCTCATTTTGTCTATCTCATCGAGAAGGAACACAGGATTGTTGGTACCGACCTTCCTCATACCCTGTATTATTTTACCAGGCATAGCACCAACGTAAGTACGTCTGTGACCTCTGATCTCTGCCTCGTCCCTTATGCCACCAAGGGACATTCGGACGAATTTTCTATTAACAGCCCTGGCTATTGAGCGGGCCAAAGAAGTCTTACCCACCCCAGGAGGTCCAACAAGACACAAGATCGGTCCTCGTAGATTACCGGCCATGGTCTTTATCGCAAGATAGTCTATTATCCTATCTTTGACCTTTTTAAGGCCATAGTGGTCCTCATCCAAGATCCTCTTTGCTTCCTCCAGATCATTATTATCTATTGAATTCTCTTCCCACGGTAGACACAGTATCCAATCTATGTAGTTCCTTACAACAGCGCTCTCTGCGCTCATCGGGGACATCATCTTTAACTTTTTAAGTTCTTTCTCTGCCCTGTCTTTTGCCTCGGCAGACATCTTTTTCTCTCTTATCTTATTGGCAAGTTCCGTTACTTCGTCCTGTTCCTCTTCTGTACCCAGTTCCTTTTGGATAGCATTGATCTGCTCATTCAAATAATATTCCTTCTGATTCTTCTCTATCTGCTGTTTTACTCTGTTCTTTATACGTTTTTCGAGCTGCAATATTTCCATCTCAGCCTGCATCAATGCAAGCAGTTCTTCCAACCTTTTTGCTATGGAGAGTATGCCCAGGAGTTTTTGTTTGTCTTCCAGTTTCAGTGTCAAATGAGCGGATATCGTATCACTTAAACGTGAAGCATCATTGATCCCATGTATGGTCATTAACATCTCTGGAGGTATCTTCTTGTTCAATCTTACATAACGTTCGAACTGGTTCTTTACGGCCCTTACCAGTGCGTCTATTTGAGCCTCGTCAACATCAGCCAGGTCATCTATGTCTTCTGCTTCAACATTGAAGAAATCATCTGTAGAGAGGAACTTTGTGACCTTGACCCTCTTTATCCCTTCTATGAGCACCTTTACGGTGCCGTCCGGGAGCCTCAAGAGCTGGATCACGTTGCCCACCACACCGATATCGAACACATCGTTAGGACCAGGGTTATTTACCTGAGCATCCTTTTGAGCGACCAGCACTATATCCAGTCTTTTGTTTATTGATTCTTCCAGAGACCTTATTGATTTATCCCTTCCCACGAACAATGGTACTACCATGTACGGGAAAACCACCATTTCCCTTAATGGAAGAAGTGGAAGTGTTCTTACGTTTGCCATGATCCCCCCTTTTATGCTATCTCTTTATCTTTTTCACTCTTATACATGATAACAGGTCCTGTCCCCTTTTCAACAACATCCCTGCTAATTATGCATTTGGAGACGTTCTCCTTTGAAGGTATCTCATACATGACTTCCCTCAATATCTTTTCCAATGCAGCCCTAAGACCTCTAGCTCCGGTGCCTCTTGTCATAGCATCCTTGGCTATGGCCTCAAGTGCTCCATCTTCAAATACCAGCTCCACGCCCTCATACTCAAAAAGTTTTTTATACTGTTTAGTAATGGCGTTCTTGGGTTTGGACAATATCTCGATGAGTGCTTTTTCATCCAGAGCACTTACGGCGCTTATTATCGGCAGTCTTCCGACGAACTCAGGTATAAGACCGAACTTCAACAGGTCTTCCGGCTCTACATGGCTAAGATATTTTTCCTTCTGTTTTTCTGACTGTTTTTTAACATCGGCACCAAATCCCATAACTTTTTTTGTTACTCTCTTTTCGACTATCTTATCGAGACCTCCAAAAGCCCCCCCGCATATAAAGAGGATATTCCTGGTATCCACCTGTATGTATTCCTGATGGGGATGTTTCCTTCCTCCCTTCGGAGGCACACTGGCTTTGGTACCTTCTATTATCTTCAAAAGAGCCTGTTGGACCCCCTCACCGCTTACGTCCCTGGTAATGGAAGGATTATCGCCCTTCTTTCCTATCTTATCTATTTCATCTATGTAGACTATGCCTTTTTGAGCCCTTTCCACGTCGTAATCTGCAGCCTGCAAAAGACTTAAGAGGATATTCTCAACATCCTCTCCAACATACCCCGCCTCTGTCAGTGTAGTGGCGTCAGCAATGGTGAACGGGACTTTTAGTATCCTTGCAAGCGTTTGAGCAAGATAGGTCTTGCCGCAACCTGTAGGCCCTATCAAAAGGATATTGCTCTTTTGTATCTCTACGTCAGACTCATCTATAGTTCCTTGTCCAAAGATCCTTTTGTAATGATTATGAACCGCAACTGCCAGGGTCTTTTTTGCGTCCTCTTGACCGATTATGTAACTATCCAAAACCGCCTTGATCTCGGACGGTTTTGGCATTTTGTGGGCGCCTTCCTTTACGTTCTCTTTTCTTATCTCATCCCTGAGGATATCGTTGCAGAGCTCTACGCATTCATCACAGATGAATACCGCAGGACCCGCAATAAGTTTTCTAACATCCCTTTGTCCCTTTCCGCAAAAAGAGCAGACAAGGTTTGGGAACCCGCTAGGTGTATTACCGGAAGCAGACATATATATTTCTCCTCCTTAACTTACTATTTTATCTATAACGCCGTAGTCCAATGCTTCCTGAGCGGTCATAAAAAAGTCCCTGTCAGTATCCTTTGTTATGTGCTTTACATCCTTTCCTGTGTTCTCAGCCAGCATCTTGTTCAATTTTTCCTTTAGCTTCAATATTTCCTTCGCATGTATCTCCATGTCCGTAGCCTGACCGCTAAATCCGCCCAGAGGCTGATGCAACATTATCCTGGCATTAGGCATACTGAACCTTTTTCCCCTTGCTCCACCAGCGAGTAAAAATGCTCCCATACTGGAAGCTTGTCCAACACAGTAAGTACAAACATCCGGTTTTATGTAACGCATGGTATCATATATCGCCATCCCGGCTGTAACAACACCGCCAGGAGAATTGATGTACATATGGATCTCTTTATCCGGAGCATCAGCCTCTAAGAACAAAAGCTGTGCTACGACCATGTTGGCAACAACGTCGTTGATCTCTCCCCCTATAAAGACTATCCTGTCCATAAGAAGACGGGAATAAATATCGTATTGACGCTCTCCCTTGGGGGTCTGTTCTATAACATAAGGCGTTGGGATATAAGTCATAAAAACTACTTCTCCTTTTTTTCTTTTTTCTCTTTTATTGTAGCCTGTCCGCTCAAATAGTCGAAGGTTTTTCTTTCCGTCAAAGTTCCGACTACCGCTCTCTCTATGTTCCTTTCACCATATTTGGCCTTTAACTTATCTGCCGTAAGGCTCATAGACCTTGCCGCATCTTCTATCTCTTTTGAGATTTCATCATCAGTAGGAGTGATAGATTCCTTTTGAGCTATAGCCTCCAATATGTAGGAAAGTCTGACATCGTCCTCGCAGGCCTTTCTCAATTCATCTTTATGTTTATCCAGAACTTCCCTCTTTTGTTTTTCTGGGACCTTTCCAGACTGATATCCGAAGATATTATGAAGAGCTCTTTCTTCGATCTCCGGTAATTTTCTTTCCACCTCTGAAGCAGGTACCGAGAATTTATTCTTGTCCAGGAGTTTATCTATGATCTGTCTCCTTATACCGCTGCTCCTCGCTTCCTCTTTTCTCTTTCTGATATTCTCTCTTACATTGTTAAGGAACTGCTCCTTTGACTCCCCGATCGAGCTTTCCTTTACAAGTTCATCGGTAAGCACAGGGACTATCCTCTCCAATATCTTGTTCAATCTTACCTTGAACAGCGTCTCCTTGCCTTTGAGTTCCTCGGCGTAATAATCTTGAGGGTATTGGTGCTTTATCTCTCTTTCTTCCCCTGACTTCATTCCCTTCATACCGTTGGATATTGCCTCAAGGAGCATGTTCTTGTCACCGAGCTTACAGACATATGCCTTTATACTTAGATCATCCTTCTTTGTACCGTCAACATAGCCTTCAAGGTCCATATCCATCCAGTCGCCTTCGGTCACAGGACGCGCTTCATCCAAGGTCTTCATGTCTGCTCTGCTCTCTAAAAACCCATTCACTATGTTCTCTACGTCCTCGTCTGTTGGGTCAGTGGGAAAAGCCTCGACCTCAAGACCTTTGTAATCCTTAACCTCAAAGGTTGGCCTTATCTCTACCACAGCCTCAAAGCTGAAAGGCTGTCCCTCCACGAACTTAACGTTGGATATCTGAGGGTAGCCTGCAGGTTCTATTTTATTGTCCCTCAAGATCTGTGCATATGCCTGATTTATTAGCTGCTCCGCCACTTCTTCCTTAATGGCTGTAGCATAGGCTTTTTCTACCACTTCCTTTGGTGCCTTACCTCTTCTGTAACCTTTTATCACGGCGGTCTTGTTCAATTTTTCCAGTGTGGCCTCTGTTTCCTTCTTCACGGTCTCAAAGGGTATCTCCACCTTGAATCTTTTAGAGATCTCCGATACGTTCTCCATCTTTACGTTTAGGTCCTGCATGATGTAAAAAAATCCTCCTGATATTGTTAGTAGTTATTAGTATTACCGGAGCAAAGAAACTAACACCGTTAAAAAGGTTTGTCTACAGTGTCTTTAATCAAAAAGACCCAGTTCAGAGTAGGTTTTCCATGACTTTCTGACAAAGAACAGGGGCACTTTTAGGCTGTTTAAAAAAGACCTGGTCTTTGGGTCTGCAGGGTATCCGCTGCCAAAGTCACCGAACTCTGCTTTTAATTCCTCTATTATGGAATCGCGCGTGACCTTTGCAAGAACGCTTGCTGCAGAAACAACGGGATACAGGTCATCGGCCTTGAAGCTGCAGAGCAGATCGCGTTCAGACAATAATTTTTCATTTATCATGGTCTCAAACACCTTTGGCGTTTGAGGGGAATCTATTATTATTTTGCATGTTCTGTCGTCGTAAGAATTTATTATCTCCGCAAAGGCATCCCTCTCCAGCTTGTTCAAGCCATTCGTTCTTACTGCAAGATCTATCTCGCTGGGCCAGATCACCATGGTACTAGACCACAGTGCTTCATCTTGTATTAGCGCGAACATATCCTTTCTTTTTTGAGGGCTTAATTTTTTTGAATCCTTCAGGCCCTTCTCTTTAAACCCTTCACAGGAGCTTTGGGTCAGGACCACGCCGGCTACCACCATAGGGCCAAGAACAGGCCCCCTGCCGGCTTCATCAAGTCCCATGATATGAAGGTCTTGCGCCATATTATGAAAAATATTGCAATTTGGGATAATTGTCATTAAGTATATTGAGAATGAACGTTTATTATTTCCTTGATAAACTGGCCTGTAAAAAATACTCAGAATACGTCCATATATCGTCACTGCTCCAAGAACTAAGCTCCAGGTATGGTATCAGCGACAAGACCATTGATAAGACTGTTTATAAAAATGAAGAATTCAACATAAAGGCCTTAAGTCTACACAGTACTCCAAAAAAAATGTATCAGGAACTTGGACTAAAGGCTATGTACGATAAAAAGAGCGCATTCAGGGTCTACTTGAAAAAAATAGCTCACAAAAGCCTCAAAGTCCCTGCCATAAGGGGCATAGAAGAAGGCAGCATACTCCACTATTTCCGCCCTCATGCTCATAAAAGAGAAAAGGTAAAGTTCTCAAAAGTACTGGAAATTACCTCGCTAAAAGAATACACCAATCCGGAATTCTTTGACAGGGACTTGGATATCTTCCACTGTATAAGACTGGTAGAGGAAGCGGATATATTGATCGCACACAGCGAGTATATGGCGGAACAACTAAGATCAAAACTGTTCGCTGACGAAAAAAAGATACGAGTCATACCAAGAGGGTTTATCTTTGATCAGGCAATGAGTAAAACAGAAAAATATGCCCTGTTCTGCGGAAGGATAGCAAGATACAAGAACCTTGAACTGATGATACAAGCTTTTCACAAGGCTGCCCCAAGGAACTTACAACTTTTGATAGCCGGGGACGCCACCTGTAAAAACGAAGCACTGTATCTTGATCAAATAAGGGAACTTGTAGAAGAACTGCCAAAAGGCCGTGTTAAACTAGTTGGCTATGTCCCTTACGATAAGATACAAGAACTTATAAGCAAAGCAATGTTCCTTATCGAGCCGTCGTTCATTAATGATTTCCCTGATACCATAATAGAGGCCCAAAGCCTTGGCGTTCCGGTAATAGCTTCTGACATAGAGGCCCATAAAAGTGTCTGTGGACAAAC
>CAYVOB010000087.1:0-6864 GCA_964452945.1 uncultured Bdellovibrionales bacterium
GGCTATCTAAAGATCATTAAACAAAAATTCGAAAGTTAAGCTCCCTTTTAGCTTAACTAGTTAAAGTACATAAACCCAACGGACAAGAGCGCTGTGTGGCAGAACATGATCCTTGTCTTGTATCCATTGTATACGATCGATATAGGGATATTATACTGTCCGCTATCGCCCCACTTTATCATTGCCAACATCGCTCCTGCACGCCAAGCGAACGCTGCACTGCTTTGACTGGTGGTAGCAGTACCGGGTGCAAGAAAATTTACGTCGGTAGAGATTATGCCGAGCCCAAGGTCTAGGAATATGGATAGTCTCTCTGGCAGTATGAAGTACTCAGGTCCTATAGCAATCGTGGTTATCAACGGGTATCCAAACTTTTTTGCATCCAAGCCAAAGCTGGCCGTTCCCTGTAACATAAAATTATCGTCTAATTTATAACCCATCCTGAACTCGCCGTTGAAGTAGGTAGAATCATCCAAGGCAGCTTGATTTGTGAATAATGCTCCAAAACCTACAAAAGGTGCAATGTAGTAGCTGTGCTCCTTTTTTTCTGCTTCTTTTTCTTCTTCAACTTTATTTTCTTCTACTATAGCGAGAGCTTTTGGAGAAGTTCCCAATGTTACACATCGAGCTTTTGATTTATCACCTTTACTAGTTATTATTTGTTGTCCTTCTACGTCAAAAGCAAAGTAGTATGCGTTGTATGGATCTCCCGGTATAAGGTCTGATGCCCAATACGTGTTCCCTCTGTCGTTATTTAGCAACCAAAGGTCCTTTTTATGATCCCTTGGATTAGGGCATGGGGTCCTAGTTAGATATCCTGATACCTTGCATACGGATCTTTGTAGTTCCGCTACTGTGGGAAGTCTCCAGCTATTTTTACCGCCGAGCTTTAAACTTTGGCAGTGAGCTTTTGCTTGCCCCCAGCTCATTTTTTCTATTTCAGGTCCCCATACGAGTGCAGTCTCGGGATCCATCCAGCCGTCGCTCTGTTGTTCCCAACCGGCTTTTAATAAAAATGCATCAGTACCCGCGACCTCGATCTTTTTATCTTCGGCAAAACTTGTTCCACATATCGATAGTGAAATAAAAACTAGAATGTATGAAAATTTCATTATACAATTCCTCCATGGTTTGCTATCCTATATCCAAACGTAAAAGATGACAAATAAGTTTGTTGGTTTTTTGACATAGGGGGAAACATAGTTATGTTAAGGTTTTTACTGGGTTTTTTGTTTCTGACATCATCGATTCTTCATGCGCAATCTACGTTCGTTAACGTAGGTTTAGGTCCAGACATTCAGGTTAAAAGTGTATCCCAAAGTTATAACAGTACAAGGTTCAGGATGGAAGTGGAACTGGGAGAAAAGAACTTTGGTGTAACGCTTCAACCTGCATTTGGTAATGATGCATTCAGTTTGTTCCTTGGGCCAAGGCTGATGCTTCCTATCCAGATAGGCAGCCAGCCTCTTTTTATAATCCCGGATTTTACTATCGGGCCTGATTTTGGTTTTGCACATGATACGGTCGGCTTTGGTATCGATATAAAGTTCGGTTTCAGAGCTTTCTATGAGTTCGCCGACGGCATGGCTGTTTCTTTTAGACCATTTGGCTTAACCCTAAGGCCATTCAATGTGTGGTTTGGCAATACTCCTAACCAGAGCCAGATGTCTGTTACATACGAAATGAGCTTTGGATTTGCCTATTTCTTTTAGACCCTGATGGATATTTATCAGCTGAACCCAGAGACACCACATTCTAGGTATATCGTCAAAGCAGCAGGGATCCTTAATGATGGTGGTCTTATAGTTTATCCCACTGACGTTAATTATGGTATAGGATGTCTGCTTTCCTCTGCAAAAGGTGTTAGGTGCCTGAATGACCTAACTAAAGGTCTTGGAAGGAATAAGCTCCATACTATCATCTGCCGCGATTTTAGCGAGATCAGTAAATATGCAAGGGTTGGGAATGATACCTTTAGGCTCATAAAAAAGGTAATGCCTGGTCCGTACACCATCATCTTAGAGGCTACGACGCTGGTTCCCAAAGTCTGTCATACCAGAAGAAGTACTATAGGTGTTAGGATGATGGACCACCCTGTTATGAATGCACTGTTCGAACAGCTGGATTCCCCTGTGTTGAATTTTACAGCGTTGCCTACAGATGTTGAAAGGATAACGGAGTCTCCGGAAGAAGTAGAAGAACTATACGCTAATTCTGTCAGTGCTTTTCTTTCCGTCGGCAGTATTAAAAGCGAGCACACTACCGTTATAGATCTAACCGGCACTAGCCCCATAGTGGTCAGACAAGGCCTTGGTCCTGCGATTTACTAAAATTTATTTTATAAGGAACCAGCCGTTCTTGTAGTCGATGGTGATATCTTTATCCTTTATATAGTTCAGTCCCAGTTTTATGTCATAAGGTTCTCTACCAAAGTCCTTTACTACAGCAGCCGTTTTAAAATAATCCTTGCTTGAGGGAGTGATGATCAGGTCCGCTTTATATATGAATGATGCCATAGGATTATTGCCTTTAGGTACAGCGACCTTTATAGTCTTTAGCTTTAACTTTTGTTGAAGGTTGTATGATATTTCAGGGGTGTAGCAGTCAAAGCCTATGGTTGCCTTTACAGTACTTCCATTTACCATCAGTTCAAATATAGGATTGCCGTCAATGAGCTCAAAAGGTACTGCTTTGTCTGGAAGCTCGACCTTTTCTTCGGGTTCCCAAAAGAGCAGCTGTCTTTTTGTATCGTTGATCCTTAGTGCGCCAATGCTGATTATGTCTTTACCGATGGAGCCGGGTATCTTGTAGTCAAGATTAAGTCCGGATTCTAGAGGAGAGAGTATCTCTATCCCAGGGTTCTCCAGTTTGGACTTTCCTATCTTTATACTGTCGAACGGATAGAAGTAATCTTTTGGCTCACCCTCGTAATTCTTTATATAATAGTCGTAGTCTATAAAAGAGGATGCGTTAGAAGTGTTAATGTACATCTTGGGTTCAAGCCCGCCACTAAGTTCCACAGGGATAAAAAGGCCGTTGTTATTTGTATAATAATTGATAGGACCTGTTGCTTCTGTCAGTTCAGGAAAACTCTTTTTCTTTTTTGTATATTTCTTTTTTCCCAATAGTTTTACGGCATAAGAACCCTTCATAGTCTCTGTTCTTCTTTCTTTGCCGGTCCCGGTCTTATACTCATAAATGAAAGAGGTCTTTTGTTCATAGAGCTCGTTGGTGCCTGATATCAGGTACAAGGTCGTTGTCTCGGTACCGGTTCCTGTCAGCCGACCTTTGAAATCAACTTCTTTTCTGCTTTCCATTCTAAAGAGCTGTAGCTTTTTACCTGCGACCTTGATCGTATCGGACTCGATGATCTTGTTGATGCTTTTTTTGCTGACGTTAATGCTCTCATCGTAGGAATTATAGTTCTCGTATGATGTAAAAACCTGTTCGCAGCCTATTTGCTTTACTTGAGCCGGACTTTGGTCGTTGGTCCCCTCTGTTTGTCCTACCGGATATATAGGCTGCAAATATTTGCCAGGCAATTTTTGTGGTCTCTTGCCTATCAATTCCAATAGTTCGTTATTCTGGGCATTGATAACGGTCTCATACACCAGATAGCCATCTTTTGTTTTTGAATAAGGGTAGATTATGGTCTGAAAGGTGTTTGAGCTGTTCTTTATATCTGACTCGTTGCCTTTTATCCAGGTCGAGGAACTGATCTTATTTTGGTATGTGTATACAGTATCTTTGGAATAGCTCAATCCCAGAGATATTTTACCCCAACAAGAACTTGAATTTCCAGTGGAATGAGATAATAAAAGTGTTAATAAGATAAAATGTACCATAACGAGTATATTACAAACTCTAAGAGGGAATATGTCAATGTTTGATAGTGACGAAATGAATGAACATTCTGGAAACACTAACGATAATGTTCTTGCCCAAGCGGGTACAGTACTTCCGACGACCTTGCCGGTGGTCCACCTTAACAATGCCCCTGTGTTCCCGGGCCTTGTTGCACCAATAATATTGCCGCCAGGTCCTTTGGTCAAGGCCGTTGAGATAGCAATGAGCCAGACCGGGCACATCGCTCTGATCATGGCCAAGACGGGCAACTCAAAATCACCGAGTATACAGGACTTATACGCTGTTGGTGTGGCCGCAAAGATATTAAAGAAGATAAATATGTCCGATGGCGGAACTAGTGTGCTGCTTCAGGGTGTAAAAAGGTTTAAAGTAATTCAATTTATAAAGGATGCTCCTTTCATAGTTGCCAAGGTTGAATATCTTGAGGACATAGTGAAAAAAGACCTTGAACTTGATGCTCTTACACGTTCCGTACGTTCGATAGTAAAATCGCTTTCGCAGAACAATCCTTTATTCAGCGAAGAATTAAGGCTTGCAATGATAAACGTGCCCAATTCAGGCATGATGGCTGATCTTATCACTTTTACTCTCGGTTTGGAACCAGTAGCTGCGCAGGCGTACTTGGAAGTTCTCGACGTAAAAGAAAGGTTTAGACAACTTTTAGCGCACCTCAAAAAAGAGCAGGAGGTAAGCGAGCTACAGACCAGGATAACAAAAGAGGTCAATGACAAAATATCATCCATGCAAAGGGAATATTTTCTTAAGGAACAGCTTAAGGTCATAAAAAAAGAGCTTGGATATGAGCAGGATGAAAAATCGCTGGACATTAACAAGCTCAAGGAAAAATTCAAGACCAGTGGTATCAGCGAAGAAGGTGCCAAGGTGGTGCAAGAGGAGCTGGAAAAGTTACAGATGATACCAGAGACTTCTCCTGAATACACTGTAACCAGGAACTATATAGATTGGCTGGTTAGTCTTCCGTGGAACAGTTACAGCGATGATCAATTGGAAATAAAAAAGGCGAAAAGAACTCTGGACAAATATCACTATGGCCTGGACAAGGTCAAGGCAAGGATACTTGAGTATCTTGCCGTAAGGAGATTGAACAAAAAATATGACGGTAATATCCTGTTGTTCCTTGGACCTCCGGGTACCGGCAAGACCTCTTTAGGCATGGCTATAGCCGAGGCAATGGGCAGGAAGTTCTATCGCTTCAGCCTAGGAGGCATGAGGGATGAGGCAGAGATAAAGGGTCACAGGAGGACGTACATAGGCTCAATGCCTGGTAAAATAATGCAAGGATTAAAAAGAGTGGGTACCAAGAACCCTGTTGTGATGTTGGACGAAGTAGATAAGCTTGGTGTTAGTTTTCAAGGTGATCCAGCGGCGGCATTGTTGGAGGTCTTGGATCCTGAGCAGAACTTCAGTTTTGTAGACCATTATATTGATGTTGGTTTTGATCTTTCACAGATCCTGTTTATATGCACAGCTAATAATTATGATACCATACCGGCAGCGTTATATGACAGGATGGAGGTTATAGAGTTCCCTGGCTACATAATGGAAGAGAAGTTAAGTATAGCAGAGGGGTACCTGGTACCAAAACTCCTTAAAAAACACGGTTTGAGAAAAGAACAATTTAACATCTCAAGAGAAGTTACAAAGTACATAATAGAAAAATATGCTAGGGATCCTGGTATAAGGTTGCTGGAGAAGCAGGTTGCTTCTTTGATGCGTAAGACAGCTGTTTCCATATCACAGGATAAAAAAGTTCCATTAAAGTTCAATAACAAAAATATAGAGGATTATCTTGGTTCTCCAAAATTTACTGATGAGGGGAAGAGAAGGATCGATGTTCCTGGAGTTGTAACTGGCCTTGCCTGGACAGCCTACGGTGGGGATATTCTTTTTGTTGAATCTAATGCGATCAAGGGAAAAGCAGATTTTAAATATACAGGGCAATTGGGAGGAGTGATGAAGGAATCTGCTATGATAGCATCTACTTTTGCCAAAAAAATAGTTTCTGGAATGAAGAAGAACACTTTTTTTGACGATCACGAGGTGCATTTGCATATACCCGGTGGTGCCATACCAAAGGACGGCCCTTCTGCCGGGATAACGATGTGTACTTCGTTGGTGAGTCTTGCTATAGGCAAGAAAGTACCTGCTGATATTGCAATGACCGGTGAGCTCAGCATTGTTGGTAAGGTGTTGCCTATAGGAGGTATAAAGGAAAAACTTATTGCAGCTGTGCGTGCCGACATAAGAAAGGTAATTCTCCCGATGGAGAACAAAAAGGACTTGAAGGACATTCCTGACAATATTAAGAAGAAAATCAACTTTTATTTTGTTAAGGATATGAGCGACGTAATCAAGCTCTGTTTCTGACGCAATAAGTGTTTGTTAAGAAGATTTACCTATCTATTTGCCTTGTTAAGGTGTTATAACCTTCTGACACATGAATATACTACTAATATCTCCGAAATATCCAGATACCTTCTGGAGCTTGAAACATTCTCTCTCCTTTATTGGTTCCAAGGCAACTTTTCCTCCATTAGGGCTTTTGACCGTTGCTGCTATGTTGCCCAAGGAGTGGAATAAAACACTAGTGGACATGAATACCTCAAAACTTACTGACGCTGATATTTTAAAGGCTGATATGGTCTTTATTGGTGGCATGTTCGTACAAAAAGAGAGTGCATTGTCTGTAGTCAAAAGATGTAAAGACCTCGGTAAAAAAGTGGTTCTAGGTGGTCCTTTATCTATGTCATGCCGTGAAGAGTTTGAGCACGTTGATCATCTAGTATTGGGAGAAGCAGAACTTACCTTACCTATTTTCCTGAAAGATATGGCTCAAGGCACATTACAGCATGCTTATTCTTCAGGTACTTTCCCTGATATAACGAATACACCGCCGCCTTTCCCTCAATGGTCCCTTATCAATTTTAAAGATTATGCTTCGATGTCACTCCAATATTCCAGAGGCTGTCCTTTTGA
>CAYVOB010000088.1:0-6854 GCA_964452945.1 uncultured Bdellovibrionales bacterium
TTTTGTTTTAAATACTATCACATATTATGTGGCAGCATTTTCGGGAGGCGGGTCAGAACGGATGGAGCACTCTTCAGGGATAAAAGATTCATTGGACTTCCTGTGCTCCTAACGATCGAGAAAAAACAGCACTATCTTCTGATAGTATCACTGATACCTTATACAGATCTGTCCACAGAAATGTATAAAATAGATCCTGATTCATCACTTTCTGATTATAAAGATAAAACAGTGCTCTGTTTTGGTGATGGAGAGCTAATATATGGCGATAAACCTGTAGCAGAGTATCTAAATGCGTTTTTAGGCTCAAAGGCATACAGTCTTGACATCGTCTATACCGGTTTAGACGAGAAAGATAACCTGATAAGAATGAGGCTCAACCAGAGCGTCTCCCTTCCAACATCACAGTTCATCTCTGATATCAAAAGGCTCGTTCCAGGAGCAAAGGATGGAGTGGATTTTGTGCTGGGAGAAGACCTCATATGCTGCATTGCATGCGAGGAGGGATTTAAAGAAAAGGACGTTGTCAACCCTGAGAGATATAAAGACATTCCCTATTTCTTTGATTCAGTGGGAGTCGAGAATACGCTCCTGAATACAATAGGGATATTAAAGAACGGTGGCAAAGCAAAGTTCGTTTGGACCTCACACTGCTCATCTGATTTCAATACGTCCTGGGAAAGATCTTATTATGAGAAGATAGTTAACGAAGTAAAAAAGAACAACCCTGATATTGATATAAAGATAGATGTCAAAAGGACTTCGACAGTATACGATGGTGTTAAATTCAAATATCTAATGACCATTCACAAGAAATAGCAGACAGGATCAATCCCCTATTATCAATTTCCTGCACTCCGAGCATCTTTCACATAGGTCACTCAGAGACTTTTTTTGGTCGACCACTGCTTCAAACTGTTCACGAGGGAGATAACTGAAATCCGGGACCTCTATCGGACTGTTATGCTCATAACCCCTGCGAACCATCTCTTGGGCCAATTCATCATGTCGTTCTTTGTATTTACTTAGCTCTATCTGACCTTTTCTACCGGTAACGGACCTTTTTTTCTTAAAAGACGGGACGAACTTATGGAGTTCTCCGTGCTCACCCAACAAGTGTTTCCTGCACAATAACTTTGGATCCACCATCCACATTCTCATAATGTTAAACGTATATCACACTGGAAGTTAAAGAAAAGCTGACTCATATATGTCCTTATTGAAAATCCAGTAAACTCCTGTATAAACTCTATATATGAGAACAATTATCAAGATAATTATCCTGTTCCTGCTCATCACCGGCCTTAGCACCATTCTTATCAATTACTTTAACATAGAGTTTGGTAACACCGACTACTGGGACGTACACGGGTTCTTGTTCCTTGTATTCATCTCAATATTCCCGCGCCTCACCCTGCTCTTTTCCAGCGTCGCCTTTGGTGGCATCTTTTGGTGGCTCGGGTTCATCTTTGCCCCCAGGATGCTTGTCGCCATCCTTGCAACGGTTAGTTACTGGAACACTAACAAAGTCCTTGTAATAATCTCATGGCTATTCGCAATTGGAGGGGAAAGTACGGAAAAATATTTTATACACAGACGAACCTTTAGGCGTCGTCCAGTCGAGCCCAGGATAGGCGTAATAGATGCTGAATACACCGAGATAAAGGACTGATATATGAAAACAGCCGCAGTAATATCCGTTGGTACAGAACTGATGTGCGGCAAGATAGACGATACCAATTCAACTTATATCTCAAAATGGCTTAGGGGATGCGGCATAAAGGTAAGGCACCGGCTCTGCACCAATGATGACATCAATGAGATCGTTAAGACCCTAGGGCAGATGATAGACGACTGCGATCTTGTTATAATGACAGGAGGGCTTGGGCCTACCACCGACGATATCACAAGAAATGCCCTTGCAAAGTTCCTAAAAAGAAAACTCGTATTCCAGAAAAATGAATATAAAAGCATAGAGGCCTTTTTCAAGAAGATGAAATGCCCCTGCCCCTCTTCTAACAGACAGCAGGCAGAGCTCATAGAAGGTGGGGAGTTCATGATAAACGATGCAGGAACGGCTCCTGGGATATTTATCCAGAAAGGCAAAAAGATATTTGTGCTATTGCCAGGACCGCCAAAAGAGAACCAACCGATGATACAGCAGCAGCTCCTGCCAAGGCTAAAAAGGAAAGGTTTTGTCAAAGGGAGTTTTTATACAAAGATATATAGACTGTATAACGTCGGAGAGAGCGCTGTCGCAGACCTATTCAAGAACTTTAAGGAAGAGATCGAACTTGGTTTCTACCCTGTAACGGGAGGATGGGTGGAAGTACATTTGAGCAAATACGTCACGAACAAGGCACAAATAAAAGAACTGAATGGCGTAATAAAAAGGGCGGAACGTATATTTAAAGATGCAGACATATTCTTTACCGGCGACACAAACATATCAAAGCTAGTCCTCGACGTTCTAGTAAAAAAGAAAATGACCATCTCCTTTGCAGAATCAATCACCGGTGGAAACCTTTCTGGCGAGTTCGTAAAGAATGCGGGTGCATCCAAAGTGTTCATGGGAAGCGTTGTTGCATATGCGAATGATATAAAAAAGAACGTGCTGGGCGTAAAGGAAATGACACTTAAAAACCATGGTGCGGTATCCAATGCGGTGGTTAAGGAAATGGCCCTTGGCTTGAAAAAGATAATGGGAACGGACATTGCAATATCGGTATCCGGCATTGCGGGCCCTGAAGGCGGCAGTAAGGAAAAACCGGTCGGGACCGTTTGTTTTGGCTTCGTGTTCGGAAATGACATTTATACGAAAAAAGAGCTCTTCATTCCTCCTCGCCAGCGTGTTATGGTGAGGGCGATCAACACGGTATTCACGGAGGTATTAAAAAAACTGCATGGCTAAACTATACTTTAGATACTCTGCAATGAATGCAGGAAAAACGACCCAACTAATTCAGGTAAAACACAATTACGAAGAACGAGGGCAAAAGGTCCTTGTACTAAAATCAGCAATAGACAACAGGGATGGAGTGGGAAAAATAAGATCCAGGATAGGTATTGAATGCGACGCCATCGCACTTAACAGCGATACGAACATATTTGACCTTATAAAAGAACAGCTAAATAAACAAAAATTAGATTGCGTATTGATAGACGAAGCTCAATTCCTAAGCAAGACACAGGTAATGCAGATCTGCTCCGTGGTAGATGACCTGAACGTTCCATGCATGGCATACGGTTTAAGGAGTGATTTTAAAGGCAACCTTTTCCCAGGAAGTGAAGCCCTTATATCCCTATCGGACAGCATAGAGGAATTAAAGACCATCTGCTGGTGCGGCAAAAAAGCCATTATGAACACTCGTCTACTTAATGGTAAGGCCGTATATGAGGGTGAGCAGGTCCAGATAGGAGGTAACGAATCATATATTTCCCTATGCAGGAAACACTGGAAAGAAGGAAAAACCAGGGCATAAGAGCCGGTGTGACGTATCCCCATAGTTTCACAGGGCAAAACCTGCAAAGGCTTGTCTGCTCTACACTTCGATGGACAAAAGGCTAATGTTATTTTAAAATATTCCGATAAGGTCATAAACGGGGGACCAAAGTCATGCTTAAAAAACTACTAATGTTTTGTCTATGTTCATTGATCTTTTCTGCAGTAACCTATGCACAGGCACCTGATTGTCCAGTAAGTTCAACTAATTGTACTCTCGTACAACCTAGTGATAAAGATCCTAAATATACGACAGAGCATGTAAGTTGCAACTGTGTAATGGCGGACACACCATCCGGAGCCACTGATGGGGTCAATAACTGCGATAGGTCAGATTACCTATTCATACTCGAACATGGCGATGCATCAGAGCTTACAAGACTAGTTAATGATAAAACACTAAAGTGGAACAAGTCACATCCTGATTACCAAAGATTCGCTTACGAAACGCTACTGCTCAATAACGTGTTCAATAACTTGATGTCAAAATACTATAACGGACGTAACGATGCAGTCACCGGCTGCACCCCTCTTCATTTTATTGCAGCAAGAAGATGTTACAGTGGCAATAAACTTGAGACAATAGATGCAACACAAGTTGATGCTATAAAAGAGATGCTGACGTGGGGACCGGTCAAAAATGCTGCCGGAAGAACGGAAGGCAATTATACCCAACCATATGCTGTAAATGATCTGTGTCAGATCGGTGGATATAAGAATAAGAAGAGCTTAGAGATCCCCAAGACGATCCTGTATCTTGCTGTAGAAAACCTAAACCCAAACGTCGTTGAAGCATACATAAAACTGTATGGAGAAAGTAGCTGTACCAGTGTATCAACTAATAGCAGTAAGTATAAAAAGAGCGCAGATGAAAAGAGCGTGTTCATGTCTGAACAAAAAGTCACAAAAATAGTCAATAAGGATTCTAACACACCTGTAACCACATACAAAGCTATCGCTGGATATGAAGGCATAAAGCCTAATCAAGGGTTCGTAGGGCTTTGTTATGCCGATTTCTATAACGCCTTTGGTGATGCTGTTAATGACCAGCGAGGATTATCAAGGCTTGCCAAGAATTTAAAAAGGAGACTTTACAAAGCGGGGCCAGCACAAGAGACCTTCGACTATTCCTTAGGTCTAGCTGTTGTTTATGGACTACCGATCTTCACAAAACCGGAATCATACGCCTCTCAAACAACAAGACAGAACATTGGTAAAGAACTTGATTCATCGGCCAAGCCTTGTCAGATGATCGACCTAGCGCGTATGGATAAACTTTCAGAACCTGATCTGGCTGCATCTAAGGTCATTTTGGACAAATTTAAAGACATAGAGGCTAAAGGGTTGTCCCTTGCCCTTATAAAAAAACACCCAGAAGATAGATTTTTGGTCAACTTTGTTTTTGGACCAACAGATCATGTGAGCTGTGATATAGACCATAGCCCTGCACAATGTTTTTGTACCCTACCTGCCCAACAAGATGTTACAAAAAAATCTAATTGGTACTATCCAAATGAAACAGCTATCAACATTGCTGGAGGTATCAAGTGTGACGAAAAGACCACCTGTACATATGAAAGTGCCGGTGTCAGGGCTTTTTCATCTAGATACAATACAAACATTTTTAATATACTGTCCTCTGGTAATAAGCAGGCGATCATAGACCACTTTAGCCTGGTCCCATTGTACGATGCTGTGCAAAATTCGAATGGCCAGGTGGCAGAAGTCCCAACAATCGAGGAAAAAGTACTTAATGATAAAATGTAAGTGTGCTCTGCTTACTTAACTGTTATTTTTGAGTCCAGGTAGAAGATATCATAAGAAGTTAAATGAAGTGTTGACTCGCTTTTGTCATACCACGGCTTAAAAGTGTTGTTGAAATCAATGTCTATTTCAGTGTACTTGTCCTTTAAGAGGGTATTAACCAACAGAGGGAATGCTGACGATAGCATTCTATACTCAAACGCCTTTACTACCTTATCCTCGTCTTTAAAACCAAGCTTGCTATATTTTTGGTCGTCATAACCAGAAATTATGGCACCAATAAAATTCATCTTTATACAGTCATCTATCCTCAAACCAACATATAACTTAAGTAAACCCTCGTTCAAGCCCTTCTTTTTAAGAAATACATTTATTTTACTTAATCTTTCTTCACAGCTGGTGGTTACATCTTCGAATATCTCTTTTAGAGCTTCCCTTGCACCATCTTTTTTATCAAGAGGGTCGTTAAAAAGATAGTTCCTGATCACAATAGCCTGCTCATCAGTCCACGTTTGGTTAAATTTTAGGAGCTCGATGTTTATATCGTGAAAATAAAAAACCATATTATAGCTGTCAGGGACCTCTGGGCCATCGTCGTCACCAACTAGTCTCATTTTGCTGGTGACCGCTTTGTAGTAATCCAAAAGTGCCAATATTGAGTCTGTTGTATTCTCTACATCATCGTTCATATCTATGTAGATGTATGATTTATAATCACTACTAAAAAAAGAATTAAAGAAGTTAACGTTCAAACCATAGTTATCAGAAATAATAAGTTTTATGACGAACAGTTCCGAGTTCTGTAATTCTTTGGTTTTTTTATAGACTTTTTCCAACGATACCTTTGTTAAGTCCTTTAGGAACTTTTGTGCAGCAGTCACCTTGTCTTTATCGTTAACTATATCGTCCGAAAGTTCAACGTTCCATATGCCTGTAGCCTCAGCTATCATTAATTTTGGGTCTTTTGAGATTTTTTTAGTCTGGGGCAATACTGCAGTACTAACCAGTAGCATCGCTATCACTAAAGACAACTTTGGCATAAGACCCCTTTGGTTCTTATTACGATCCTGCAAGAATCAAACCAAATATAACCTATTGATAATATTGACATATGTCAACAAGAACTTGGCTAATAAACATACAGTTCATTTATTTTTAGTCAGACTTACAGCTCCACATGCACAGGCATTATCACAGTGGTTACTCCGTACTCTTGCAGGTTCTTTTGTATCACCAGAGAAGTATCGTTGTGTAGAAGCTTATGATAGAAACGCTCATGCTGGAAAGTAAGTTTACCGGCAAAGACCGTTGATTTAGGGAACTCTCTGGCAGTTTCCATGCAAACCCTGGTAGCCATCTCAACAACGTCCGTTCCAAGATCGTATTTATAACTTGCAGGAACGCCAAGCCGCCTGGCCATATTCACATATTTTTCGAGTGCGATCTTGGTATTCTCCTCGTGCTTGGCCAGATACTCCTTATCCTTGAATGAATCGGTATCTACAACCGATATAGCAACAAAAACAATATTCTTATAAAGACCGTTAAAATTCTCCATCACCGATAATAGAGTGTAAACACCAAGACT
>CAYVOB010000089.1:0-6805 GCA_964452945.1 uncultured Bdellovibrionales bacterium
ATACTCTCAAACATCAGAAACACTACGGTTACCTTTTTATATGAGGCAGAACGATAATGTGCCTGATTTTGCTTATATTAGTGTTTGAAATGTCTTTTGCCTGTAAAGACCAACGCCACCCCATTCTTATCACAGGAAGCGATAACATCTTCGTCTCTAATAGAGCCCCCCGGTTCTATCACGGCATTAAGCCCTATCTTTAGGGCAGATTCTATGCTGTCCGAGAAAGGGAAGAACCCATCAGAAGACATCACCACCACTGTTGCCTTACCGGTCCTTGTGGCCAGCCTTACCTTCGCTTTTTCTATGGCCATGTTGGTTGCGTCTATCCTGCTGACACAGCCCCCGCCTATTCCTAGTATTTCATCCTTGGTAGCGATTATTACAGAATTTGATTTTGTCGCAGCTGCTGTTGCCCAGGCCAACTTCATGGCCGAGTATTCATCATCTGTAGGAACTCTTTTGGACACAGTTTTAAAGTTGTTCTTAAAATCCTTGCCTTCAACATCTTTCCACCAGGGATCCCTTTCCTGTTTCAACATCCCGCCTGCAGCACTTCTATAGAGGCTGTTGGCGTTCAGTATCGCATCTTCTTTTAGTTGTACTATCTTAAGTTTTTTTCTGTCCTCTGCCTTTGCTAAGAATTCGCTTGAATAATTGGGAGCAGCCAAGACCTCCACGAACTTGCCTTTTAACGCCTCCAGGAGCTTTATTTCCGGCTCAGAGCTAAATGCCAACACTCCGCCATAGCTTGAGGTAGGATCACAATCCCATGCCCTCAAGAACGCCTCCTCATTGGAAACATTAGAAACCCCTATTCCGCAAGGACTTCCGTGCTTAACTATAACGGACACATATTTATACCCTGAATGTTTTAGGCCAAAGCAGAGCTCTACTGCGCCGTCCAGATCAAGGATGTTGTTGTATGATATCTCTCCTTTTAAGGCCCTTTGTATGAAACTATCCTGACCAGCTATTTTTGAATAAGACGCTGTTTGATGTGGATTTTCTCCGTACCTTAAGGGAGTCTGACCTTGAGAAAGATAGTTATATATAGCTGAATCATAATTTGAACTGTGCCTGAATGCATTGGCAGCAAGTTCTTTTCTTGTATCATAAGAGATCCCGCCGGTGTTCTTTAACTCTTTGAGGACCTTTTTATAATCCTCAGGTTCAACTACTACAGCAACGTAATTAAATGCTTTAGCAGCAGCCCTTATCAATGATATTCCACCAATGTCCGTGTTCTCTGTCACCTTTTTAAGATCTGCTCCCTCGCTGATAACCTTTAGGACTGGGTACAGGTCTACGCAGACCAGGTCAAAAAGTGCTATCTCGTGCTGTTTTAACTGATCCAAGTGGTCCTTTTGGTCCTTTTTTGCCAGTATTCCTCCGAATATCTTTGGGTGCAGGGTCTTTACCCTTCCATCCAAGATCTCGGGGAACCCGGTGTAATCCTCTATTGCTTTTGCACTAACCCCCAGCCCCTTTAAATAGGTCGCTGTCCCTCTTGTACAATATATCTCCACACCAATTTTGTTTAGTTCAAGGCTCAAGTCCTTTATCAATTCCTTGTTCGTTACGCTCATCAATGCCTTTTTAGGGATTAGTACACCATCGTTATGAGCCATTATAGGTCCTCCTGATCCTTGGGTTCAGTAAAGTCAGGACTTCATACACTATCGTCCCGGATGTCTTGGACCAGTAGCCTGCATTGTGGTCCTCGCCGATTATAGTGACCCTGTCCCCTATCTTCACGCTATTTATGTTAGTAATGTCCACCATAAAATAATCCATGCAAATTATGCTGACTATTGGAGCTTCTACCCCGTTTATAACTACGGCTCCTTTCCTGTTCGAGCGCATGAACCCGTCCCCGTAACCCACAGGCACCAAAGCCACCGTCATGTCATCCTGTGCTCTGAACCATCCTCCGTAACTTATGGTCTCCCCCTTCTTTACCTTTTTGATGTCCTTTACAGCGGAGTAAAGTCTTAAAACCGGAAGTAGTCCAGGAGCACCATAACCATAGATGGCTATGCCCAGTCTTATTACATTTGTAAAATCCAGGTCAAAGTTAAAAAAACCTGCAGAATTTTCCATGTGTATCTTTTTAGGAACATCCTTTAATATCGTTTTCCATTGGCCCAATACGGTCCTGAACCTTTCCGTTTGAAGTGCATTCCACTCAGCTTCCTTTGCTCCAGCGGCAACAAAATGCGACATTACCCCGTCAAGCTCAAGGTGTTTGTAGTCCTTTAATTGTTCAAGGAAAGGAACAGCTTCGTTGTAACCAATACCCAGTCTGTGCATACCGGTATCGATCTTTATGTGTACAGGATGTTTTAGATCCCTAAACTTTAAATAATTATTTAATTTTTCTGCGATGCCCTGATTATAGATAACGGGTTTAAGCCTTTGGTTTATAAGTGGCTCGAATTCGTTCTCATCGGCACCGCCGAGAACCAGTATATCACTCGTGATACCAAGTTCTCTTAACCTTACACCCTCGTTAACACGAGCGACTCCAAGTTCCGTAACACCCAGTTTTTCCAGCGCTCTTGCTATCTCAAAATCACCATGACCGTATGCGTTAGCTTTTACAACTCCCTGTATGGCCTTTACCCCTGCCTTTTTTTTGATAAGGTTTATGTTATTCTCCAGTGCCTTAAAATTTATTTCTATGTGTGTTTGTGTTGTCATCTTTAAAGGTTCCTTTTTATCTTTTCCCAGTAGTTACCTGCACGGCTTTATAAGGTGGAGTGTAATCTTTAGGAGCCTGTGCCATAACTACCCTATTCCTTCCGCCTGTCTTTGCCTGATACAGAGCGTCATCAGCGACGCTAATGAGTTTGCTTGACTCGTCTGCATGTGAGGGAACTTCTGACACTCCTATACTTATTGTAAGATTCCCGTTAGGTTGTTTCTCCTGGTTAGGAAATACTGTTTCATCTATTAACTTTCTTAATTTTTCCGCCTTTACCATTGCACCTTCTATGTTAGTGTGCGTGAGTATAATACAGAATTCTTCACCGCCGTACCGGCAGGGTATATCTGTGGTCCTTGAGGTCTGTTTGAGAATATTGGCGATACCCCTAAGGAGCATGTCCCCCATCGGATGTCCGTTTATATCGTTGTATTTCTTAAAATGGTCTATATCAAAAAAGATGAGCGATAAGGGGTGCTGCACTCTTTTTGCCGTTTGGATCTCCAGATCCAGGCGTTCCTTAAAATACCTATGGTTATAAAGTTCCGTAAGGCCATCTTTTATGGCAAGGTCCTTTATCTTTTTGTGAAGCAGTGCTTTGTCATAACTTATCTCGAACTGGTTAAGGTATTGCTTTAAGATCTTTTCATCCTGTTCTTTTACAGAATCTATATCGACCAGGAGCGTGACACCTATTGGTGTATCACGAATGATCAAAGGATATGCAAGATATTTTGTAGTATTGAATAGCTTGGACACCAACGTTTTTAGTGAAGGATGATTTGCTATCCTTGATACCACTGACACTATGTCCTTTTCACCCGCAACCCCAAGGCTCATGCCGACGTTCTTAAAGCCTTCTATCTGCTCGGCGCTGTATAAGGACCCTATATCCTTTCCCACCATGTGTTTTATGATCAGAGCTGTCTTTGCAGGATAGTATCTAAGGAAAATACAGGTCTTGCCGTTTATGAGAGCGCTCATATAAGAAAGAAAAGTTTCTATGATCTGATTGGTCTCAAGCAGCACCAGCAATTCCTTCCCGAATTTATATATAGCTGTTATTTCCTCGCTGATAGCCGTTATTTCCTTATTGGCTGAGGTCAATTCTTCATTCTTGGCCTGTATCTGTTCCATCAACTGACGATTCTCCAAACGCAGATATATCTTGTCTATAACCCTAAGGATCAGGTTCTTTACATCCACAAGATTATTGAAAGGTTTGTTTATGTAATCGTATACTCCCACCCTTATAGCTTGTTGGGCTGTTTCCAAAGATGCATGGGAGGTCATGATGATGACCTCTATCTCGTCACTTATCTTTTTAACCTCCACTGCAAGTTCTACCCCGCTAATACCGGGCATACGTATATCCGTCATGACAATGTGCGGAAGTTCTCCTTTGTTAAGGATCTCCAGCGCTTCCTCTCCGCTTGCAGCGGTGATAACGTTATAACCCTCGGAGCTCAAGGTCTCATAAAGGATCGATCTTATACTATCTTCGTCGTCCACTACCATTATGTAAAAATCTTGTGCGGCCACTTGATCATCAACTCCTTCTGGACGGTCTTTTTATATCTATTTTACCGACCAAACTTTTTTTATCAGATTCTTTTTTGGATTCAAGTTTTCTTTCCTGGACCTTTACTACCACTTCAGGCTTTGGATTTTGGCTGGCACCTGCTGGCTGTGTAACAGTGGCTAAACTAGAAGGCTCCTCCCCCTTATACCCTCCTTCTTCTTTATGTAAGCGTGCGTTAGGCAACGGAGGTAGCTCCACAGGAACTTGTTCTGGGGGGGGTGGTGGTGTGGTCTGTGGAGCAGCTAGCTCAGGGGTCTTAGGGATTATTTCCTTGCCTATGAGGACTTCCTTTACTGCAGCCTCTTTTTGAGCGGCCTGTGCCTCTTTTGCGCTTTCCACTGCCATATCTGGATAAGTACTAAAATATGGCAGTTCGATTATGAATGTGGTGCCAACACCTTCCGTTGACTTTACGTCCAAGAGTCCCTTATGTGATTTTATTATCCCATAGGACACACTAAGCCCGAGGCCGGTACCTTTTCCAGAAGGCTTGGTTGTAAAAAAGGGCTCAAAGATCTTTTTTCTTACAGGCTCGGACATGCCGGTCCCGGTATCCTCAATTTCAATTCTTGCAAAACCTTTACTACCTTCCTTTAATCTTACTATTAATTTTTTTGGATCTCTACCTTCCATTGCATGCATTGCATTTAACATGATGTTGATAAGCACTTGTTCTATTTGGTTACCATTTATAACTACTTTTGGTAGCGAAGGTGTAAGCTCTTGAGTTACTTTTACTCCACCTATGTTCAGTTGGTGCTCTATTAAAGCTATCCCGTTCTTCACTATCCTTTCCAGGTCATCCTCTGACATAACAGCCTTTTCTTGTCTTGAGAACTTCATCAGGTTCTCTATGATGCCCTTGCACCTAGTCGTTTCCTTTTCGATGATCTCCAGGTTCTTATCCACCTCTGAGGTTTCTACATGCTTTGCTATCTTCTCCCTAGCCAATTGTGCATGTCCTAAAATGCCTGTAAGAGGATTCTTTACCTCGTGGGCAATACCGGCGCCTATTTGCCCCAGGGCTGACATTTTTTCAGACTGTATCAAGGCGGCCTGGGCTGATTGAAGCTCACTTTCTCTGTTATATAGTTCTTGTCCCATCTTGCCAAAGCTTTGTGCAAGATCACCTATCTCATCCTTGGAATCAACATCGACCTTAACAAGGAAGTTCCCTCTTGCTATCTCTCCTGTGATCTTTGAAAGGCGCAATACTGGTGCTGTAAGTGTTTTCGCAAATATAAAGGCTATTACGATGGAAACGATAAAAACCACTATCGCTGTTATGATCAATATTACCCTTAGTTTTTCCGCTTCACGATAAGCATCCACAGCCAATATTTTTGATACGATCGCGATATTGGACCTTTTTATCTTAAAAATAGACCCTATGACGCTTTGGCCATTTTCATCTACATATTCAGTGGTTCTTTCCCGCTGTATGCTACTGTCAAAGAAAGCGTCAAAGATCGCCTGTTTATTTATCTTTTTGTTAAGTTCCGAACTGTTAGGGTGTGCCAGTATCTTGCCCTTATCGTTGATCATGTAGTTAACATATTTGCCTTCCCCTTCAGAGTGTATGGAGCTAACTATAAGGTCAGGGATCAACACTGCTGTAAGTACTTGTACCCCTTCAGCACCGGTTATCTTGGTAGGAAAGGCATATACGATTACCTCAGAATTGTAATCCAAGAGCCTTCCTACGGTAAGGAATTCGTTATCTTTGACGGCCTGATCAAAGTCTACAGTCTTATCAAGACCCAACAGGCTCTCTGTTTTTATAGTACCGTTATTCTCATATTTTGGATTTATTATAAGTTCTTTTCTTTCTGGCACCTTCTTTGAATTGTTCAGATAATATCTCGCTACCGCGAGTATTTCTGGCGATCTTTCAAGTACTATTGAAGCACCGGACCTTTTGAGGTCTTCACTTAGCAATATAAAAAGGACCTTCTCCTTTATGTTATCCAGCTGCACCTCTATCATGCTGCTTATGTCCCTTGCGTACAGTCTGGTGTTGAACTTTGCATTGTTCGACATATCCTTTAAGGCTATTTTGTAGGACTGATTGGAGATGAGCACTATACACAGCGATATAAGAACGAACAGTAGTAATATCAACTTCGTTTTTATGGATATTCTCATAAAAGCCTAGTTAACTGACCTCTCTTTTATCTTTGCACCTATGTCCATCATATGGAAGCGTATCCTTTTCTTGAACAAGTTATTTGCATTTATGAACCTGCAGCCAAAACCGCCAGGGTGCTTTGCTTTCTTTTTTGGTCTGTTGACCCAAACTACGACCCCATCAGTGTAGAGCATTGATTTGTCAGAAAGCATAAGTTCCATGCTAAATTTATCTCCTACAGCGACTTTCTGATCTGATACCAGGAAGGCTCCTGTTTCAGACAAGTCAAAACTTTTTGCTTCAAATATGGTTTTATCGGTCCCTAACTTCTTTACTATGACCTTCATCTTGTCATAGTAATAACGAGCGGCCTGTTCCCACCATCTTA
>CAYVOB010000090.1:0-6738 GCA_964452945.1 uncultured Bdellovibrionales bacterium
TATAGAACCGTTCAGGGAGCTTTTTAAGGACGAGGTAAGGGCGGTGGGAAGGGAACTCGGTATTCCAGAAGAATTTGTCTCTCGTCATCCATTCCCTGGACCAGGACTTGCTGTAAGGGTGCTTGGAGATATAACAAAGGAGCGTCTTGATGTATTAAGGGATGTTGATGACATTTTTATAAAGATGCTGAAAGAAGATAGCTTGTACGATGATATATGGCAGGCCTTTAGCGTGCTGCTTCCAATAAACAGCGTTGGTGTAATGGGTGACAACAGGACATACGAGAACGTAGTGGCACTAAGAGCTGTGACCAGCGTAGATGGTATGACCGCAGACTGGTATCATTTCCAGCCAGAATTTTTGGCGAAAGTTTCTAACAGGGTCATTAACGAAGTGAAGGGAGTTAACCGTGTCTGTTACGATATATCTTCTAAGCCACCAGCGACCATAGAATGGGAATGATCAGTTCTCCCAATCGGCAAAGGCGTCATCTATTGCTCCTAGAGGTTCTATTATATCCGCATTACGACGAGAATTTTTACAGTACCCTTCTAGTGATGAGTTGGAGATAATTAGAGAGTTTTTTGGATCAATAATCTGTATGCCTATGCTGACATGTGTATTAAATACTGCATCACGTATTATTATCTCAAATGCTATATGGCTTACGTTCAATATAAAATTGGTTTTAATCTCGTCGGTTGTTATCTTTAATTCATTCTTCAATAAGATATCTACTATTTTACTTTCTACATATTGAGCTTGATCGCTGTTTGTGCTGTTCTTAACAAAAAATACACTATTCCCGTTTATCTTTTGTAAAATGTCTTGAGCAAAGACTTGGCCAGTGCTTGTTGCAATAAAAAGAGCAACAAATAAACCGATCAATTTCCTCATGGTTAAACCCCTCCAGATTTGTCTGCTTACAATTGGGAGCAATTTTTATGCCGATTCAAATGGATATGATAAATTCAATTAAATCAGTTGGTTGAATTTTATAAAGGGTGCTTTAATTGCTTCTTTTTTATACAGGGTGCTTAATATTAGTCAGTTTTGAAACAAAACTAGTTTTCCTTGAGCTCTCAAACGATTCGTATGACTTTTTATTGGAACAGAGGTTGTTTTCTTTGGGCGTCAAACGGCCTATTTTTACCCTTTTACATCCGTGGATTAAATGATATACCATATCCTCTAGGGCCTTATGGGCCCTTGTTAATGTTTGTAATACACAATGATAATAAGGAGTTAGCTAATGGAAATCGTTGTTTTGGTTAAACAGGTCCCGGACACTGCGAATGTTGGTGCGGATGCCATGAAAGAGGATGGTACTGTCAACAGGGCGGCCTTGAAAACTGTTTTCAACCCTGATGATCTTAATGCGTTGGAACTTGCCCTTGAACTTAAGGATAGATATGGCGCAAATGTGAGTGTCATAACAATGGGTCCGCCCAGGGCGATAGAGGTCTTAAAGGATTCTTTGTTCAGGGGAGCTGATAAGGTCTATCTTTTGAGTGATCCAAAATTTGCAGGATCGGATACTTTGGCAACGTCGTTGATACTAAAAGGAGCAATAGAAGCTAGGGTAAAGAACTTTGATATCATAATGGCCGGAAGACAGGCTATAGACGGTGATACTGCTCAGGTAGGCCCTCAGGTAGCAGAAAAATTACATATACCACAGATCACTTTTGTAACAGGTGTTGAAAGTATCAATAAAGGTGTAATAAGGGCTTCTAAACTTTCAGATGAAGGTACTGAGATAGTTGAATGCAAGACCCCTGTACTTATGACAGTAGAGGGTAACGCTAATAATCCCAGAGCGCCAAAAGTTAAGAACATGCTTAAATATATGAATGCACTATCTACGTTCCAAATGAACGAGGATTGGGTCACCGATGAGGATGCAAATTATATAAAGGAAAAAGGAATAGAAATACCTGTAATAGGTTTTTGCGATATGATGGTTAACCCTGAGCTCATAGGCCTCAGTGGCTCGCCTACCAGGGTAAAGGCTATTCACAGCGTTGTCTTTAAATCAATGGATACCAAAGATTATCCTGCAACCCAGGATGGTGTTAATGAGATGATGAGCGAGCTTATAAGCGAACACATAATAGGTTAGGAGAATAACAATATGAAACACGGAAATGTAGCGGTTTTTATACAACAACATAACGGCGTTATAGCCAATGTCAGCCTTGAACTCTTAGGTAAGGCCCATGATCTTGCAAAGGAACTTGGTACCAGCGTTTCTGCTTATATACCATGTGAACATGTCAAGGATATGGTCGCTACAGTAGCGAGCTATGGCGCAGATAACATCTATACTATGGAGCATAAAGAGCTAAAGGAGTACACTACTATTCCTTATACCAATGCAATATTAGAGGCTGTGAATAAGGATAATCCTTCCATTTTTCTTTTTGGCGCAACAAAGACGGGTAGAGATCTTGCTCCTAGAGTAGCTTCAGGGTTGAAGTCAGGACTTACTGCGGACTGTACTGATCTAAAGATCGGCTCATACACCGATGCTAAAACCAATAAGACATACGAAAAGCTTTTGTACCAGATAAGGCCGGCTTTTGGCGGTAACATAGTCGCTACCATAATAAATCCTGAACACCACCCTCAAATGGCTACTGTTAGAGAAGGTGTCATGAAGATGAAAACACCGGATAAGAACCATAAGTTCAACCATGTTTCCATACCTGTGACATTCAAGGATGTGGACCTTGCTGTAAAGGTAATAGATAAAATCATAAAAGAAAAAAAGGTTAACCTTACCGGTGCTAACATTATAGTATCCGGCGGTATGGGCGTTGGTTCCAAGGATAACTTCCAAAAGATAGAAGAGCTTGCAAAGATACTCGGTGCAGAGGTTGGAGCTTCTCGTGCTGCAGTCGACCAGGGATGGGTAAGTAAAGAACATCAGATAGGACAAACTGGTGTGACGGTCAGGCCGAAACTTTATATAGCATGTGGTATCTCCGGCAGCATCCAGCACAAGGCGGGGATGGACCAGTCATTAAAGATAATAGCGATAAATAATGATCCAACAGCACCAATATTCAATTTCGCTCACGTAAAAGTGGTCGGTGAAATAGGCACTGTGATCCCTATGATGATAGAAGCTTATAAAAAACTGGATGTTAATAAACAATAGGAGACAAAAAATATGGCAAACTTTTTTGAGGACAACAAAGACCTTCTTTTCCATCTTGAGAATACTGAGTTGGATGAGATCATCAGCATCATAGAGAAGGATTTTACAGAGAATAAGACCTATGATTATGCTCCAAGGAACCTTAAGGAAGCAAAAAAGGGTTATGTGGAGATACTTAAAGTTGCCGGTGAAATAATGGGAACAACAGTCGCCCCAAATGCAGAGAGTGTTGATGAGGAAGGGTGTGAACTGCATAAGGGTAAAGTCTGTTATGCCAAAGGTACTGTTGAGAACCTGAGGGTTATCCTTGGCGCTGACCTTGGAGGTATGACGCTTCCTAGGCGATATGGCGGGTTGAACCTTCCAACAACTGTATCAACAATGGTAATAGAAATGGTCTCACGTGCTGACGCCAGCCTAATGAACATAGTGGGGCTTCAGGATATTGGAGAGACAATAAACGATTTTGCCTCTGAAGAATTAAAGCAAAAGTATCTTCCAATGTTCACCAGCGGTAAAGTTACCGGAGCAATGATATTGACCGAGCCCGATGCTGGTTCCGATCTACAGGCTGTTCAGACAAGGGCTGTTCTGGACGAAAAAACAGGAGAATGGCATCTTTATGGTGTTAAGCGTTTTATAACTAACGGTTGTGCGGATATTTCACTCGTTCTTGCAAGGAGCGAAGCAGGTTCAAAGGACGGGAGAGGTCTTTCTATGTTCATAATAGAAAGGGACGATACCGTACAGATAAGAAGGATAGAGGATAAGCACGGTATCCACGGCTCACCAACTTGCGAGATGCAATTCAACGGTACAAAGGCAGTGCTCGTAGGTAAAAGAAAGATGGGTTTGATCCGTTATGTAATGTCACTAATGAACGGAGCTCGTCTTTCTGTTGCTGCTCAAGGGATAGGAATAGCAGAGGCTGCATACAGAGAAGCTCATAAATATGCACAGGAAAGGGAGCAGTTCGGTGAGCCCATAATAAATTTTCCTGCAGTATACGATATGCTTACCAGGATGAAGGTGGAGATAGAGGGAGCAAGAGCTCTGGAGTACGAGACTTGCCGTTATGTGGACCTGAAAAAAGCATACACTGGTCTTAATGAACATGACCCAGAGAACAAGGAATATAAGGAGAAGTTAAAGAAATATTCAGCAATTGCTGGATTACTTACACCTATGACAAAAGCCTACGCTACAGAAATGGCCAACAGGGTAACTTACGATGCTGTACAGATACATGCTGGAACTGGTTTTATGAAGGATTTTCCTGTTGAAAGATATTCAAGGGATGCCAGGATCACTAATATTTACGAAGGCACTACCCAGTTGCAGGTAATTGCAGCTATCGGAGGCATAGTTAACGGGACCTTTGATGAGTTGCTACATGAATATGAGAACCTTAACTACCCTAAAGAACTTCACGGGATCATGGAATCATTAAATTCCATTAGAGGTATGTTAAATAGGTGTGTTAACATATTTGCGGAAAAGAATGATAAAGAGTTCCAAAGCTACTTTGCAAGGAACGTCGTGGATATGGCTTGTGAACTCTTTATAGGCTATAGGCTCTTAAAACATTCCATACACAATGAAAGAAAGAGGATAGTAACTAGATTATTTGTAGAGAAAGCGTTCGCAAATGCGCTAAAGCTTTCGGACCCTGTTATAAAGGGCCATACGACCGCAATAAACAATAGGGAGGAAATATGCCTTATATAAAGAAAGAACAAAGAGCAGTTGTTGATGCTCATGTAAAGAAACTTGCAGATGCGATAAAGGAAACGGGGAAAGAGAACAGGGCGGGAGTATTGAACTACTCCGTAAGTTGTCTGCTAAAACAATTATATGAATTAAGATATTCAGAAGTTAATGAAGCTGTTGGTGCAATTGAATGCATAAAGCAAGAGTATTATAGACGCGTAGCCGGACCTTATGAGGACAAGAAAATAAAAGAGAATGGCGACGTTTATTGATCACTAGTCTTTGAGAACGTCCTTTGTGATTATGTCTGCCCCAACCTTTCTGCAGTAAGGAAAGAACTTTTCGTCTTCTATTATGGCTTTTAGGTCGTTGTATCTACTCTTTATGGCTGATTCTGTCATTACCTCAGGTGTGTCATTATCCACTATGATTACATCATCTGTAGAGAAAGTGTAGATAGCACCAGGGCTCCATATGTAGTCGTGAGCTATATTCTCAAATTTTCTCTGAAGTAAAGGGTATAAGATGTTGTAGAATGCAGAGTGGTCCAGCTCTTCTGAACCAATCGTGAATATCATCCTGGTTCCTGCAAAAGAAAGGTTCTTTGCTTCTAAACTGTGCAGTTCACACTCAGCCTCCATAACTGTTTCGGTGAATGTTTCTCCGCCTTCCCACGTTTTTGAGTAACAAAGCGGATAGCTGTTGTTCTCTATTTTCAGATAGAAATCATAGGCACAGGAGTAGTTCTCTATGGGTTCAGAGGTGCTGCAATACTTGTTCTTAAGACTGTTTGAGTTTGTACCATAGAAGCCTTCTGGGCTAAAACTATATAGTTCATACTTTTTTTCAGTGATAAATTTGCTGTACATGGCTTTGATCTCGGTAGGTGTAAAAACTATTATTTTTGTATTGAATGGGACGAGTGATTGAACTCTTTGTAGCTCATAATAACAGTTTATATAGTCGCCGTAGAAGACACTTTGTGTTTTTGCGTTCACTGTAAAACTTAAAAGCGTGCATGTTAGAAATAAAAAAATTGTTTTGCTCATATAGACCTCGTTGCGCGTGATAATATAGAAAAAGGTATAATTAATAAAGTATTTTTTTACAAGGTGAACGAGGTCTCGGATGTATAAATAAAACGTATATAAAACAACCACTTATATATTGTTTTGCAGACCTATAACTGAATGTAGTATAATGCCGGCAACATCATAAACTGGAGGTCCTCTCATGTTGAACCATTTGGTTTCTTTTTTAGCATTGTTTTTTGTTTTAAGTTCTCCTGCTCTTAAAGCTACTGAAATGT
This sequence comes from uncultured Bdellovibrionales bacterium, assembly GCA_964452945.1. GTDB lineage: Bacteria > Bdellovibrionota > JAFGOL01 > JAFGOL01 > JAFGOL01 > CAYVOB01. The sequence continues at coordinate 6,184 of CAYVOB010000090.1, forward strand.
ACACACTAGATGGAGTTAGTTACAAGGACTATTTAAATTGTTACACAAGAACAGTTAGAGGTTTACCTTTTGGTGCGGAACAGGGCTTGGTTGGTTATGAATATAGTGACTCTGTTGTAAACCTAGATGCCGAAGAAAAACTGCCTTTGGTACCAACACATATACCTAGAAGAGGGGCTCTTATAGTTAAACAAGACAAGGATGTTTTTTATCTTTTTACAAGCTGTGGAGCTTATGCGTATAAATATCCAAAGGATCCATGTGCTAGTCACAGCAATGTACTTGGTTGTTTGCAAGAGGTTAGTATAAAGATCCCTGCATGTGAACCAGAATCAAAACCTGACATAACGCCGACAGTTGAGTACCATTTGATAAAAGAGAGCCCTGGTAGCGGAGAAGTTCCTGAAACTCTTTCAAAACCGCTTAAATTTGTTGCGTTCATAAAAGAATATTCTCAACTATTACAGAAAAAAACCGATGCTGTTGCATATAGTTTTCAAGATGACAAACTGTTCTCTAGTCTGTTGCTACCGCAAATTCAGGCGAGGATGGTGG
>CAYVOB010000091.1:0-6555 GCA_964452945.1 uncultured Bdellovibrionales bacterium
CTGCAAGAAGAGCCTTTTCCCTTCCCTCAGGGTCTATTGATTGCAGTGCTGTCGCAGCCGCTATATTTATGTCTTCCATCATTATCCTTAGTATGGAAATGCATTTTAGCGCTAGTTCGAACCGTTTTTCTTTAGGCAAGAGTGAATCGCGGTGTTCATATAAAGGAGTATTGCTGTGTTCTACATAAGGACCAAGTCCTGCCATATCGCAGTCGATATTTTTTAGGAATAGAAGGTCGTCAGCAATATGATCGAGCGTTTGGAAGGGTAGTCCTACCATCATGCCTGAGCCTACCTGGTATCCTATCTCTTTTAATGACCTTAAGGAGTTTATCCTTGATTCAAAGGAATGGTCTTTGTCGTTAGGATGTATTTTGTAGTAAAGGTCCTTGTTCGAGGATTCTATCCTTAATAGGTATCTATGGGCGCCAGCCTCGAACCATTCCCTATAGGTCTCTTCATTCTGCTCGCCGCAGGAGAGTGTTATCCCTATTTCACCATGGCTTTGGTCCTTTATTTTTTTAAGAAGGGAATTGATCCTTGCTGTGAACTTTGGGCTGCTTAATTCTCCTGACTGAAGCACTACGGAACCATAGTGGCAGTCTTTGGCCATATTGACAGAATCGATTATTTCCTCGTCGCTCAGCTCATATCTGTTTAATTTTATATTACCTCTTCGCAGTCCACAGTAGAGGCAGTTCTTGGAACAGATGTTGGAGAACTCTATTAAACCCCTGAAGTATACTTTTGTGCCGACTTTGTTCTTTTTTACTTCATACGCTTTTTTGTAGAGGGACTCTTTGTCCGTGCTGGATAAAAGCTCAATGATCTCTTTTTTTGAAAGGTCGGCCATCTTGTTTGAAAAGTTGGTAGCGGGGGGGGGACTTGAACCCTCGACAACACGGATATGAGCCGTGTGCTCTGACCAACTGAGCTACCCCGCCAACTTTCCATATGCTTATATTAAATAACGAAACCTTGTCAAGGGCCTGACAACAGATAGTTCAGTTTAAGGTTTTAGAGTCACGGTCTCCGGTTCGCAGCCAGTCTAAGATTAGCCGGATTACATTGGCAGCCCTGCAGCAATGTGCTTAGGTCTGCGATTTCTTCAAAAGCTTTTAACGACGGCTAACCTAAGACTGGCTAGCTTACTCCGACAGTGACTCTAAAACCTTAAACTGAACCATCTTATGGCAGACCCAGAATAAATTGACATTGGTAGAAGGAAGATATAATCCAATGCTCAAATGGAAATTAACAGTAACATGGAAAATTCAGGCACCTTGGGTGCCTATTTAAAAAAAACAAGGGAATTACACGGTATAAGCATAGAGGAATTGGCCTCTTCGACAAAGATAAATATCAGTGTTCTGGCCGCCCTTGAGAATGATGACTTTAAAAAACTTCCGGCCCCGATCTTTGTTAAGGGCTTTATAAAGAGTTATTTAAAGTATCTTGGTGTTGATCCAAAAGAGGCATTACTTTTTTATGAACTATTGTCTTCACCGACTAGAAAACAGGATTCAGTAATAGATAACATTAGCGACCGAGAGGGAGTGAAAATAAATAAATATAAGGTAAAGATAAGCTCAAGACTTGTGATCACAGCCTTGTCGGTTGTTATACTTGTTATGTCCCTGATCATATATAATCTATATTCTAGAACCGGTGAGAACAAGACGATAGCTCCTATAAGTGAAGACAAGATGCTGCTTAGCATGTCTGATACAAAACCGGAGCCTGTAGTTGCCACAACTCCTACTCCTGTTGAGGAAACCGTTGTTAAAGAAAAGCCAGTCGTAGCTCCGGTACAGGAAGCGGTGAAAACACCTGTAACCATAACACAAAGTATAACGATAACTGCGATAGCGGATATTTGGGTGAAGGTCAAAATAGATGAAGGTAAGCCGTTTGACTTTCTTCTAAGGACCGGAGGCGTAAAAAAACTGGAAGCCGTCAAAGAGATCAAGATTCTTCTTGGCGACGCTTCTGCCGCGACAATACAATATAACGGCAATTTAATGAAGAACCTTGGTGAGAAGGGGTATATGAGGAGTTTTGTATTCCCTGGGCTTGGCAAGTGGCAGGATGCCCTTGTGCGTTAATTGTTTTAGACGCTGTAAAGACGAAAACCCATATTGTTCAAAAGGAAGCTCGCTCAGGGTCAATCTACACCAACTGCATTACTGGGAAGAACCTCCAATATCCGGCACCAATGGATCCGGTACCATCTTTTTTTCCTGCTGTAACATGGCTTGCGTCTTTTGCCAGAATTACAAGATAAGCCAGTTGAGGCAGGGTAAGGACATTACTGCAGACGAGCTTTTTAATATATGTACGGAACTAAAGAGCATGGGAGCCCACAATATAAATTTTGTTACACCCACCCCGTATCAGGAAAAAATAGAACCCGTATTGAGGAGCTTAAAGAAGGAAGATTTTGGCCTTCCCATAGTATGGAACTGCGGAGGCTACGAGACGGTGGAAGGCATAAAAAGGCTCGATGGTCTGGTAGACATCTATTTGCCCGACTTTAAGTACAGTGATAACGAGCTGGCCGTCAGATATTCTTCTGCGCCGGGGTACTTCCCGAATGTTGTTGAAGTTATAAAGGAGATGAGACGACAGGTAAATGACATTATCGACGATAAGGGGGTCATGAAACAGGGGCTGATAATAAGACATCTAATTATACCAGGGGCAGTTAAAAATTCCATGGGTGTACTTGACGCCATAAATAAAGCCGTCGGCAATAAAGTCTTTTTAAGTCTTATGTCACAGTACTACCCCGTGCACAAAGCATTTGAATTTGCAGGGATAGACAGAAAACTTGAACCAGAGGAGTACGAAACGGTGTTGGAGCACCTTGAAAAACTTGGTTTTGAGAATGGCTTTGTTCAAGGCCTTGATTCTGCAACCCCTGACTACACCCCCAATTTTTAGTGTCTAATACCTTAATGCCGTCCCTGTCTTTTTTCTAGTATATGGGCGCAGGGAGTGGATCATATTCTTAGGTTAGCCGACGATATAAACATAAGTTTAACGACAGCTTGCCCGGTCCTATAGGGCAAGCCAGTGAAGAACGGCTGACCTTAGAATATGACCACGACCGGAGACAATACTAGAAAAAAGACAGGGACGGCATTAATAAGGATGCTAGACCCTCAAATAATACTTGATTTTTATGTCCAAAAGTGTAAAAACCCTTGTGCTTATAGCTAGCTAAGTTCTCTTTGGAGGTTTTATATGGCAAGAGTTACAGTTGAAGATTGTCTCGAGAAAGTCCCTAACAGATTCGCGTTGGTGCATCTTGCTGCAAGACGCGCAAAACAGATATTGAAAGGTTCAAGATCTATGGTGGATGAGGACAACAAAGAGGCCGTCCTTGCCCTAAGAGAAGTGGCAGCTGGTTTTGTTGATTTTAGTGCGGCTAACGACAGTATTTCTGCGCTGGCCGAGAAAGAACTTTCTGACATCACATCAATGAGCAGCGATGTTAAGCTGAAGGGTATGGCTGGAGAGGTTTACACTGTGGATCTATCAGCAGAAGAAGACGTAGAATAAATGAATGACCCTATCGCGATATTTAATATTTGAATTCCTTAAACGATTTTTTATATTTCTTTTTATACTGATAATCTTATTCCTTGGGATAGACCTCTTGTCCAGGATATGGAACATAAATGTTCAGTTCAAGTTCTTGGTCCTTTACTACTTTTTTAAGGTGCCCGGTATCGCGCTTCAGATGATACCTGTTAGCGCTCTGCTTTCCACCTTAATGATGTTTTCCGATATGTCCAAGCATAATGAGCTGGTGAGCCTTTATTGCAGCGGTAGGAGCCTTATAAGGGTCGCTTCACCGGTCATATTGACCGTCTCACTTATCAGCGTTATGTCTTTTTACGCTTCCGACAAGCTTTTGCCTGCAGCCAACTTCCAGGCAGAAAAGATCTGGATGGTCCAGATGCTTGGCAGGGGAAGTGAGTTCTATAGCAATCTTCATCAACGGAAAGCCTGGTTCAGGGAAAAGAACCTTATCTACAACGTCTCGTCCTATGATTCCACCACCAAGGTGGTCTTTGGGCTTAATCTTTATTACTTCGATGACTCTTTTTCGCCTGCAAGGCACATCTATGCCCGACAGGCTGTGTATGATAACAAAAGCAATGTATGGCTTTTGAAAGAGGTCAAGTACACTGATTTTACGAGTGGAAGGGCTATTACGGAACTCCAGCCGGAAAAGGCCATATATCTTAGAGAAGCCCCTGACGATTTTAAGAAGATAGAGGCCAAATCGGACTATCTGCCCGTAGATAACCTTGAACAATACATTGATGACCTTGCTGATGCTGGTCTTTCTCCCGCCAAATACAGGGTCGAGCTTAATAAGAGATATTCCATGTCGTTCGCCGGGCTTGTCATGTGCCTTATAGGCTTACCGTTCGCTGTTCGACAACACCGCCGAGGAGGGGTCCCTTTGAATATCGGTATAGGCTTTGGGCTCGTTTTCGTATACTGGGTCTTATTCTCCGTGCTTCTCAGCCTCGGCATATCTGGAAGGCTTTACGCTCCAGTCTCTGCCTGGGGAGCCAATATAATTTTCATAGTGGCATCCCTCCTCTTAATACGTGCTTCCAAGAAATAAAAGCACGACTAAAAAAAAGAAAAAAAAAGTTAACATTTTTTTAATTTGTATTCTATAATGGGTTACATAGATGGGTTCATAAAGAACTCGATTAAAAATATCAGGAGGGGAAACCTTATGAAGATTGCAAAGTGTGGGATCAAAAGAGTACCTGGTTATCTTTACTACATCGACAAGAATGGTAACATCGCTAGAGTTAAGATGGCACGTGGCGGAGCAAAGGGTCAGAAATCAAGACCTGAGATCGTGAAGGAACTCAATCTTAAGAGAGAACCAGAGTATCTATTCTACATCGACAAAGACGGCGACGTATCAAGCGTGAAGATGGCTCGTGGTGGAAAGAAAGGCGCGAAGAGAAAGAGAACAAAGAAAGCAAAGAAAGTTAAAAAGGCTAAGAAGGCTAAAAAGGCTAAAAAGGCTAAGAAAGTAAAGAAAGTTAAAAAAGCTAAGAAAGCAAAAAAAGCAAAGAAGGCAAAAAAGAGAAGAAGGTAATTAATTAGATACTGATCCATAAAAGCCCCCGGGTAACACCGGGGGCTTTTTTTATGTGTAATTATCCTAATATTGTTTTTAGGTATATGGACGTAAGGAGTGGATCATTCTCTTATGTTTGCCTACGTTTAAGACTTTTGATGAACTAGCAGACCCAAGGTACAATCCTTGAGGTCTGCTAATGCCGCAAAGGCAAACATTAGAGCATGACCACGACCGAAGGCAATACCTAAAAACAATATTAGGATAATTACAGCCTAATAAAATCATGGTAAGGATGTATGATATGGATTTTAAGGATTGTTTTGAAAAGGTTTTAGCTGAGTTTGGTGAAGGCCAATATAGGCCTGAGATAGAAAAGGCCAAGCATGAGTTCTTTGCTATTTCCGGTACCGTTCACGAGGACAGCCACTATTTTTTGGAAAGGATAAACCTATTTCTTGATTGGTATGTTTTTGACAGACACCTTGATAATGATGACCTGTCCCCCCTGGAGTTCTATTGGGGGAGGCATTTATCCTCTTTTTCGAGTGATGAGAGGGATATTTTTGAAGGTATGAGAACTTTTGTAAGCAGTGTGTTCCTTGTTAAGTCGGTTAACAGGGAGCGGGTCAAGGTAAAGGACCTGTTCTCAGGCGAGACTTATAATGTTATGGACAATTACGTTATAAATCTTGTTAACAAAGGGGATGTTTTCCAGGGCAGACTAATTCCTCTCAAGGACAAGAATATCTTTTCAAAAGGTTTTTGTTTCCACCCCCAGGAAACCATTGGATACATAAGGGCTGAGATAAAAAAGATAAAGAACATGGGCCATATTTACCATACCGCATTCATGAACAGGCTTGCATTGATGAAGTTAAAGACACAGGAATACTCCCACGTACCGGTGGAACATATATACAGTGAGCAGCCAAAAATAAGGTTCTAGGAGGATATTTTGACTACCATTACGACAAAGGGAAAACAGAAAATAGAGCTGGAGCTTAAAAAACTTAAGGAGATCGAACGCCCTTCTGTGATAAGGGCAATAGAGGAAGCAAGGGCTCATGGTGATCTTAGCGAGAATGCAGAATATGCTGCCGCCAAGGAAAGACAGAGCTTTATAGAGGGCAGGATAGCCGAACTTTCTTCCAAGGTAGCTTCTTTACAGGTAGTCGATACCAGTACCATTAAAAGTGATAAGGTCGTATTTGGTGCGACTATCACACTTACCAATCTTGAGACCAACGAAACCGTTAAATATCAGCTTGTGGGAGAGGATGAATCAGACGCTTCCAACGGAACTGTCTCCATAATGTCTCCCATCGCAAGGGCCTTGGTAGGCAAAAAAGAGGGCGACGTTGTTGTTGTAAGATCCCCAAAGGGTGAAACTGAATACGAGATAATAAAGATCGAATATGTATAAGAAAGGTCTT
>CAYVOB010000092.1:0-6394 GCA_964452945.1 uncultured Bdellovibrionales bacterium
TAAAAGGCCTAAAATTATAAACATGAGCATAGAGGACAATAGATAATTATGAATAGTAGTGATATGTTTCCTTACAGGAACAACTTCCCGATCTTTGAAAAAGGGGCTTACAGCCCCAACATAGCAGGTGGGAATAAGACATTAAGGCCTTCTTGTAACGAGGAGGCTTTAAGTGCAAGTTAGAAAGAAAAAAGATGACTCTTCTGTGTACCGGGAAAAAGCATACATAAATGGTAGACAAGTTGTTAGTCCTTGGTTTACTCAAAAGACACTCGCAAAAAACTGGAAAGCTAAGACCATCAGCGATCGGAATCAACAAAAATCAACAGGGGTAACATATAATCCCAAAATATCGTTATCCAAGTTCAGTGATAAGTGGTTTAAGGAAAAGGTTTGTGTTCGTAATGCACGAAAAACTCAAGAGTCCTATAGGTCATACCTTGATAGATATATTTTGCCAGTAATGGGTAAAGTCCCAATAGGAGAAATTAATTATAGCCACGCCAATATCCTTGTGAGTAAGCTCAAAGATAAAGGTCTTTATAACAAAACTAACAATGTAATCGTCGGAATTGTCAAAACGATCCTTAACGATGCTGTTCGCTGGAACTACATACCCAAGAATGGCTTGTGGGCTTTCCCAGAGTTACAAGAAGACATCAGTATATTTAAGTATTGGACCATGACCGAGGTCTCACAGTTTCTAAGAGCAAACATAAACGACCCTTTGTATCCTCTATGGACTTTTTTGGTAAACACAGGGGCAAGAAAAGGTGAGGCATTGGGGTTATGTTGGGACAGAGTTGATTTTGTTAAAAACCAAATTCACATAACAAGAAAGCTCAACAGGTACGGGCTTCAAGAAACTACAAAAACAGGTCTAAAAAGGATCATCCCCTTCTCTCCTAATGGAGAAGTTAAACGTATCTTAATGAGCCTTATGAAGCAGCAAAAAGGCCAACGATTTGTTTTCTGTGACAATAAAGGAGACCATTTACAATACGACCATATAGGGGTTGAATTTAGAAAAGCACAGGAACGAGCTGGCCTTACAGATTTCATAAGAATACATGATCTAAGACATACCTTTGCATCTCAATTCATGATGAATGGAGGAAACCTTTTCACTCTTCAGAAACTGCTTGGTCATACGACGATAGATATGACTATGAAGTATGCTCATTTTGGAGATGAATATTTAAGAGACGCAATAGGAGTAATTTCATTCTCTGGTCTGGATGAAAATGAAGAAAGTAGTACCAAAACAGTACCAGAAATAAAACTGGCGTCATAACTCACTGAAATACAAAGAAGATTTTTTTAGGAATGCCCAGGACTGGATTCGAACCAGCACGCCTTACGGCGCTACCCCCTCAAGATAGTGTGTCTGCCAATTCCACCACCTGGGCAAAAGGACTTTTAGAGCGTCAAGGCGTAGATATCAAAGCCCCTTTTTGTTGTCAAACTAAATTATGCCTATGGCCTTCCTGACCCTTGCCAGAGTCGTACTAGCGACGTCCTTAGCTTTTTCTGCATTCTTCTTTAATATCTTTTGTATCTGTGTTTTGTCGTTCATCAGGTCATTGTAACGGGCCCTTGCAGGAGCAAAATGGTCCACTATAAGATCGGCAAGCGTATCCTTTGCTTCCTTCCAGCTTAGTCCTCCATCCAGGAATCTTTTACGGAAAGACTGTACCTTGTCCGAGGGTGCGATCAATTTATAGATGTTATATATCAGGCAAGTATCGGGATCTTTTTTATCCTCGACCTTTGAGCAATCCGTTTTAACCTTGGCGACTATTTTTCTTATCTCGTCTGGTGTTGCAAAGACCGGGATTATGTTGTTGTAACTTTTTGACATCTTTTGTCCGTCTATACCAGGGACCGTCATCACCTCTTCCCTAATCAAAGGTTGAGGAAGCTGTAACACAGCCCCAAAAGCCTTATTGAAAGCCCCTGCTACGTCCCTTGCTATCTCTACATGCTGTTTTTGATCTTTACCTACGGGAACAAAATTAGCATCAAATGTAACTATGTCAGCGGCCATTAATACCGGATAAGAAAAAAGACCGTGACTTATAACCTTGTCTCCCCTGGCAACAGCGTCTTTATAAGCATGAGCCCTTTCCAAGAGTCCCTTGGTTGTAAAACAGGACAGAACCCATGCGATCTCGAAAACTTGAGGAACGTCAGACTGAAGGTACAGCGTTATGTTCTTTTCCTCTGAACCAAGCGCAAGCCAGCAGGCTGTGTGATGGTAGGTAAGTTCCTCCATCTGTTTTTTATCGTTCAGCGTTGTAAGTGAATGGTAGTTGGCTATGAAATAAAAACATTCATATCCGGAGTCTGCAAGCTCAAGGGCAGGCCTTACAGCACCAAGATAATTCCCAATATGGAATGTTCCGGTCGGTTTCACACCTGTAAGCGCACGCTTAGACATTTACACTACCTCCGTTTTTCCGCGTATGATGCCTTAAGGTAATTTATACCATCTATCGCATTGTCTTCCAACAGCGAAAGCATTCCCATTGCCGTTACATTTCCCTTATCGCTATGGACAACATCCACGCCAAGTCCATTAATTACCTCTTGTACATATTCCTGGTTATAAGAACCTTCTGCAAGGATAACCTTATGGTCCTTATCCTCTATAAAAGCAAATACCTCTGTACCGCTTCCTTTTATGGTCACAGCCCTGTATCTTTCCTTGGCATCATTTAAATTGTACATCAATGCACGAAGAGTTGAAACACCTATGCTATTTACACCCTGTGCGAGCATAAAGCCCTTAACGGCGCTGTATGATATTCTTAAACCCGTGAAGGATCCAGGACCGGCACAATAGACCACTTTCTTTAGGTCGTTGAACTTGATTCCAGTTGCAGATAGTGCCGCTTGTATTCCCATGAACAGCAGTTCGGAATGTGATGACTCTGCATTCATATATTGCTCAAAAAGTATCTTCCAACCACTAACACCTTGTTTTTCTGCCACGGCACACAGCCCAAGCATAGACGAGGTATCGATCAAAAGGACCTTTTCGCTCATTTGAATATCCTTAATATCCCACTGCCAAGATGCATTATGTCATTATAAAAAGAAAGTACTACCAAGGTTATCAAGAGATAGAATCCAACCTGCTGAGCTATCATTATGGTCTTTTCCTTAACGGGTTTTCCGGTAACGACCTCGTAGCTAAAGAACATCAAGTGTCCGCCATCCAGTACCGGTATCGGCACCAGGTTTATTATCCCAAGGTTTATGCTTATGATGGCCGCTATCCTCAAGAAATATGCTATACCCAACAGCAAACTATCGCCAGCTACCTTTCCTATCATCAATGGCCCACCTATGGATTTTAAAGACACAGCACCTGTAATGAGCTTAAAAAGGCCTAATACTGTAAGCCAGATCCACATCAGTGTTTTTTCTACAGCGACTACTATAAGTTTGAAGGGATTCCTGACTATAACCTTCTTTTCCACTATCGGACCTGCCGCAAAATCAGTCTCTATGCCAAGCAGAAACCTTTTTTCCTTTGCGACAATACCGTCGATCTTTTGGAGTTTAGGAGAGATGCTGAATTTTAAAAATTTTCCATCTCTTTCCACGTCAAGGGTTATACCTTTGTCTGCCCTTCCGGCCTCGTCAACTGACTGTTGCAAAGTTATAAAACTTCCTATCTTCTTACCATTAACAGCGATTATACGATCGTTCTCGAGAATACCAGCATCCCGCGCAGGACTTTTATCCTTCACAAAGCCTCTCACAAAAAGTTCTGCCGGGTAAAAGCCTACACCAGCAGTACCAATGTTATTAAGTATGATGTCTTTTTGCTCTTCTTGTGACTTTTTATCATTTTTATCTGCCAACCTTCTTACATGAAAAGTTATTTTACCTTTATGTGTAGCGAGGTATTTGTTGAGCTCTTCCCAAGACCTAATTTCTGCAGCGTCCGCCTTTACTATGAGGTCTCCTGTCCTAAAACCCGCCTTATAAGCTATGGACTTAGTATCGTTAACCCCTATCATCGAAGATGTTTTATATGGAGCAATACCTTCTATAAGATCCTTGTACACTGGCTCTCCAAACCTGGTCCTTGAGAGCAGTTGTTTTAACTGTACAGAAAGTGTAGTCCTTTCCTCTCCTCTTTTTATATCTACAGCGACTACATTCGTTTTACTCTTCTCAAGTACATCATCTATATCTCCCCATACGTTCACACCCTTGCCGTTTATGGAGACCACCTCATCTCCCTCACGTATACCGGAATCCCATGCTATAGAGCTCTTTTCAACATAGCCTATCACCGGTGCCACATTAGGTTCACCTACAAAATATACTACCGCAAAAAGTCCAACAGCGAGTATAAAATTGAAGATGGGACCTGCCGCAACTATTAATATCCTTTTCCAAACCGTCTGCTCCGTAAAAGTAAACGGCTTAATATCTTCCGGAACAGGGGCATCCTTTTCTGGATCATCACCAAGGAATTTTACATAACCACCAAGCGGGATCAGCGATAATCTATATTCCGTTTCGCCATATTTTTTCTTCAACAAGACCTTGCCAAAACCCATGGAAAAAGCCTCTATTTTTACCTTACACAATTTTCCCATGAGGAAATGACCCAACTCATGAGCAAGTACCAGTATCCCAAGTAGAACCACAAAACCTATGAAATAAACCACGCGATGCCTCCCTTTGTCAGCTATTGCACAACTTTCTAGCTTGTTCTCGAGCGTCACGGTCTGCTTCCATCAGCACGTCTATATCCAGCTCATGAACATTGTTGTGTGCATCCAAAACTTTTTTTATTACTTCCACTATATAAGTGAATTTTATCCTGCCTTCTAGGAATGATGCAACAGCTACCTCATTAGCAGCATTGAATACCGCAGGTAAAGTTCCCCCTGCACTTGCAACCTCTCGTGCTAAATTCAGAGCAGGGAATCTTTTAATATCCGGTGCCAAGAATTCAAGACTAAAAGTTTTATTGAAATCAAGGACCCCTGCCGGAGCGTCAGCAGAATAATCAGGATAATATAAAGAGTAGGCTATTGGAACGCTCATCGATGTTGGTCCCATCACTGCAAGACAAGAACCATCAGAGAATTCCGCCATACCATGAACGATGCTTTGTGGATGTATTACGACATCTACCATACTAACAGGTAGGTCAAAAAGCCATTTGGCTTCTATTATCTCCAGTCCCTTATTAACCATCGTCGCTGAATCTATACTTATCTTTCTTCCCATTCCCCATGTTGGATGGTTCAAGGCTTGTTCCACCGTAACATTTGCAATGTCTTCCAGCGGGAGATTAAGGAACGGGCCTCCTGATGCCGTCAAGATTATTCTTCTTAACTCTCGATCTTTGTTCCCTTTCAAACATTGAAATATGGCATTATGTTCACTATCAACTGGGATTATGTTGGCATTATTTTTTTGGGCAAGATCAGTTACAAGTTGGCCTCCTACAACAAGGCTTTCCTTGTTGGCAAGGGCAACATCTATACCTGTGCTAAGCGCCGATATGGTCGGTAACAACCCTGCAGCACCAACGATTGAATTTATAACTATGTCAGCTCCTGATGAAGCAGATAATTGCGAAACTCCCTTTACACCATACAATATGTTCGGCCTATACGTGAGAAGCTGTTCAAATTCTTTTGACAGCTCACTATTGGCAAGGGTTACAACTTCTGGTTTGAACTCGTTAGCCTGCTTTGCCAACAAACGATAGTTAGAATGAGCGCTCAGGCCAGTAACTTTAAAATCATCTGGATGCATTCGTATTACATCCAGCGAGCTTATTCCAATAGATCCGGTTGAGCCTAATATAGAAACTTTCTTCATATAAAATTCTTAAAAGAACATCTTAACGTAAAAATAGAAGAACGGCGCTGCAAAGATTATACCATCGAACCTATCAAAAAAGCCTCCGTGCCCAGGCATAACAGCCCCTGAATCTTTTACTGCAACAGAGCGTTTTATCATTGATTCAACAAGGTCTCCCAGCTGACCGAACATACCACCGATAATACCTATCACAAAACAATCCACAAAATCCAAGCTGTAAAAAAAGATAACTTTACAAAGGACTGCTGCAATTAGGCTGAGCAGTATGCCTCCTAAAGAACCTTCATATGTCTTTTTGGGGCTGATTACAGGATACAGTTTTGTCTTACCATACTTGCTCCCCATAAAAAAAGCGCCGGTATCACCCAACCATACGACCGCCATCAATAATATGAACCAATTCAACCCCTCGTAAGAATCCCTTAACAAAGGTAGATAACTAAGGAACAGCGAGAAAAATATTATGCCAAAGATGGATAGTGTAAGATCAGCGAATGATTTGCCAACCTTTGCATCGTCGTTCGGTCCCACA
>CAYVOB010000093.1:0-6378 GCA_964452945.1 uncultured Bdellovibrionales bacterium
AACATATTTGCAATGCTAGTAGCCGTAATAGCACTGATCGCGTTGTTTAATTACGGCCTTACACATCTGGGTTCTTTGGTTAACATAGACGGACTTACAATGGAAAAGATCATGGGATATGTTTTTGCACCAATAGCGTGGCTGATGGGAATACCCGCAGCAGATATGCTACAGGCTGGACAACTCATTGGCGAAAAATTCATCATTAACGAATTTATTGCCTATATGGACCTTGCGAAGATACAGGCAACACTACAACCAAGATCCGCTGCAATAGTTACATATGCTCTGTGCAGTTTTGCGAACATCAGTTCCATAGCTATACAGATAGGAGGCATCTCTGCCCTTGTGCCTGAAAGAAGAAAGGAAATGGCCAAGCTTGCATTCTATGGACTAATAGGAGGAACGCTATCGTGCTTCATGATGGCTTGCATAGTAGGAATATTGCTGTAAACAAGCTCCCCGGTAAACTGGGACAAGCAGCTACTTATCTCCACAAGGAGATAGCCAAATATTCTCCAGAATTCGTCGTAGTACTTGGTTCAGGGTTAAGTGATGTGTTCTCTTGCGGAAAGGTGCTTTACACCATCCCTTACTCATCTATACCAGGAATACCAAAAGCGATCGTCAGTGGACACAGAGGCGTTCTTGAGATCGTTAAGTTTGAAGGGAAAAATGTAGCTATAATGCGTGGACGCTTCCATATATATGAAGGAAATAGTCCCGATGACGCTGTAAGGCTACTAAGAGCCTTGGTTCTTACGGGTGCAAGAACAGCCATTCTCACCAATGCATCAGGAAGCACCAGTCTAGCTCATAAACCGGGAGAATTAGCATTAATAAAAGACCACATAAACATAACTAACCTTACACCATTATCCTCCGATGAAGCTCACTCCCTGGGCGGAGGTTTCTTGGACATGTCCGAACCATACTGCGGTGAATTAAGGACGAAGATAAAGAACATAACAAAAAAATTAAAGATAAAGATGTCAGAAGGTGTTTACGCCTGTATGCGTGGCCCTCAGTATGAGACTGCAGCGGAAGTAAGCATGTTAAAGAGACTTGGAGCCGATGTTGTGGGGATGAGCACAGTTCCAGAAGTGATCGCATTAAGACAACTTGGTGTAAGGGTCTGCTGCATAACTACTGTTACGAACTACGGTACAGGGGTTAAAAAAGGAGCAACATTGTCGCATGAAGAAGTTAAGACCATGGGGAAAAAGGTTGCACACAAACTCGATAAGATCATAAAATTATTGTTAAAAAATCTTTGATAATTTTTATTGACAAAACACCTAAAATCAGATATAATACAACATGTCGTAATATGACCGTGGAGGTGCGTAGTATGAATAGATTTTTATCGTTAGTGATTACATTCTTGGTCGCAGGATCTTTTTTCAACTGTGGCGGCGGGAACAAAAGTTTTAATGGCGACTTCCAGGCCAGCTCCTTTAAATGTGATACTGGCGAATGGTCTCCTTCACACGACGGAACAGATTGCATTGCATGTCCTTCTGGCTCTCTACCAAACACGGATGCTACTTCCTGCATATGTAGCACTACCGGCACATACTTTAACACAGCGTCTAATCAGTGTTTGATCAATCCATGCACTGGTAATAACTGGATGAATAATGGGACTTGTCTTCCTTGTCCAGCTGGAGCAACTGTGACACAGTACAACACAAGTTGTGACTGCTCTGCCAACACGAGCGCTCCTAATTTTGACCCAATTAGCAACACCTGCTTTGTAAACATTGTAGGTAACAACAACAACTTCAGCAACAACAACAACTTCAGCAACAACAACAACTTCAGTAACAACAACAACTTCAGCAACAACAACAACTTCAGTAACAACAACAACTTCGTCAACAACAACAACTTCATCATCAATAACAACAACTTTATCGGACATGGAACCGAAACATCAGTTGGTTGCGGAGACTTAAGTACGGCTTGCTGTCCTGGAACGACTCCGTGCAACAACCCAAGTGCGTTAGTTTGCCAAAGCAACGTATGTGTAGCATGTGGAGCTAATGGACAAAGATGCTGCAACGATTCAACAGGCAACACCACCGTACCAAGGGACGGCGGATCTTATACTTGTCAATCAGCAGGTTCCTTCTGCGGAGTAGCTCAGGGATACAGTTACGGACAATGTATGCCTAAATACGCGGACCTGGCTCCTTGTTCATATAACCTGCAATGCTCTTCCGGCTTATGCAGTGGTGGTTACTGCTCAAATGGTGGCGGCGGCGGCGGTTGCTTCAAAAAAGGGACTCCAGTTCTTACACCTAAAGGCCTTATCGCTATAGAGAAGATAAAAGCTGGCGATTCAGTTTACTCTTATGATGAAAAGACTAAGAAGCTGGTAGAGAGCAAGGTAGTAAAACCGCTTGCCCACAAAGACCTTAAAGATGATGCAGTAGTACTCACACTAGAGGACGGAACAATGCTGAACGTAACAACAAATCATCTTTTTTATTCTCCTAAAGATCACAAATATCGTGAGCTAAAAGAATTTAAAGCTGGAGACAAGGTATTAGTGTACAAAAAGGATGCTTTCAAAGAACTTGCTATAAAGGGTGTTCTCCCACAAAACCATTTTTCTGTTGAGTACAACTTGGAATTGGGTGATGGACCTCACAACTACTTGGTAGAAGGCGTAGTGGTACACAACGATAAACCAAATGGCGATGGGGAAGTAGAAATCGGCGGATAAAGTTGATAATTAGGAAAAGTTCTTGGAGCCATACTTAAAATATTAGGCCGCTTTTATAAGTAAACCTAGCTTTAAACCCTCTAAATGCTGACTTTTAGCGGGTTTTTGAGCCAAAGCCCTTTAAGCTTCTAAACACCTGGAATAAATGCATTTTTAAATACGTACTACCCCTTATTTTTTATTGACTTCATTAGTATTATCTGGTATAATGTAGGAAAAGTACGAAACAATAAACGTGGAAGGAGGGCCGATCCATGAAATCAGTGAACTTATTGCTTGCTGTATTTATCTTACTCTCTACCTCAGCATGCTTGCTCAAAATGGATGGAAAAACCTTTAGCGTCCAAGAAATGGCAGACGAAGATAACCCTGGCACCGTCGATGACGGTACAGACATAAATATCGAGCTAACAGAGTTCGATATTTGCGTTAAGGGGTGTGGCGAGATCTCCGACAAGCTAGGTTTAAAAGAAGCAGATGCTTCCTGCAGCGAATCTTGTGCGGTATTTAAAGCAGCAGGCCCAGTAATAAGCTGTGAAGATCCAATTATAAAAGAATCTTGCGGTCTCGCAGACCCGGCCAAGTATGACGCAGCAAAAAAGGAGATCTCTTTAAAGTGCGACCCTCTTCCAGCATCTGAAATACAAAAGTGTTATGACGAGAGCGTTAACTGGCTGTTGGCTCAACCATTTGCACAGAAGGTCTGTATTAAGGAAGAGCTCCCGGGTGTATGTAATGTAATAACTGATGATGCATGTAAAACCGTATATAAAGATGCTTATGTAGATGAAGAAAAGTGCATCTATCTAAAGGATCTATATGAGGACAAAACTATAGCTAATAAAAACGCTTACGCAGAATGCGAAAACAACGTTTCATTAAAATATAAACCTGAGTTAGAAAAGATCTGCCAGGTAGATCCAATTAAATGTACTGAGCTCTCAAAGATGATGAATGAAGCATACACTATCTGTAAGATGACCCTTGAAGCTAATACAAAAGAACTAGAGCTTAAAATCAAGCCAGATATCGCCTATGCCTGTGCAGTAAAGATAACTGATCCAGCAAAATGTGAATCCCTCAAAAAGGATTACTCGATTATCTATGAAAAATACAAAATGGACTACGGCATGAAAATAGATGCCTGCAGGAAGCCAATAGACATGGATTTTGGGCCTAAATTTGCTCAGTTCTGTGCTACTGCTCCTTTAGATCAAGCTAAGTGTGAACAGGTCAAAAATGAATACAGCATGAAACATGGAGCATGTAAGGAGCTTATTGACCCTATAAAGATAAACGATTGTTTCACAAAACTCGATATAGACTACAAACCACTTATGTCTGAAGCTTGCGAACCAAGAATAATCAACCCTATAGAGTGCGCTAAGACCAGAACGGAATATGAGGCAAAGATGGCAACATGCTCTCAAATTGAGGCAGACCTTAAAAACGCTATCGCTGGACTGGACGCAAAATTTGGACCTGACATTAAGGCTGCTTGTGCAGTTCTACAAATAGAAAGTGAAATATGTGAGGCCTCAATCACACCACTAGTAAAACCTGTACTAAGTTGCGTGCAAGAAACACAAGTAGTATGCAGTGCCGTGACTTGCAGTAAGGTCACAGGTAACGTCTACAGTGCAGTAAAAGAAAAAATAACAGCATTCTCTGCGGATGAGGCAGCAAGGATCTTGCTGGAAAGCCTGCAAAAAGAACCTGTATGCAAACTAGCAGTTGAGCAGAATTATGCAAAACAGGTTGTTGCAGATGGTGTTTTCAACAAGTCGCACAAAAAGTTGCAATACCTATGGAAGGCGAACTATTGATGAAAAAGTAAGTTGGAGGGCAAATTAGTTTTTGCGCTCGAACGGTAAAAAGAACATTAATATTATACCCGGGAAGCAACCTATAAAACTTAGTATGAAGAAGTTAGTGTATCCGACGTAGTCTGCGATATAACCACTAAGCATTGACGCTGCACTACCGCCAAGAGTTATAAGGCCTGAGGCTATAGCATAGTGCGAAGCCTTAAAATCTTTTTTACAAGTGAACATTAGATAATTCACCAGCGCAACACTGGAAAGACTGGTCGCAGTCATCTCGAATGCATGGACTAATGCAACAGCATATATGCCAGGCTTAAATATCGCTAACAATATATATGCCACTACGGCAAAACCCTGGACTATAGTAAGTATCCAAAGACCTTTTTTAAGTCCCAGTTTTGCAATAAAAATACCTCCAAGGATAGCACCGAATATCGCGCAGATCTTACCTATGGTTCCGGAGATAAGGGCCATTTGAGCGACAGTTATACCTATCTCCCTCATCAAGAATGGCTTTGCCATCTTCAACATCATTTGATCGCCTACCTTATATAGAACTATGAAGGCAAGGATTATGATTATCTTGTCCTGCCTAAGATAGCTTGCAAAGGCTTCCTTAAAATTCTGAAGAGTGGTCCTTGTCTTGGTATGTGCATGGTCAGTTTTTGAAACTGGCAATATAAGAACATGCATTATGAAGATTGAGCTCATTATCAAGGCTGTTACGGCAAAACTGGCCTTCCAACCCCAGATGCCCGCAATACCAACAAGCACAGCGCTTACAAACAACATCGCTATCCTGTAAGCCATGATCCTAAAACCGCTATAAAAACGCTGCTCAGTCTCATTAAGTTGTTCAAGGTAAAAACCATCTATCGCAATGTCGTGCGTTGCACTTGTTAAAGCCATTACACCGAATAACACCACTGCATAGTATATTGGGGATAAAGTAAAAGTACTCACAGCAAGGAAGATACAAGTAGTGGCAAGAATCGCCTCCATGCAGAGTATCCAGAACCTTCTGGTCTTAAAAAGATCTACTATTGGTGCCCACAAGAACTTTAAGGACCAGGCGAAATTATAAATGGAAGTAAGACCAAAGGACTGAAGGCTCATGCCCATTGCTACAAAATAAGTATTGGCAAGATCTCCTGCCACTTGAAAAGGAAAACCCTCGGCAAAATAAGTAGTAAAGATCCATGGGCTGTTCTTAAAAGCCCTAAGTTTTTGTTTTAACTTTTCCATAATACCCCTTGGATCAGAAGACTATATTGAAAGCGCCTTTTCTGATAACCTTTGGTGGTTCTTTTGTAAGATCTATTATCGTACTCGGTGTACGCCCTCTTACATCATTATATACATCCGGAAATACTGCAAGCCTTTCGTAATTCTGGAAATAAGCAGCAACTTCATAAGGGTCAGTTGCTACCGGAAAACCTTCGGGGTTGGCACTGGTGGATATAAGGGGTCTGTCTATATAATCAAAAAGCTTTTTCGCAAATTGCGACCTTGAAATCCTAAAACAAGCGCTGCCGTCCTTATCTATCATCCACTCTGGAAGTCTTTTTTTTGCCTTAAGTATAAAACTAACTGCATTTGGCCAGGCAACATCCAAAAATTTTTCAGCGCCTTCTATTTCTGCATAGACCCCAAGCATATCTATGTTCTTAACTAGCATTAGATAAGGCTTGCCTTCTGAACGCTGTTTTACCTTGTTCAAAAGTACTACAGCATCTTTGTTAAAAGGATTCGCTCCAAGTCCATAGGTCGTTTCTGTGGGGTATGCGACTATCCAGCCCCTTTCAACAAAATCACGAAAAT